>JAKAPS010000015.1 GCA_021806925.1 bacterium | reverse complement strand
AATCTTCTTTTTTGCAAACAACTCCTGTTCATATATGCCATACGCACTTTTAAATTTATCCAACACGATGATAAATTCAGGAACGGTTATTCCAGTAAAGGAAAGAAACACTCGTGGATATTTTGATAATTTGCTATACTCTATCATAATGGCAGTTTGATGAATTATTACTAATCCCATTCTACTGCATTTTTTCTCTTTTGCCTATCCCTACTTCTCCTTATTCACGATATTCTCTATTATATATTAAAACAGATCTAGAATCTAAAATTGCACTGGATAAAAAATTACTATGCATTTTCAATAATTATAGGCAGGATATAATTAATGATTTAATACCATTCATTTCCAATACAGCAGTATTGAAAATTTTATTGAATCATTTATACCCCTTTATAACAAATATTCTCTTTCTATTTTCGATTACAAAAAAGCAAATGAAAACGTTAAATACAATACAATAACTGATAATCTAAGACCATTAATGAATGAAGCAAAACTAGATGAAAGTATGTCACAAGATACTCTTGAAAATATATACAAATACATTAACGGTGGAAGTTCAGTTGATGTGTTATATATATATCAATAGATAGGAACAATAGAAGATTACTGTAATTAAATCAAGGCATTCATTTACAATATCTTTTCTGGTGATATAACTTCTATCTCTTCTGGAAGTGCTAAAGAAGAAGTCATTGTTACTAAACGAAGTGTAGAGCAATTAAATTTTTTCCCTGCTTTTAAGAGTGATTTGACTTCTCTTTTTTGTGTTTCTTCGTCGGAGATATCGTATGAAACTTGGTACAGCTCTGTAACTTTTCCTTCGTTCATGATGACAAAGTCCACTTCATTATCATTGTCGTCCTTGTAATAATAGATTGTGTCATATTTTTGTGAAAGTTTGTTATATACTGCATTTTCCAAAAGTCTTCCTAAGTTTTTTGAAAATTTAATAGAAAGAGCTGTAATAAAACCAGTATCAACAAAATATACTTTTCTGGGGTATTGAATTTGGTTTACCACAGAAGTAGCACTAATATACAGTTGTTTCATAAAATAAGAGCTTTCGACGTACGATATATAATTGTTTATTGTTGATTTTCCAACAGGTATCTGCATACTTTTAATTGTATTAGTGAGTTTACTGATACTTATAGCATTTGAATTAATCAATATCTTTAAAAGTGTTTTGAGTGCTACACCATTTTCAATTGTGAATCTCTCTCCTATTTCTTTTTGTACGACAGTTTGAAAGTATATTTGTAATAATTCAGATTTTTTTACTTCATCAGTTAGTACCACTGCTGGTAGTCCTCCAAATCGTAAATATTCTTCAAAAAGATATTGAAAACGCGCCCGTTCTCCTTGTCGGTATTTAAGGTTTACAAAATCTATAGTTTCATTTTTAAATCGCAGAAACTCTTCGATAGAAAGTGGAAATACATGAATATCCCAACTTCTTCCTCGAAGTTCCGTTGGTAATTCATAACTACTCATCTTCGAACTTGATCCAGTGATAAATATCTCTATTTCCTCTGTATCTAATATACGTCTTACCCATTTTGACCAATTCGGAATAAGTTGTAACTCATCAAGAAACAGGTATCTTGGCTTTTTGCCATACAACGATTGTGCTTGAGGTATTAAATCTGTAAGTAAGTCAGTTGTTGGAGTTGTGATACGTTCATCTTCAAAATTAATATAGACTACATCTTCATGGGTATATGTTTTTAGCAATCGTTCTATTGCCTCATAGAGTAAATAGGTCTTACCAACACGCCTGAATCCAGTAATAATGGTTGCATTACGGACGCTACTTTGAGCAGTTACATCTAACTGAATGTCTCTTTTGATGGTTTTTGGAAGCTTTTGTTCCCTCCAGTCTAGCAATAATGTTCTAAGTATCTGGTCCATAGGACAATATTACACCTTTTTTGTCCTATACGCAAGACGATAATGGAAAATATATTCATTTATACTTTATTTTCCCCAAATAAAATATATTTTAATGCAATATGAGTTTATTCATTTTTCAATTACCAAACCTGCAGTGTAGATAAATATTTTTAAGAGTAGGGGATTTCTTTCAATGTCAATTCCCTAAAGGGATACGTTCCTATTATACTTACATTTCAAGGCTTAAAACTGATTGATAATTACGTGCGTATATCTTGCATTTTTTCGCAATATAATATATCATATACCTTGTATTTAACCGCGGGGTAGAGCAGTGGTAGCTCGTTAGGCTCATAACCTAAAGGTCGTAAGTTCGAATCTTACCCCCGCAAATATATTTTGAGCTACAGTTTGTTATGGCGGCGTAGCTCAGTTAGGTAGAGCATAGGACTCATAAGCCTAGGGTCACTGGTTCGATCCCAGTCGTCGTCAAATTAGGTACTAAGTGTGTTATGAAAAAAGGAAATAAAGAAAATATTGATAATAAAAATACTGATAGTAAATCAAAAACAACGACATCATCAAGAGGTGTAGTTAACATTAGGAAATTGAGAGGAAAATTACCTCCTTCTGTTAATAAAAATCGTAATATAATAATATATTCTTTTATTGCAATTGCTTTTCTGTTTGCAATGTATGGATTTTCACTGACTGGTAATACAACATCGAAGTCAGTTCCAATCTCAATTTTAGTAAATGATATAAAGTCAGGTGACTTTTCAAAGGTAACTGTAGTTGGAAACGATGTTACAGGCTACTATAAAAAATCACAGGGAACATATACTACTGAAGATGCAACAATAAGCAGCGGAACAAATATTGTCACTCTATTTTCAACAAACGGAATTAATGTATCAGGAAATAACCCTACAATATACTTAGAGGACGCTGTAAATTATCATTTATCATCTATTCTTTCCATTCTACTAACTGTAATGCTTATAGTTGGGTTATTCATTTTCTTTAGGCAAATGAATAAAGGTGGAGCAGGTGTGTTTTCATTTGGTGAATCTAAAGCAAGGATCCTTTTTGGTAAAAGACAGGATGTAACTTTTGCTTCTGTAGCTGGTGCTGATGAGGCAAAGAAGGAGCTTGAGGAAGTTGTTGAGTTTTTAAGAAACCCCAAGAAGTTTATTTCAATGGGTGCAAGAATTCCAAGAGGAGTTCTTTTATCAGGTCCTCCTGGTACAGGTAAAACATTACTTGCAAAGGCTGTTTCTGGTGAGGCTGGTGTACGATTCTTTTCTGTATCAGGTTCAGAATTTGAAGAAATGCTTGTTGGAGCAGGAGCTTCAAGAGTTAGAGATCTATTTATGAAAGCAAGAAAAATAGCTCCTAGCTTAATATTCATAGATGAAATAGATGCAATTGGTAGGAAAAGAGGAACTGTATTAAATTCTGGTCACACTGAACAAACATTAAATCAGATATTGGTTGAAATGGATGGTTTTGATTCGACTACAAATGTTATAGTTATAGCAGCAACAAATAGACCTGATGTACTTGATCCAGCTCTTTTAAGACCTGGAAGATTTGATAGACTTGTTACATTGAACTATCCAGACACAAAAGGAAGGATAGAAATACTTAAGGTTCATTCAAAAAATAAGCCACTGGATAATGATGTAAATTTTGATGCACTTGCAAAAAGAACGGCTGGTTTTACCGGTGCTGATTTAGAGAATATGCTTAATGAGGGAGCAATTATTGCAGCAATGGCTAACAGAAAAACTATTACTGATGCTGATTTGGAGGAAGCAGCAGTAAAGGTTACAATGGGTTCTGCAAGGAATTCATATGTTAGTGACGAAGAGAAGAAGACAATTGCTTATCATGAAGCAGGTCATGCAGTTGTTTCAAAATTTCTTCCTAATTCAGATCCTGTACATAAGATTGAGATAAAACCAAGAGGAAGTGCCGGTGGTGTTACAATATACCTGCCTCAAAAGGATTCTCAGCTTGAAACAAAATCAAGATTTCTTACTTCTCTTATTCACATGCTTGGTGGATATGCATCAGAGAAACTTGTTTTTGGAGAGGTTACTAATGGGGCAAGTAATGATATTGAAAAAGCGACATCTCTTGCAAGAAGTATGGTTATGAGGTATGGAATGAGTGATGTATTAGGCCCTGTTAAATATGGCAATAAGTCGGATTTTGATGATACGGTAGGACTATATGGAGAATCTTCAAAGGCATACTCAGGTAAAACAGGGTATAAGATTGATGAAGAGGTTCAAAAATTGGTCACATTTGCTTTTGAAAAAGCTTACAGTATTCTTTCAGATGCAAGAAACAAACTTGATAGAGTAGCTGAAGAATTGTTGAAGAATGAAGTTTTAACGCATGATGAATTTGAAAAATTAATGAATGAATAATGTAAACAATAATTGTTCCAGAAGATATTTAATATTTGATGGCAATTCACTGTTTCATAGAGCATACCACGCATATCCTCATTTAACTAATTCAATTGGAATTGAAACAGGTGCAATATATGGTTTTTTATCAATGTTTTTCAAGACCCTGGATAGGTTCTATTATGCAGAAAGAAAAGACACAAAAACAGGAACAAATAAAGAGATAAAAACAAGAATATATATATGTTTTGATGAAAGTTCTAAGGATTTATTTAGAAAAAAAATATATTCTGAATACAAGGCGAATAGATCAAAAATGGATGAGGGGCTATTACAGCAATTCAAAAATCTTAAAAGCATACTAAAGAAATCAAATTTTAATATATTCTCAAAAAAAGGATATGAAGCAGATGATTTAATACTAACGGTTAGAAATAGAATATTAAGTGATACTAAAAGCAAGAAAAATAATACTAAAAAAGATGAAATTGAATATGCTCCTGAAATATATATCTTCTCAGGAGATAGGGATTTACTTCAATTAATAACAGATACAACAAAAGTAGTAATGCCTGGAAAGACCTTCTCTGATTTTTGTATATATGATGAAAGGACATTTGTTTCAGAATGGGGATTTAAACCAATAGAGTTAATTGAATACAAAGGTATAAGGGGGGATACATCTGATAATATCCCTGGAGTAAGGGGAATAGGTGAAAAAGGAGCAAAAGATTTAATAAGTAAATATGGTTCAATTGATAATATATATGGTCATATTAATGAAATAAATGGAAGGATACAAAGACTACTAATAGAAAAGAAATCAGATGCCTATCTTTCAAAAGAATTAGCAACAATAGTTCAATATGAAGAGTTAAAGAACATATATAAAGATAAAACTATATCGTCTAGTATTTTCATAAATGAAGTTCATAAATTGGATATAAAAAAATTAGATATTTCAATTTCTAAATATTTCAATAACGGTGAACAAAAGATTTGTACGAAAACAGAGTGTGTGGAGGGGTTCACGAAAGGATTCGATGGTTTCAAGAATGGGTGTTTATACTTGTTGTACATTAAACCGAATACAGATAATGTTGAAAATATGGTTTTCGTTGATATACTTGAAAAAACAGCGAAACGTGTAAATAAGTATTACATGGGGTATAGTGTAAAAACCTTTGCCGACACAATAGACGAGGCTAAATGTATAAATAAGGGGAGCGATGGCATGATCTCGACGTTTAATGTTTTTGTACGCAATAATGATGATATACAAGTATTAGATGACTCTATTTTAAATTTTGATGAATTAAAAATACTTTTAAGTCTATATGGTGACTTGTCAATTGATTTTAAAAAAGAGGAAGTTGATTTTAAATTCCTGTTAAATTTGTTTGAGGTGCTTTTAAAAAAAGATTCTATACCTGAAATAAATGAATTATTTTTTTCCATAGAGCGACCACTTATACCGATAATTTTAAATTTATCAAAAACTGGAATTAAAATTGATTTAGATAAATTAGAATTTTTAAAGAATGAATTTTCTGAAAGAATAGAACATATTAGTAATATGATATACAAGGTAGTGGGGCATGAGTTTAACATCTCTTCTAACAAACAATTGCAAAGTATTTTTTTTGATGAATTGAGGCTACCTGTATACAAGAAGAATAAGAAAGGATATAGGATTGATGGAGAATATTTGAAAAAGTACTATGATTCATTTGAGATTTGTAAACTTTTATTAGACTACAGAGTTAATTCAAAACTTTTAACCAGCTATATAATTCCTCTGGGAAAGGAAGTTAATAAGGAGAATAGCAGAATATATTCTGAATTCTTTCAGTTAGGTTCAATAACAGGAAGGATTACATCAAAATCTCCTAGTCTTCAAACAATTCCTTCAAAAGGGGAATATGCAAAAGACATCAGAAATATATTTATTGCAGATGAAAATATGACATTTGTGTCATTTGATTATTCTCAAATTGAATTAAGAATACTAGCTCATTTAAGTAATGATAAACTTCTTTGTTATTCATTTAATAACAATCTTGATGTTCATGAAGAAACTGCAAAGTTACTTTTTTCAAAAACTACAATCACACACGAGGAGAGAAATATTGCAAAGGTTATTAATTTTTCAATAATATATGGGATATCAGCATTTTCATTATCAGATGATCTAGGTGTATCTATTGATGAAGCTAATGAATTTATTCAAAACTATTTTAAAAAATATATTGGTGTTAAAGAATATATTGATAAAGCAAAAAATGATGTAAAAACATCTGGAGTAACAACATCAATACTTGGAAGAAAGAGATGGTTTGATACAAAGTCATTTAATTCAAAATTCAGTCAAGGAATTCTAAGAGAAGCAGTCAATATGCCAATCCAGGCAAGTAACTCGGATATAATAAAGAAGGCAATGATTGAAGTAGACAATTTTATTAAAAAGAAAGGAAATAGTGCTATTCAATTAGTTAATCAGGTTCATGACGAGTTACTCTTTGAAATACCAGAAAATAACAGAGACGAATTAAATAAGGCTATTAATGATATTAAATATATTATGGAAAGTGTAGTAACCTTAAAAGTTCCATTAATGGTTAAGGTGAAGATAGGTAAGAGGTTAGGGGAGATGGAGTAGGTATTAAATATATAATGATTACTGGATTTGAGAGAGTTCATCTAAATTAAAATCATCTAAAGTGATAGTTTTTTGTAAAATAGGTGGTGTATTTGCAAGTGCATCTTTAGGATAAACCGTTTCATAAAATTCTAAAGTATATTTATTACCTCTACGGATTATGTTAAAAGTATTACTGATGTCTAAACCTTCTAATTTTGCTAATTTTCCATATGGAAGCCTTCCATCAAGGTATTCTGTACTATTAACACTGTATGACACATTGATTGTTGTAACTGAATCACCATTAGGTAATACTTTTTTTATATAATTTGGATCAAGTATTTCTTCACCTGGAAGTAGTTCTCTCATCCCCTCTATAACTTGATTTATTGTTCTTTCACCTAAATTAACAGGAACACTGGTTTCAGTTGTATATATCTTAACTCTATTATATTTATTCTTACCATTTGTAAAGTTGAATTCATCAAACATTGCCGTTTTCGTACCAAAGAAATTGTTTACATCACAAGGAATTCCTTTATCTAGAGCAGCCTTAATAATTTTTAAAAAAAATCTATATTGCTTAATTACAAAATCGTGTGATTCTGCACCTTCGTTTTGTTTATTTTCGTCATAAACACTCATAATAACAGTGTACTAAAGAATTCATAAAGTTTCAATTGCCTCTAAGGAAATCAATTAAATGTCCTCCACCAATAGAGACGGCCGCGGTAATTACTAGAGGAACCGTCAGAGGTGGAAAAATTATAGAACTTCCTATAGCACCTAAAGCAAAACATGCAGCATATATAGTAAATGGAGGAGCACCACGAAAACGACTTGTTATAGGCTTCTCTATAGCATTCATTACATCATCTATTCTACATCGAGCTTCAAAACACATTTGTCCTACTTCTCTACCTATCTCTCTTATTCTCATACTATTATTATAGCTCATATACGTTACATATACAAGAACTCGTGTTGTCCAATACAATATATTCCTTATATTAATATCTTTGTACTCTTCACTCGGTATATTAATTTAAAACAAATTGTTTGTTTAGTTATAGATACTCATTACTATTATGTAACCCCTCTCAATAGTATTTAAAAAGATTAGTTATATATTTGCTAACTAATCAATAAAAGATGTATCATACATATAGTATGAGTTATGTCTTTAGTGTATTTGACTTCTTACAGAATCTATTTAATAGTATTGTTCAATCTATCCTGTTTGACCTAGGGTTGAATAGGGGAGTAGTCAGCTCATATATTGCAACACTAGGAATAATAATAGTAGGAATATTGACATCTATAATTATAACCATGCTGATAGTTGATATGGTAAATGGTGTTAAGATAAGACAACACTTTGAAATAGGTAAGTATGATAGGCTTTCTGAAGGTATGTTAGGAAAAGTAGTTGGAATTATTACATTGTTTTGTTCAATCTGGTTCCTATTTGCAGTTCTTTACATATTCTTTTCAATATGATCTTTAAAGATTTCTGTTTAAATTTAGAAAGAATAGAGGAAGTTTCATCAAGAAACATGAAGATTGACTTATGTGTTGAACTTCTTTTAAGAATAGATACTTCTGACCTTCAGGAAACAATATATTTTTTAAATTCAAGAATAAACCCTATATTTTCAAAAGAAGAATTGAATATTGGAAAAGGTATACTCATAAATGTTCTCGCAAGGTATTCAAAAGATAAAAGAAGAATTGCAGATAAATTAAAGAGATCAGGAGATATAGGGGATTTTGCTTCAATATTCATACCTAAGGAAAAGGATAAAATATTATCACTTTCATTGTTTAGTGAAAAAGATGATCAACTTGATTTACATGATGTTTTTGATATTCTTGAAAAATGTACAAAGATGGTTGGAAAGGGAAGTTCAAAGTTAAAGGAGGATCTTCTCTATTCTGCAACATTAAGGATGTCTGATGTTGAATTAAAATATTTCTTCCGTTGTTTAAGTGGAAATATTAGATGTGGAATAAGTGAGAGAAGTCTTGTAGAAGTGATAGGTAGGGCAGAACATTCTGAAAATATTGAAAAGAATTTTTATGCTACATCTGATCTTGGAAGGGTTGCAGTTAATGCTAGGAAAAATCCAGATAGTATTCTCGATATTTCTTTAGGTTATCCAATATTTCCTAAATTAGTAGAAAGAGGTAAGAGTATTGATGATATATTTTCAAGAATACAAGAGCCTCTAGTTCAACCAAAATTCGATGGGTTAAGACTAAATATACATGTTTTATCTAAGAAAAATGAGGTGAAAATATTTACTAGAGGCCTTGAAGACATGACAGAAAGTTTCCCGGAGATTGTAGAAGCACTAAAAGGAATAGGAAGGGATATGATTCTTGATGGAGAAGGTATTGGTATTGATAATAACGGAAAGATGTTTTCTTTTCAAGATACAATAAAAAGAAAACGAAAATATAACGTAAAACAAGAATCAAAAAATATACCATTTAAATTTTTCATATTTGATATACTCTATCTTGATGGAAATTCATTGTTGAATGAACCGTTATATATCAGGCTTGATCTATTAAAATCACTTAAACTTGATTGTTATAGCCAGGTAATCAAGTATACTGATAACATGAGTTTTACAGATGTTAAAGAAGCAAATAGCTTCTTTCTAGAGCAAATTAACAAAGGTATGGAGGGGATTGTTGCAAAAGATAAATTAAGTAAATATACACCAGGTATAAGGAATTTTGATTGGATAAAATTAAAGAAATCAAGTCATGTTACAGATACCATTGATGCAGTTTGTTTAGGTTACTACAGAGGAAGCGGTAGTCGGAGCAACGGTGTAGGAGCAATTCTTGTGGGGTTGATGGGGGATGACGAAAACTATTATACAATCGCAAAAATAGGGTCAGGACTTACTGATTCTCTTGTAAAATCATTAAAAAAAAGAATTGATGATATTAGTGTTGAAGGGTATGACAAGTATATTATTCCAAAAGAACTTGCACCGGATGTATATTGTTTACCTCAAATAGTTGTTGAAGTTAAAGCTGATGATATATCTTATTCATCGATTCACTCGAGCGGGAAAGCATTAAGGTTCCCAAGGCTTATTAGGATAAGGGATGACAAGAAAGTTTCAGATCAAACAGGTCTTACAGAATTTATTAATATGAAAATATGACAGTAGCTGTAGCCGTGTCGGGTGGAGTTGATAGTAGTGTCGCAGCTCTTCTACTTAAACAGGCTGGTTATGATGTAATTCTTGTTCATATGAAATTCTGGTCAAGAGAGGAAAATGAGAATAGCAAGGATTGCTATATGGCTGATGTTGAAAATGCATGCTGTTCTATAGAAGGTGCTTCATATATAGTATCAATATCAAAATTGTTAAAAGTTCCTTTCTTTGTTCTTGATGCCAGAGAATACTTCAAAAAACAAATTGTTGACTATTTTATAGATGGCTTTGAGAATGGTAGAACACCTAATCCATGTTTACAATGTAATAAATTTGTAAAATTCGGATATCTATATGAAAAAATGAAGGAATTTGGCGTTGATAAAGTAGCAACGGGGCATTTTGCAAGGATTGACTATTCACAGAAAAATGGAAAGTACATGCTACTTGAAAGTAAAGATATGAATAAAGATCAAACATATTTCTTAAGTCTATTAAATCAAGATATATTATCAAAAACAATATTTCCAATAGGGGATTACACTAAATCCGAAATACGTGATATAGCTGAAGCCCATGGTCTTAGAACAGCCAGGAAAGCAGATAGTCAGGAATTGTGCTTCCTAAATGGAATGGATTACAGGGAATTTTTAAAGGAATATTCGAAAAATATGGAAGAGGGGGGGAATATATTGACAACAGGGGGTAAGATTGTTGGAACCCATACTGGACTTAGCAAATATACAATAGGTCAAAAGAAAGGATTGTTTGCAAAATTACCATATGCAGTTTACGTAATTAAAAAAGATGTTGAAAGGAATGAATTAATTGTTGGAGAATTAAGCGAATTCAGCACAATCAGTTTCTCAATTGAAAATTACAGCTTTATATCAGGTAATTTGAAAGAGGATCTAGCAGGTAAAACAGTTAAGATAAGATATCAAGGAGAAAAAATTCCAATAATAAATTCAGAGAATTTTGAAGATGGTAAAATAGGTATAACACTTGGTGCTAATGCTATTGGGGTATCACCAGGTCAGGCGGCTGTCTTTTATGATGGTAATATTTGTCTTGGTGGGGGTATAATATGTACATGAGTAAATATTTTTTATGGTTGAATTGGAATTATCTTACTGAAGATCCTTTAACGTCATCTTTCAGATTTCACAAAGAGATATTATTTGTCCTTATTCTTCTATTTTTTATATCAGTTGTTGCATTTGGATTTTCATTGAAAAAAATAACTCCTAACCATTTAAATAGAAGGCTTTTTTTATATACATCTATAAACACATTTTTAATAAGTCTTGTAGGATTGATTGCTTATACAAGTAGAATCCTTGGTTTGCCTTTTTTTGACATGAGGATGTTCTTCCTAATTGGAATAATATATCTCCTTGGATATATTATATATTGTGTGTATTTCTTGTTACGCGTGTATAGAAGCGGAAGCAAAAAACTGAAATATATAAAAGAGAAGAATAAGTATATAAGGAGGGGGAAAAAGAAGTAGTACTATATACAAAAAATAGGGATTTTTGTGTTGCTTTGTATTATGAATACAGGAAATCAAACAAATTAATAAATTTGAGTTCGTATCCATTTTTTATTATATTTTCCTTTATTTCATCAGTACCAATGATAACGGGGGTATCTAATACTTCTCTGGAAAATTCATCTACAGCAAATAACTCATAATTTTTCATATCAATATTAGGATTGGTTTTAACTTCATATAAAGTTCTTCCATCATAAAAATCATATTCCTGACCATTAATTATTTTATAGAAGAGGTTATATCTTTCATGTAAGAATTGTTTTCTCAATAAATGTATAAACACAGCGTTTTCGGCCAAATGCCCATATCTAACTCTAAAATTGAATGCTGTTAAAATTCCAGTATCATTAAAATAATACTTAGGCGGAATTGACAATGTGCCTATATTAGATCTCATATTTCCATGAATAGGGTATATGACAAATACTGCTTCTAAGTATTTAAGGTAATTGTATATTTTTTCATTATCCTGTCTTAATATTTTCGATATTTGATAAGGAGTTACTGTAAGTGTGATTTTATCTGCTAATATCTTCAATATATCTTCAAGTACACTAGGTTGTCTTATTCCATAATCCTCAAGCAAGTCTCTATATATAGTGCTATCAATAATCTGTTTTAAATAATCAGGTAAGAATTTACCTATTATATCTGGATACCCTCCAGTGTTCAAATACTCATCAAGTACATGTAGTTTGTTTATTTTATTTACGGAATAATCTTTAAATAAGCAGAATTCTTTTAAACTTAATGGTAATACTCTTATAAATTCAAATCTTCCAGTCAATTTCGAAGTTTTTTTGCTTAAAAGAGATGTTGATGATCCAGAAACAATGAAATGAATACTGAAATTATCTGATAAGAATTTAAGATCTTCTTGCCAGTTTTGTATTTCCTGTATTTCGTCAATAAATATATGTACACCTTCATTCTTATCAGATATTTTTTCAATCAAGGTCAATATGGTATCTCTCAGACTAATTGTTTGCACCTCCTTTATATCTCCAGTTATATAAATTATATTTTTGGGTTTTGTATTCAAATCCAAATAATGATTTATTAATGAGTATATTATTGATGTTTTTCCAACTCTTCTAGCTCCACTAAATACCTTTACTAATTTATTATCTTCTAGCGCTTTTGCTATATACTCCTCTCTATTTTTTACTTTGAATCGAAATGTGTTTTCAAACCACCATATGTTTACTTTCTTGACTATATTAATACCATCCACGCTATAATTATAGCACATGTTGCGGATATAACCGCAATACATGATTGTCTGCGGTTGTATCCGTAGAGATATATAAAACTTTGGGTTAATGAAGCATAACTTTTATATAATAGTTAACACAATGTGTTTAAATAAATACTACTAAATTCATCTGTTTCAAAAAGCAATATAGAATTCACGATAAATTTTTAAATATAAGCACATTGCTTGGGTCACACATTTGACAGTCCATAAGTTTTCTGATATATTACCAAGTACTTAAACGTTCTTTAACAATTTAATAGCAAACACAAACGTCAAATCTTTTTAAATAGTTTTTATTTTTATGAGAGTTCGATCCTGGCTCAGGATGAACGCTGGCGGCGTGCTTAAGGTATGCAAGTCGAACGGGAAGATATGTGTAGTAATACATGTAAATTTTAGTGGCAAACGGGTGAGTAACGCGTGGATAATCTGCCCATAACTACAGAATAACACTTCGAAAGTTGTGCTAATACTGTATGTGGTGACAAGGAATTTTCTTTGTTATTAAAGGCCCCTTAAAAGGTCGGTTATGGATGAGTCTGCGTCCTATCAGCTTGTTGGTGAGGTAATAGCTCACCAAGGCTTCGACGGGTAGCTGGTCTGAGAGGATGATCAGCCACATTGGAACTGAGATACGGTCCAAACTCCTACGGGAGGCAGCAACCAGGAATATTGGTCAATGGGGGAAACCCTGAACCAGCGACGCCGCGTGAAGGATGAAGGCCCTCGGGTTGTAAACTTCTTTTGTTAGGAAAAATGATGATGGTACCTAACGAATAAGTGACGGCTAACTACGTGCCAGCAGCAGCGGTAATACGTAGGTCACAAGCGTTATCCGGAGTGATTGGGCGTAAAGAGATGCGTAGGCGTTTTAGCAAGTTTTTGGTAAAATCCTTCAGCTTAACTGAAGGCTCGCCAAGAAAACTGCTAGAATAGAGGAGAATAGAGGAGAACGGAATTTCCGGTGGAGCGGTGCAATGTGTTGATATCGGAAAGAACACCAATTGCGTAGGCAGTTCTCTGGATTCCTCCTGACGCTAAGGCTCGAAAGCGTAGGTAGCAAAGCGGATTAGATACCCGTGTAGTCTACGCTGTAAACGATGGATGCTAGATATTCGGTCTACTCATTTTTAATGGGTAGGTTGGGTGTCGCAGCTAACGCAATAAGCATCCCGCCTGGGGAGTACGGCCGCAAGGTTAAAACTCAAAGGAATTGACGGGGACCCGCACAAGCAGTGGATCGTGTTGTTTAATCCGATGATAAACGTAGAACCTTACCAAGGCTTGACATGGTAGATAATCCGGAGGAAACTTCGGAGTGCCGCAAGGAGTTCTATCACAGATGTTGCATGGCTGTCGTCAGCTCGTGTCGTGAGATGTTGGGTTAAGTCCCGCAACGAGCGCAACCCTCATCCTATGTTAAATATTCTTAGGAGACTGCATCACTATAATGATGAGGAAGGAGAGGATGAAGTCTAGTCGTCATAGCTCTTACGTCTTGGGCCACAAACGCGATACAATGGCAGGATACAATGGGAAGCCAAACCGCAAGGTGGAGCTAATCCTCCAAAACCTGTCTCAGTTCGGATTGTGGGCTGAAACTCGCCCGCATGAAGTTGGAATTGCTAGTAAACGCAGGTCAGCGAACTGCGTTGAATACGTACTCGGGTCTTGTACACACCGCCTGCCAAACAATGGGAATTGGTGGCACCCGAATTTCGGTCTTACCGGAAGACGGTGAAATCAGTGACTGGTGTTAAGGCATAACAAGGCAGCTCTAGGAGAACCTGGTGCTGAATCACCTCCTTTCTAAGGAGTTAATTTATATTAATCCCGATGTTTGTGTTTGCTTTAAGTTGTTAAAGTAATAATAAGTTGTTTTTTAGTAGTTCTTTGACAATAGAAGTGTTTTACCTGTATAATATTAGTACAGTTTTTTGTTGGAGTATATATATTTGGGTAGAATTGGAAAGCTGATTGGAATTTGGTACCTAGGGCAACTAGCTCAGTCGGTTAGAGCGCAGTCCTGATAAGACTGAGGTGCGAGGTTCGATTCCTCGGTTGCCCATTTTGTTTATGGGGATGTAGCTCAGTTTGGCCAGAGCATATCATTTGCAATGATAGGGTCAGGAGTTCGAGTCTCCTCATCTCCAAAAGATTGTACATATAGCGAATGTATGATTTTTTAAGTTTTTTCTTGAAAAATCATAGAGTTTGTTAGCTCATTTAAAACTGAATAGAATGTGATGTAAAATCAACGCGTGTAGGAAATTTATTTTTATACGCCAAAATGATTTTTTGATCACTTTAGTAAAATATTAAAGAGTGTGTGGTGGATGCCTTGGCATAGATAGCCGATGAAGGACGTACTAATCTGCGATAAGTCTTGAGGAGTTGATAAGAAACATTTTCACTCAAGAATTTCCGAATGGGGAAACCCGTCAATTTTTTGACATTTACAACTGAATAAAATAGGTTGTATAAAGGAGACCTGCTGAACTGAAACATCTTAGTAAGCAGAGGAAAAGAAAGAATATTCGATTTTCTGAGTAGCGGCGAGCGAAAGGGAAAGAGCCCAAAACTCATATTTGAATAGAGTATATTGATAGAAGAGTTTACTCTTTTTGATATATCCTCACTTCTTTACAGGAAGTATTATTGTATGGGTGGTTATAAGGTGTATCCGTTTGTTACTGTAAAAAATAAGAAACAAAATTGTTTTTCTAAGAGAAGTTGCTGGAAAACAACGCCAAAGAGAGTGACAGCCTCGTAAATTAAGGTTAGACTTTTTGTTTTGGATACATCCTTGAGTAAATCGGGACACGTGAAACCCTGATTGAATTTGTCACGACCACGTGATAAGGCTAAATACTAATCTATGACCGATAGTGAACAAGTATCGCGAGAGAAAGGTGAAAAGTACCCCGGGTAGGGGAGTTAAAAGTTCCTGAAACCACATCACTTACAAACAGTTGGAGGACAGTCCTGTAGCAATACAGGCGTCTAACAGCGTGCCTATTGAAGAATGAGCCGGCGAGTTGCGTTCAGTTTGCAATGGTTAAACTTGATTTTAAGAGTTTCAGCCTAAGCGAAAGCGAGTCTTAATTAGGGCGAATTAAGTAAATTGAACTAGACCCGAAACCGTGTGATCTATCCATGGACAGAGTGAAGCTTGCGAGAAATCGCAGTGGAGGCTCGAACCATTTATTGCTGCAAGAATATTGGATGATCTGTGGTTAGTGGTTATATGCCAATCGAACACGGAAATAGCTGGTTCTCCCCGAAATAGCTTTAGGGCTAGCCTTGTATTTTTGGCTGGAGAGGTAGAGCTCTGATTGGATCGTTGGGGGTTTTTTAACCTACCACATCCTGTCAAACTACGAATGCTTCAGTTTTTTTATTACAGGAGTCAGACTATGAGGTCGAATCTTCATTAGTCTAAAGGGAAACAACCCAGATCGCTAGTTAAGGTCCCAAAATCTAAACTTAGTGGACAAGGATGTGAGAATTCTAAAACATCCGGTATGTTGGCTCAGAAGCAGCCATCATTTAAAGAGTGCGTAATAGCTCACCGGCGAAGGAATCTTGCACCGACAATTCAACGGGGCTGAAGTTTAGTACCGAAACTGCGGAAACAACAGATGATTTTATTGTCTGTTATTTGGTAGGGGAGTGTTCCATATTCCTTGAAGGATGACCGTGAGGACATCTGGAGAGTATGGAAGTAAGTATGTCGGCATGAGTAGCGGAAAATATGTGAAAAACATATTCGCTGGAAGTCTAAGGGTTCCTCAGCGATGTTAATCAACTGAGGGTTAGTCGATCCTAAGGCGAGGACAAATAGTCGTAGTCGATGGATAACAGGTTAATATTCCTGTACTAAAGTAGATTCGTTATTAGCAATGGAGTGTACATATTGGAGAATTTCAAGAGCTTTATGACTTACGCTTCTAAACAACAAGGCGTTAGAGAGCAGGTAAATCCACTTTCTAGAATGTAGTCGAGTTGCGATGGAAATTTGAAGTAGCAATACTTTGGAAATTTGAATATTCAGTATGCGGGAAAAACTTCTAGCGAGAATCTATTTTATTCGTACCGTAATCCGACACTGGTAGACTGGTAGAGTATACTAAAGCGATCGAGTCATCTCCTCTTAAGGAACTCGGCAAATTACTGTTGTAACTTTGGAATAAAACAGCCCTTCTGGTTTTTCGGAAGGGGGCACAAACTAGGCTATAGCGACTGTTTAATAAAAACACAGGTACCTGCTAAATCGAAAGATGATGTATAGGTGCTGACGCCTGCCCAATGCCAGAATATTAAAGAAGTGGGTTAGTTGTATTTATACAATGAAGCTCGTAACTGAAGTACTGGTGAATGGCGGCTCTAACTATGAGAGTCCTAAGGTAGCGAAATTCCTTGTCGCTTAATCGGCGACCTGCATGAATGGCGTAACGACTTAAGCACTGTCTTGAGAGGAGGCTCGGCGAATATTGAAATGGCTGTGAAGATGCGGCCTACCTGCACCCGGACAAACAGACCCCGTGGAGCTTTACTGGGACTTGGCATTGAGTTAAATATTCAATTGTAGAGAATAGGTGGGAGACTATGAAGTAAGGGCGTCAGCCTTTATGGAGTCAACAGTGGAATACCACTCTTTTGTTTTTTTAACCCTAACTTTTGCAGTTATCCTGTAAGAGGACAATGTCTGGTTGCTAGTTTAACTGGGACGGTTACTTACTAAAAGGTAACGTAAGTATTCAAAGGTTCTCTCAATTCCGATGGAAATGGAATGTAGAGTGTATTGGCATAAGAGAGCTTTACTGTTAGACATACAAGTCGAGCAGTCACGAAAGTGGGACAAAGTGACCCTTAGAATTGCAAGTGGATGCGTCTAAGATTAATGGATAAAAGTTACCCCGGGGATAACAGGCTCGTCTTGCCCAAGCGTTCATAGCGACGGCAAGGTTCGGCACCTCGATGTCGACTCGTCATGTCCTGGGGCTGTAGAAGGTCCCAAGGGTTAGTGAGTTTAACTATTAATATGGCACGTGAGTTGGGTTTAAACCGTCGTGAGACAGGTTCGCCTCTATCCGGTGTGGGCGTTGGATTTTCTGAAGGAGCTAATCTCTAGTACGCAAGGACCGAGATTAGGAAACCTCTAGTGTACCAGTTGTTCCGTCAGGAGCATGACGCTGGGTAGCTACGTTTCTATTTTGATAAGCGCTGAAAGCATATAAGCGCGAAGCTATTCCTAAGATTAGAAATCCTTATAGACCCCTTGTAGACTACAAGGTTATTTGGAGAATTGATAGCTTGCTATTGATTTTTCGAAGTGATAGGCTCTAGGTGTAAGTACAGTAATGTATTCAGCCAAGGAGTACTAATGGTCGAAATTTTACTAATTTGATCACAAATCATATTCTATTTAGTTTTTTTTGAGCTAATTCCTGCGGTGGTCTTAGCGGAGTGGAACTACCTTATCCATATCGAACTAAGAAGTAAAACGCTCCATCGCTTAAAATACTTGAGCCATGGGCTCTGGGAAGATAGGTAACTGCCGCGGGAATCTCAAAAAGTTTTTCTATTATTATTAAAAAATGGGTGAATATAAAATAAATGATGAGGATTATAAAGGAATAGACCTTTCTGTTCTTGCTAGTGCTGTGCAAAATCAAAATTGAAGTGCTGCAGTATTAAAAGCTCTTGAGGATAATAATCTTTCTCAACTTTTAGTTAATAGTACAAGTGGAAAAACAGGCTCAACCGAAGAAGAACTACGAATCTTAAAGGATATACTTGAAGATGTTGATATCGATGATTTAGACAGGAAAGTAACTTCCGAAGAAAGTTATGGTTTACCAGAAGGTGCAAATGTTATTGTTGTGAGTACTCATATTGGTAGCAGAGAAGTTAGTGGTGTAAATTTTATTGTAGTGAATTCTGGATATAATACTGTAGTAGTAAAGCAAACTATGACTCAAACAACGGATCCACTAGGAAAATATGTTGTAAATGCAAACCTTTCAATTTCTTCACTAGATGAAATAAGGAATGAAATATCTAGGCTCTATAGATTAGAAGATGCTGGATTAGGGTATGCGGATATATTTGTAACACTTTATAGTGGTGGTCCAAAAGATCTTTAAATCAATTGGAAATATATAATAAAGGAATTTACTTTACAAAACTCGTGCAATTGCATATCTTTCTTCACCTGAATCTAAAACATATTCTATTTTTGCATATCCATGATCTTCATCATTAGAAATAAGAGTTACGTTGAGTAATTTTGATCCAAGAGGTGATAAGTATGAAATGTCTTGAATACCATCTAAACTTTGTTTATTGATTATTTCAAGCGGACCTACGAGTCTAAAGATATTTGATTTACCTATAGGTGTATATTCTTCATTACAAGCCTGAATGATTAGTATGTCACCAAAATTTATAACACCAGGTACATCATCATGTCCTTTATTATGTACTTCTATTTGTTTTTGATGCTCTCCTTTTGATAATTGCTGATCTTGTGGTGTACCAGGAAGACAAAGAATTAATCCACTATGTGGTTGAAGTGCTTTGATATAATCTTCTAAACTATTATAGTGTTGTTCACTTATTTGTTGTCCATTAGTGTCTGAGAATCCTGCCATTAATAAAAGTATATACATGTAATTTTTTAATTTCAACTGTATACAAATATTGCTTTTATATCAATAAAAGAGTTCCTTTATATATAATTGTGTAGAGATATATATGATATAATCCACTGCATAATGGTATTTGATGATTCAATGGGAAATGAAAATAAACTTCCTAATAGAGTGATGATATATTATCTTGATCTATATAAAGTATTTGATAGGACATTAAATATATTTGAAAGGCATGCTAAATTTTTCGAACTAGTTTTCCGAAGGGACGAACTAAAGTTGTATAAAGATGATTTTATTAAAACAAATTACTATAATAATTACACTGAATTCAATACTTATGAAATTATACCTATTGATTATAACGGTAAAATAGTACTGATAAGTGATTCTAACTTCAGTAGTCCAAATGCTGATACAATGGTATTTCTATTAAGTCACGAGTATCGCGAATGATATGGTAAAATGGGATAAATAAGTATTCCATAATGAAATACAAATGTAGCAAAGAATTATATACAGCATTTATCACAGCAACGGCGGAAAGATACTCGGCGCAAGCATTAAGTGAAGTTTCTCCAATTGAACTGTCTCATGATGCAGTATCCAGATGGCTGGCAAGTAAAAAATATACCCCTTCAGATATATGGAAAGAAA
>JAKAPS010000014.1 GCA_021806925.1 bacterium | reverse complement strand
GAAACTATCTCAAATAAAAGAAATTCTACAGACAACATCAACTTACCAAAACTAGACTGCCTGTTTGTATTATAAGACTAATCTAACTTGGCATTTTGGAGACTGCTTTACTGCAAAACTCAGGATACTACCACAACTTTAGCTTTTTGTCAAATATTACCACTATAGGGTTTTATACCTTTAGTTTATTCACCTCCATTGATAATAACTTTGTATAGAGTTCAAAACCAATAGAGTTAACATTACCATGCTGATTCTTCCCAAGTAGGTTCCCTGCCCCCCTTATTTCAAGATCCTTTACTGCTATGTTAAATCCTGAACCAAGTTCATCGTTATCTAATAGGGCAAGTATTCTTTGTTTTGATGCACCATCTATTATATGATCTTTTGGATAGAGTAAATAGCAATATGATTCTGTATTACTCCTCCCTACCCTACCCCTAAGCTGGTATAGTTGAGCTAAACCAAAATTGTATGCGTTATCAATGAATATACAATTTGCATTTGGTATATCCAATCCGTTCTCTATTATATTTGTAGCTATAAGTACATCAATTTTTTTGTTTTTAAAGTCATTGAATATTTTTTTTATCCTTGAGGACACCATTCTTGCATGTGCAAATGATATGTTAAATTCTTCAACTGGAAGATACTCAATAAGAGTCGAGTATACACTTGATATATTGGATATTCTGTTGTGCAGAAAATATACTTGAAAACCATCATTTACCTGTTTCCTTATTATATCTGCAATTATTTTGTAATCTTTCTCAAGAGTAAATGTATTAACAGCTTTTCTTCCTTTAGGGGGGGTTGATATAACAGAAATATCTCTGGCTCCACTAAGTGACATGTGTAGTGTTCTTGGAATTGGTGTTGCACTCATTGCAAGACAGTTAGTCTCAATCCTTATTGATTTTAGGTATTCTTTTTGTTTTACTCCAAATTGCTGTTCCTCGTCTATAACTACCAGTCCTAGGTTCTTAAATTTAACATCCTTTTGTATAAGCCTATGTGTGCCAATTGCAACATGTACTTCACCGTTATTTAATTTTTCAATTCCCTTTTTGTTATCACTTTTGCTTGAGAATCTTGAAAAAAGCTCTGTTTTAAAACCATACTTATTCAATCTCTTTGAAAATACCTCATACAATTGATTGGCAAGTACTGTACTTGGTGCAATAATTGCACATTGATAACCCTTTGAAGCAACAGAAAAGACAGTTCTAAGTGCTACTTCAGTTTTACCAAAGCCTGCATCCCCTACTATCAATCTATCCATCGGCTTACTTTGATTTAAATCCATATATATATCCTCTAATGCCCTTAATTGACCTGAAGTTAGAGTATATGGAAAATCATTTTCAAAATCTTTCTCAATATCTTTTTCAATATTAATAGGCTCTCTCTTAACCATTGATCTAAGTGCATATATCTGAAGCAATTCATGAGCAATATTTTCTATTGATTTCGAGACACGGTTTTTCAGCGATTCCCATTCACTTGAGCCTAATCTTGTTAATTTAGGTGTTCTTCCATTAGCTCCAATATATTTTGTCAATTTTGATATTTTTTCAAGAGGAACATAAAGTTTATCGTTGTTCTTATATACAACCAGACAATACTCGTGAAGTTCACCTTCTATCTCCTTAGTAATCACCCCGTTATATATTCCAACTCCATGGTCTTCGTGAACTATATAGTCACCAATACTAATTTCTGATAAAAGAAGTGAAACGTTATTACTTCCTAGTATGTCGGTAGTGAGGGTAATCTTACCTTCCAATTCTTTAGAGGTAAACACTGATGTGTTTAACGTATTTGAACTAAATCCGGAGACAAATCTTCCCTTGACAATCTCTATATCTCCAGTTATGTCCAGGCTATTTATACGTGTCTTTAATTCATCTGGTTTCTCTGTTACAAATATTGTTTTACCTTCATATCTTTTTGCTATTTCACTTACAAGTACATTATCGTTCTTAAATACATAGGGAATTACTTTAAAATCAAAATGCACATCAGATTCTGCTCCCCTTCTATTTGAAAAGACAAGTAGCTTTTCAAATAAAGGAGGATTAAATTCATAATCAAACAATATGATATCCTTGCCGCTTCTTGGTATTATGCAGAATTCGCTTCTATACATAACAATATTAGTTATTCTATCTATAAGTCTAATACTCATAACCTTATCAAACTCATATCCAATCCTAATAATTACACTTTTTGTCTTAATATCAATCACCTCACCTCTTACAACAAAGTCCTCTTCTGATTCTTTCCCGTAGCCTAAATCCTGTAATATACCTGTAAGCTCCTTGTATGAGACTACAGTATGTTTTTTAAGTATATAGAATTGTTTTTCACCAGATAATTGAGGAGCATCATCTCCATATTCTTCAGTATATAATATGTTTGATTGAACAAAGTTTGAAAGAGATTCTACAAAAACACTAACAAGCACCTGTGGAACACCATCAATAAATATATATGGCTTAGAATTATTGCCCTCAATTAATTTATCTTTAAGGGTATTAAACTTTGGATGTTTTGCAATTAAAGACTCAATCTTTTCTTTAATATTTTCCATAAATAGGATATCAATTGGCTATATCAGTAGTCTGAGTTTCATTTATTGAATTACCTACTTCAATAACATTATCTTTCAGTTCGTTAGAGTCATCAGAATTTATTTTGTCATATTTATGCTTTTTAAAGGCATCAGATGAATAAATTGAAGAATATAGTAGACTGGATACATTTGGAAATATGTCGTTATACATCACATTTTGCTCCTCCTGACTGAAATTAGAAAGTAAATATTCAGTTCCAGATAATTTCCTGCCCTCTCCCCTATTATCAACCCCTATTTTCAATCTTAGAAATGAGTAGTTATAGTTACCGCCTAATGTGATTAGGCTCTCTTCAACTGAATGAACTCCATTATGCTGTGAATACTTGCGTGGTTTATTTGGCTCAAAATCATCTCTCTTAATTTTATATGTGCCGAATTTCATATCCAATTCATCTGATGCTACTATTATTTTCTCAGTATTCTTTGAGTTGAATTTAAATTTTCTGTATTTTAAGAATTCATAAACAGACCACCCGCTATCATTCATGTATGTTTGCGGTTTTAAAACAAACAACTTTTCTTTTCCATTCTTAATTTCATATATTTCAGATTTAAAAGCTTCACCATTTGAAGATGTGATTGAGTGCTCCTTATTTAAATATTGAATAAAATAGTCACAGAACATGAATCCAGCATTATGCCTGTTCAACATATATCTATTTCCTGGATTACCTAATCCTATTAATATTATCATACACCTTATCTAAGATTTTCTCCTGCAGTACAAACATAGGTTCAACCATATTCAAACTATGTTTATGATCTGCTCCTAACAAATGCATTATACCATGAATTATATCTCTTATTAACTCTCTTTCGAATTCTTCAGAAAATTTTCTTGCATATTTCTGAATTACCTCAGGACAAAGAACAATGTCACCTAAATAGCCAGCACCATCTTCATCACTTTCGAAACTTAATACATCAGTTGCTTTATCAATATTCCTAAACTTTCTGTTTAGTGACCTTATTTCTTTTACTGAAACGAACACCATGGATATATCAGATAATTTTCTATATGGAGGAAATTTATTCTTCCTTAATTCTTTTGATATACTGAGAATGTATGGATTTAATTTTTCCTTTTTTAAAAAATCACAGTTAAAGTTATCTCTGTAAATATATCCTACTCTCATGTTTATCAATTAATTTACACTTACGCGAGATATATGTGCGTTAACAAGAATATATAATGTGTGAACTGTTTTCACCTTACCCACATATATACTCTCCTTATTTCTGTAATGATTTTAATTTATCATCAATTACTTTATTAAGTACAGCACTATCAAAAAACAATCCTCTAGAATTCACCATCCTGTAAATCATGTTTTTACTTGCTCTCTCACCTAAATCAATTACAATTTTATCAACCATTGGTTTAAGGACGTCTTCACCTACAAGAACTGGAAGATATCTTCTAACAATTGCAATAGCATCCAACTCTTCCTGAGCTTTTTCTGGTCTATTAGCTTTTTTATACATTTCAACTGCCTCTTCTCTTTCCTTTATTTCCTTCATGACGACCTTAAATTCGTCATCTTTATTCATATACCTTATGCCACGCAATGAAATTTCACAAGCTTGTAATTTTGATTTTAATACTCGAATAACAGAAACTGCAAAGTAATTACCTCCCTTTGCTTCCATAACTATATCCAAGCCTAATGTATCTATTAATTCCATAAATTACATATTTTTTCTTGATTTTCTTACTGCTTTACTATGTCTACGTTGAGTTTTCTTATATTGTCTCTTTATAGCAGACTTGGTTACAGAAGGTTTTATGTAGAAACTCCTCTTTTTAAGTTCGTCAATAGTCCCACTGGCAAGCAATTCTTTCATGAATCTTCGCCATGCTGACTCCAATGTTTCATTATCTCTTAGTACTACAGCCATTAAATACCACCTCCATAACAACACAAGAATTATACCACATATTTATATCCCTGGGCAAACTTAGAAAAAAATATTTTCTAATAGAATTACATATCACTAATAGCGTTATATAGTGCCTATACATGCTTAAACAACGTCAATATACCAGATATTATGTTATAGTTATATAAATCATTAAGCGTAACAGCTATAGACAAAAGTATTAAGAAGACTATACCTATAGTCCCTATAACCTCTTTAACTCTATTTGGAATTCTTCTTCTAGAAATCATCTCAATGATGGTTATTAGGGCAAGGAACCCGTCAAGAGCTGGAAGAGGTAAACAATTCATTATTGCAAGTGCAATTGACATTAATCCAAGAATATCTACAACCCCCCACAACCCCTCTGTCTTGTATACACTACCTGTTATTTCATATATTCCAACCGGACCTGAAACTGCACTTGTAACAACTTGAGGCGTCTTTGTAACTATTGCAATTTTTGATAACTGATACACTCCATACACGTTATATTCAAGCATATCTATTGAATAGAAGATACCTGAAAATGGCTTCTGGAATCCTGTAAAATATATTTTATATGCAGGTATAAGCATGATACCAACCCTTCCTTTTCCACTAGGAGGATTTACCCTTGGCACAACGTTTATATCTATAACATGATTACTATTCTCCATATCTTCCAATTTCATAGATAAATTCCTTCCCTTGTACTCCCCTATTATATTCTGCACTTGAGTTATACTTGGGTTATTTATATCACCAGCTTTTTTTACTACATATTCTGAATTAAGGTTATATTTATATATTGGAGATGTTTTATCTCCTGTATCAACAATAAGGGTGGATACTACACTTTGATGTCCTAAAGGAACACTGAATGGAATTATTTCTGGTATGTACTGTTTAAAATTAAATGAAAAAATATATATTGAGAAGATAAAGAAGGCAAGAAGTAAGTTCATACATACACCTGCATATGCAATCAGTAATTTTTTCCATCCCGGAATATTTTCAAACCCTTCCGCATCATTTAAATCTCCCTCACCCTTCAACTGCACATATCCGCCAAGAGGAATTAGATTAATTCTGTACAATGTCTCTCTGCTCCCCTTCTTAAATCTCCAGCTGAATATTTTAGGGCCAAATCCAATAGCGAATTCATCAACCTTTACACCTAATGTTTTTGCTGTAATGAAATGACCAAATTCATGAACACCAACTAATATTGCAATTATTAATATGAAAAAAAGAAGAGCTAACATAACTTTCCTAATGATACATTAAATTAGGGAAATACACCAGAAGAACATACACTAACTATAAATTATCTTAAAACTCGACCGAATATTTCTGTATATGCTACACGCCTTCTAGTGGCCCCTAAAGCATTACATGTTCCATTTATAAAAGTATCAATCGCAGAAATAATTTCTTCATCACTTATTTCTTTATATTGATTAAAATGATTTCTTACCATCTTTACTAATTCAATAACTTCACTTCTAGTACATATATAGTATTTATCATTGCCTTTCACATTATCTTTAGAATGTGGAGAAAATGTGTTCTTTACAGAGTTTACCAACCTATTAATAATGTATTTTAATGGATTAACTTCATCATACACAAACATTTCTGTAGCTTCATGCTTCCCCTCTAAGTAAACAGTTAAAATTTTATTTTCCTTAACCTTTCCTTCAACAAAATCTTTAACAATGTTGAATTGTTCAGCAGTAACACCAAAATGATTAGCTTTGCCTTCTTCACCTTTTGCTGCTGCTGCAAACCCGCACCCACCATCAAATGTATCACGCCTTCTCCCATTTCCATCATGTCCATGATCTCCATGAATCTCAAACCCAATATTACGCTCAGATAAATAATTAAATATTTCTTTTAATGTTTCGGAACTTTGTATATCAAATATTCTTGTGCATAGTAAAAGTAATCCAAAACCACCACCAGGAAATCTTATACCGCCTTCTACTCTGTACCTATCGTCAACACAATAAATAGTGGTATTACTTTTGTTTTCTTTGCTTTCTGAACTTTTTTCAGCCATAAAAATATATAGATATTATATAACTATACTCTTGATATCTCTTCTTTCTTTGAAGCAGAGAGTACGAATAGACGTTCATTATAGTCCTTTATAATCTTATCGACATTGGTTTGAATTGAATTTCTTTCTTCATTACTGATTGTAGAATCTGCTTTAATTTCATCCATGTAATTCTGTCTTACCATTCTTAAAGCTATCTTTGCATCTTCCTCATACTTTGCAACTAACTTAATTAATTCTTCTCTTCTCTCTTTACTTAACTCAGGTACTCTTATACGAATATGACCTTCTTCCTTAACTGGATTGAAACCCATGTTTGCTGCGAGTATTCCCTTAATTACATCATCCTGTACAGTTCTATCCCATACTTCAACAAGTATTGTTCTTTGATCTGGTGTAGAAATAACTGCAAGCTGATTAAGACGCATCTTTGCTCCATATACATCAATATTTATTCCTGCAACAATTGATGTATCTATTCTTGATGATCTTATCACCTTTATATTATCAATAAATGCCGTTAAGCATTTATCCATTTTGTTTTTTATATCTTTTTCGTCCATCTTATATTTTTAATAAAACGAATTCTGTAACTTTAATGTTCTCACCAAATTTTGAAACCATTTCACCAAGCAAATTCTTTATCTTCAATTTATCGTCTTTAATATATGCCTGTTCAAGAAGGCAGAATTCTTCAGCGTATTTGTTTATTTTACCTTCAATTATCTTTTCTTTTATTAAATCCGGTTTTCCTTCAGCTTCCTTTGCAAATTCTGCTTTTAATCTCGATAATTCATCTTCAGGGATGTCATCAATTGAAACATATATTGGATTCATTCCAGCAATTTGCATTGCAAGATTGTGAGCAAATTCATTGAATTCATCTGTTCTAGCTACAAAATCTGTTTCACATGATACTTTTACTAACACCCCTATTTTCTTATTCTGGTGTATATAGCTTCCAATAACTCCCTCTGAAGCTACTCTACTGCTTTTCTCAGCGGATTTTGATAATCCCCTATCTCTAATCCATTTCTTTGCTTCTTCAAAGTTATTGTTAGTAGCTTCAAGTGCTTTCTTGGCATCAAGAATACCTACTGAAGTTTCTTCTCTTAATTTCTTTATTATTTCTAAATTTGACATATATTTACATTAATCCCCTTGATGATTTTACCACTCTCTTTGAAGAGTTTTGATTATTTGATTGATTTTCCGTTATTTCTGATTTTCCAGCAGTTCCATTCTTAACACTAGCCATTGAATCAAGTATTGTTTCTGCAAACATAGATAGAAATAACTCAATTGATTGCATTCCGTCATCATTTGCCGGAATTGGATAATTAACTATTTCAGGATCACTATTTGTATCAACAAGAGCTATAACAGGAATGCCCATCTTCTTTGCTTCCTTAATTGCAGTTTTTTCTTGTTTTGAATCAATAACTACTAAAAGACTAGGTAATGTAACCATATCCTTTATACCATTGTAAGTATTTTCTAAACGTGCTAATTCCCTAGACATTAATAACTTTTCTTGTTTTGTCCTATTTTCAACATTACCTTCAAGAAGTGAATGTAATTTCAACATCTTATCTATACTTTTCCTTGTTATTGAAAAGTTAGTTAAAAGACCGCCAACCCACCTTGTAGAAACATACATTGTGTTACACTTCTTTGCATAGGATTCAACTAAATCCTGTGCCTGTTTCTTTGTTCCAACAAAAAGGATATCCCCTTTGTTTTCTACAGTATTTGCAATTACCTTCAATGCTTCATCCAGCAATTCAATTGTTTGATAAAGATCTATAACGTAGTAATCATCTCTAAAGCCAATAATGTATTTAGCCATCTTAGGATTGGTTCTCTTCTTTGAATGTCCAAAATACACACCAGCATCAACGAGATCTCTTATTTGTAATATTTTTTTCATATATATTTTTCTTTTTAATCACCAGTGATAAATTACCCATACAAAAAACAATGGGAAGAAAAACTTCTCATATATCACTTGTTACTGACTGCTATTATATCTACATATGTGTAAAATGTAAAGTAGATATTATCACTCAATTGTTTTTTAATCCATCTTCTTGCCTAATTCATATAAAAGAATATATACTGTGTGTATACATACAATGTTGATGTTTACTAAAAGAAGTGATACATGGTTTTTTAAGTTTATTGACCTGTTTAATACAGATAAATCAAGTGCTATAGAATATATTTTAGATAGATTTGGAATAAACACATTTGTAATATCAACACCAAGTGGTATTGTCATATTCCCTGAGGAGTTCATAGTCAAGAAGATAACACTTTCAAATTTAGATAAGGTTAAAGATTTTTCAGATTTCTTTTTTAAAGGAATTAGTAAGGATGGAATTGACCAATATATATACAACAAAGATATAAAATACTTCGGATACACTGTAATTGGAAAAGGATCAGAAACAGAGCATGTATGTATATATGGAAGTTCAGGTAAGAAATTGAATAGCCGAGAATTGGAAGACCTTAAATTCGTTTCCATATATATTTTTAAATTCTACGAAAATGACAGTAATATATATTTGAAATTCCTTGATTTTTTATCTAAGGACATATCCCCCTACTCTATGGTTTCTTTCTTTGAGAATGTGCTTAATACGTATATAAAAATTGAGAATAATGGTGATACGTTTTCAAACATTGATACTGAAATAATTGATATGCCAAACGAAAAACTCTTGCATGAGCTTCATAAAAAAAAGGCAATAAATAATGATTATGGGAACTCATTAAAAATATCAGTATATTTTGATAGGGTAAATGAAAAAACAATAAGAAAGATTCTTGAGATATATACAAATATATTCCTAAAAGAGAATAGCAACAAACTGCTTGAAACCATAAAGAATCTGGAAGAGGAGGTCAAAAGAAAAGACAATATCATGTCTATTACTGCACATGAATTAAGAACACCAGCAACAGTAATAAAGAATGCAATTGCACTCATATTTGATACACATTTAGATGACGGTAATCCGTCACTTACAGATAAGCTTGAAATGATCAAGGAATCAGCTGACAGAGGAATGAATATATTGAATACTCTACTTGAAACCTCAAGAATAAACACAAACAGAATGGAATTAGTCTTAACACAAGTAAATATAAAAAGAATTATGGAATTGGCAACTGAAGAATTTCAAATAGAGGCAAAGCGTAAAAATCTCACTCTCATTTTTACCCCTATAAACGATATTCCTGCTATATTTGCAGATCCAGTTAGATTACGTGAAGTTATAGACAACCTCGTACAGAATGCAATAAAGTACTCAGATAAAGGAACAATTGAATTAAGTGTTGAGAAGGTACCGCAATTCATTAAAATATCAATCAAAGATGAAGGAAGAGGTATAAAGGAAGAAGAAAAAAATGATTTATTCAAAATGTTTCACAGAATTGATAACATAGGAGGACATCAAGGAGGACTTGGCCTAGGCCTATATATTATTAAAAACATAGTAGATCTACATAAAGGAGAAATAGAAGTTGATAGCACATATGGAGTAGGAACCAAGTTTACAATTATTTTACCAGATAATCTAAAACCAAATGTCTAGAATATATTTTCCAATATATGATACATTTACTCATAAATATGTATTCAATAGAGTAGATAAAAAGCACCTCACGGTAGAAGGGAAAAAACATGGGGACAGTATTAATGCTGTTATAGAGAACAGAATTGTAAAAGGAAAACTCACACTAGAGGGAAATGAAATGTATTTTACAGATTATGAAATACCTACTGATACATGTCATGCTTCAGATGATGATAAGATAAAGGTAGTATTAGTTCAACCTCTCTTGAAATTGGATAAATTGGATTGGGTAGTCCAGAAAGTAACTGAAATAGGCATAGATAAAATTCTACTGTTTAAAGCAGAACACAGCATTCCATTAAATATCAGCGAAGCAAAAATAACTAGATTAAACAAAATTGCAAAAGAAGCATGTATGCAATCAGGTAGAATTCATATACCATCGATTGAGTTTATAGAGAGGAAAAAACATGATAATTTGGTTGATATAATAAGGAGTGTATCAAAGAGCAATCAAAATAATGATTTATCCCCTACCATAGTATTTGCTGATATAGATGGAAACACAAATTTAAGTGATATATGTAGTAAAGATAATTTGTCGGATAGTAAAAACTACATTGATATATATATTACAGCTGGACCAGAAGGAGGTTTCTCTAAAAACGAAATAGAATCATTGAGAAGAAATAATAACTCATATGCTTTAAGATTATCCAATAATGTATTAAGAAGTGAAACAGCAAGTATATGTCTTTCCTTTAAGGTTATCAATGAATTAACTCCTTAGGATATCTCTTCAAAATATATTTCCTTGTTTTAGTTACCTTTACAACACCTAATTTCACTAATTTTCTAATGGATATCTTATCATCATCTGATTCAATTTTCCCTAGTAATCCATCATTCTTTATTTTCTGAACAATTTCAATTTCACTATCAGAAAGTGATATATCAAGAAATGAACTCTTTGCAGAGATACTAGGGGCTTGATAGTAGTTATATACATCTTTAATTTCCTGCAATTGACAATCTAGGAAAAAAGAAACAAAATTAGATATTGAATTTTGTTTCTTCAAAAGGCTTCTTAATTTACCAGTATTTGCAACGCAATTCCTAAACACACAATTACAATTTAATAATGAATATCCATTTTTATATAGATACATTAATACTGTAAGAGATGAGGTAAATTCATTGAAATATGCAAATGGAGACATATTATACATTAAATACAAAAATAGGCCAGCATTTATTATGTGATTGTCTGACGATAAGCTATCAACAAGTATGTGTTTATCATCTTCTGATATATTTTTAGCATACTCCCCTATTTCCATTATTGGGTATATATCTTTTGCTACATTAAAGTTAACACTTCTAAAATATTTCTCATCTATAGTAGCCTCACTCTTAGAATAGTAGTTATACACATACTCCAAAAATCTCCTAATATTATGTATCGTTTTTTGGTACATTGGGGCTACTTCCGCACTTGATTCATTAAAAAATACCATTCTATGAACATCAAACGGATATATGTATATACCTGAATACAAAAGTATTGAATATATTTCCTCAAAGAACGACTGCCTTTGTTTACTATTCAAAGATATGTTATCAATTGTAGTTTCTGATATTTTTTGTACAAAATGGTCAATATATTCAGTAATTTTTAAGTCATTCTGATTTGCTTTATATCCTGCAAGTAGTTTTCTATAGTCCATAAAGTTATTAAATATTTATTGAAGACTAATAGTAAGTTTAGAGGAATTATTTAAACAAGTCAATACTTCTAATATTTATTAAAGTACTATCGAATAAACACCCCTGGTTGTTTATTAACTTTTTTTTCAGTTGAATTAAAGTAATCACAATATTTATTTATTGAACAAGTATCACACTTAGGGTTCTTAGGACTGCATTTATCCCTTCCTAAACCAATCATTAAGTTAGAAATCCTTCCCCACATGTTTTCAGGAAAAATTTTGCACAAGTCTTTTTCAATCTTTTCTGCATTATGGTTAGTAGAGAGACCTAACCTGTTAGACACACGGGTTACATGTGTATCTACAACAATTCCTACTGATTTGTTATAGCAATGAAAAAGAACAGCATTAGCAGTTTTTCTTCCTACGCCTGGAAGATTTATGAGATCATCCATGCTAGATGGTACAACGCCTCCATATTTATCAATTAATATATTGGCACAACTTAGTATATTCTTTGCTTTAGTTTTGTATAGATTCAACGATGATATTTCATTCTCAAAACCATTTGACAGGTAATCTTTTACATCAGGTCTTTTTTTAAATAACGTGTCTGTTACTTTATTTACCATTACATCTCTACATTGTGCCGATAGCATAATAGCAACAAGACATTGCCAATTGTTATTAAATTTTAGAATTGTCTTGTATGAATAAATTTCACTTAGCTTCTTGTATATCTGCATTTGTTTCTTCATCATCTTTTTTCTTATTTAATATATATTTGCATTCTGGATACTTACTACAACCATAGAAAAACTTACCCCATTTGCTCTTTCTTTCAACAAGTTCAGATCCGCAATTAGGACAAAATATGCCTGTTTTCATAGGAGCAGTGTATTTACAATCCGGATATCCTGAACATGTTATATATTTTATTCCCTTAGAATTTTTTCGTATTAACAAATCCTTGCCACAATCTGGACAAGCTTCATTAGCTAGCTCCTCCCCTATTGATTTTATTCCTTTACAATCTGGGAATTTTTTACAACTAAGAAATCTGCCAAATTTTCCAAGCTTTATAACCATATCACCTCCACATACTGGACATTTTTCATCAGTCTGACCTAAAACAGTGTAGTCATCCTTAACAATCGACCCCTCCTTACTCTTTAATTCTTCTACAAATGGATTGTAAAAATCAGATAATACTTTTGAATACTCTGCCTTCCCTGCGGCAATTTTATCAAGACTTTCTTCAACACTTGAAGTAAAACCTACATCTACAATTTCCGGGAAATTCTTTACAAGCAAATTATTTACAGCATAAGCTGTATCAGTAGGTATAAGCTGCTTACCTTCTCTATATACATACCCCCTTTGAATTATTGTAAGAATGATAGGAGCATATGTGGATGGTCTTCCTATACCATTTTTTTCAAGCACCTTAACAAGTGATGCATCTGTATATCTTGCTGGAGGTTGTGAGACAACCTCCTCCTGCTCAATTGATAAGAACTTGATATTATCCCCTTTATTCAAATTTGGAAGTATAACATCCGCTCTTTTAGTCATTTCAATAGATCTGAAACCATCAAATAGAACAACAGAACCTTGAGTTTTAAACAAAAATCTATCTGGATTTGCTTTATCTATAAGGAAAATACTAGTGGAAAGAAATTTATATGGTGTCATTTGACAGCTTATACTTCTCCTCCATACCAATAAATACACCTTATATTCATCCTCTGACAGATATCCCCGAACTTCGTCTGGAGTAAGATATGGATCTATACACCTTATAGCTTCATGAGCTTCTTGTGCAAGTTTTGCTTTTTTGGTGTATATATTTGGCCTATCAGGCAAATATTTATCTGAGAAATTCTTCTGAATATACCCACGTATGTTGTTTATAGCATCAATAGATAGATTTGTAGAATCTGTTCTCATATATGTAATTAATGCTTTTGTGTTCTTCCCAATTTTAATTCCTTCATATAGCTTCTGCGCAGCACTCATTGTTCTTTGACCAGTAAATCCATATATGTTATTTGCTGCCTGCTGTAGAGTTGATGTAATAAACGGAGGTAGTGGGAACTTCGACAATGTTCTATCTTTTTTATCACTTATGACCCAGCCGGTTGAGTTATTTACTGCTTTTATCTCATTTATCAAACTATCGACAATATCTGTTTTGGATATATTTACAGCACTTTTATCTATTTTTTCTAATTTGAATGACACATCGGACGTTTTTCCATATATGTTATATGTTGTTTCACTCACAAAGGCATTTCTTTCATCCTCTCTTTCAACTATTAATCTTAAGGCAACTGATTGAACTCTACCTGCAGACAATCCATATCTAATTTTCCTCCATAAAAGAGGTGAAAGCATGTAACCAACAATTCTATCAAGAATCCTTCTTGCCTGCTGTGCATTCACCATATCCATATCTATCTTTCTACTTTCTTCAAATGCCCTCTCTATTGCAGATTTTGTTATCTCATGAAATACAATTCTTTGTAATTTTGTAGTTTTTCCCCTTAACTTCTTTTCTTTTCCGTTTATGTCGCATAAACCAAGTTCACGAGCTATATGCCACCCTATTGCCTCCCCTTCCCTATCAGGATCTGAAGCTATATATACATTCCCGTTTTCTGGAATATTTTTCTTTATTTCCCTTACTATTTTCTTTCTATCTGGAGATACAACATATTCTGGTATAAAGCCATTGTCGATATCAACCCCTATTTTTGATTTTGGCAAATCTGCAATATGCCCTTTTGTTGCTACTACAAAGAATTCATCAAAATACTTTGATATTGTTTTTGCTTTAGCTGGTGACTCAACAATGATTACATCTTTCATATTCAATTCCTATTATACATAAATTAAACCATTTTGGAAAAAGGCAAATTTTATACCCCTACCGTCAAAAATGACTCTAAATTATCTGGAGTGACTTGCATATATACACTGTTAGGATATGCCTTTTGAAATTCATACACACTTGAATTATTTGATCGTCCTTTTAATGACCATTTAAATTCATATGTAAATAATTTCCCTTCTCTTTCTTCAACTAAATCTATTTCCTTTTGATCATATGTTCTCCAGAAATAGTAGTTTGCGAATTTCTGGTGATTTTCAATCGCTTTTAATCGTTCAATAATACAAAAATTCTCAAACATCCCACCTGTATCACTACGTATATTAAGTGGATTAAAATTCTGAATCAAAGCATTACGTAAGCCAAGATCCAGAAAATAGTATTTTGATGTTTTTGAGATTTCCTTACGAAGGTTTCTGCTAAATCCTCTTATATTTAAGATAACAAACATCTTTTCTAATAAATCAAGATATTTTTCAACAACAATCTTTGAGATAGAGAGTGTCTTTGCGAGTTCATCTATAGATACTTCTGAACCTATTTGCAAAGCAAGAAGTGTTAATAAATCGATAATCTTTTTTGGTTTTCTAACTGTTTCAAATGTCAAGATGTCTTTATACAGATATTGATTTATCAGATTTTGTAAATATACCTGCTTTTCATTTTCACCTATAGTTGTTACAACTTTAGGATACATTCCGAAACGAAGATATTCTTCTAAATTTGATATTCTTGATGTATTAGGAAGTTTAATTGGTATTTCTAAGATAGAAAATGGATATAATTTTAATACAATTGCTCTTCCAGTTAATGGTTCATTAACTTTATTGGCCAAATCAAACGATGATGATCCTGAAGCAATAATTGGAAATTGATCATTATCAAATAATAGTTTAAGTGACAATCCAATGTTTGTAATTCGTTGTGCTTCATCAATAACAAGTATTTTTGGCATACCAATTCCATTTTGTAAACTTCTTAGGTCTGCAACTGAAAGTAGCTCTTGAGTACGTATATCATCTCCATTTAAAAAGACAACCCCCTCCCTCTCTTTTATTATATTATTTATTAAAGTAGTTTTCCCTGCCTGACGTGGTCCATAGAGTAAAATAATTTCTGGATTTCCACTCAATATTTTTTTAATATATGAAAGTATATCTCTATCTATAATCATTAACATATTAAAGCATAGTTTACTGTATTTAGCAACATTGAGATAAATAACAGTATCTTTTATTATGGCAGACACTCACATGATTATTACACACATTTAGTAATTGAAGAGATTGTGTTCACTATTTTCATAGATAACAATACACGTATTATACGACTCCATAAGAAAAATGGGAAAGTGAATTGTTATTTTATGTAAATGCATAACTTCTATCACTAATTGATTAATCATACATTAGAAGTTCAATAAAAACGTAATACAAATTTATTGTATAACAAATTAAGGTTAATTCAGCGAGTTGATACGACCAATTTGCGTTAATTCAGTGGTTATGGTATAGACTTAGTGAAAAATGTGTGATTCCTAGGAGTATAAAATCGCACGTGCTATAAACTCAACAGATAAGGTTGTTGTTATATATGGTGCAAGACAAGTAGGAAAAACCACCCTTGTTAGTGATATTATAAAAGAACTTTCCATTAATTCACTTTATATCAATGCAGATGAACAAACATATATTGATATATTCTCAAGTAGAGATCTCAATAAAATTAACTCTTTAATAAAAGGATATAATCTTTTATTTATAGATGAGGCGCAAAGGATTCCAAATATTGGTATTAATTTGAAGATAATACATGATCAAATACCCAATATAAAGGTCATTGTTACTGGATCATCTTCTTTAGAGCTTGCTAACGAAGTTAATGAGCCGCTAACTGGAAGAAAAATTATATTCAATCTTTTTCCAATATCATATCAAGAATTATTAGCTCAATTTAATAGTTTCGAATTAAGAGATTCTCTTGAAACAAGGTTAATTTATGGTGGATATCCAGAGATATTCTCACTAGAAAATAATGAACAAAAAAGAATATATCTGATTGAATTGAGTAATTCCTATTTATATAAAGATATTCTGCAACTTGCAACAATTAAAAAATCTAATAGAATAACAGATCTATTGAGGTTATTAGCATATCAAATTGGAAGCGAAGTTTCATTAAGTGAGATTTCCTGCAATCTTAATTTAGATAAAGAAACAGTAGCTCGATACATTGATTTATTGGAAAAATCATTTGTTATATTTCAAATTGGAGGATTTAATAGAAACTTACGTAAAGAAGTATCTAAGATGGATAAGATATACTTTTATGATTTAGGTATAAGGAATATCGTAATCGATAATTTTAAGCAACTTAAAGACCGAAATGATGTTGGACAACTCTGGGAAAACTTCCTTATTAGTGAACGCATGAAATATATTGAATATAGCGGGAAATATGTAGCAATATACTTCTGGATAACATATACAGGAGCTGAATTGGATTATATAGAAGAATCAAACGATTTTCTTTTTGGATATGAATTTAAATGGGGAAATAAGAAGTCAAACGTACCTAAAACCTGGAAAGAGACATATCCCAATACAGAATTAAAATTAATAAATAAGGAAAACTTTCTTAATTTTGTATCATAGAAGAATATTAGAAACAACTTCTTATTATCTTTTATTTTTATGTCGAAATTATTGCTTTTTGAAATACCAATTTAGAAAGTTTCTAGTAACAATATCAGTAGATACACTAAGACCTCCTCTTTGTAGGAAGAAAACAAATGCAATGCTTGGGTTATTGTATGGTGCAAATCCTGTTGTCCACGCATGTGCATATTCGTAAGATCCATTGATAATAGGACCATATTCAGCAGTCCCTGTCTTTACACCAGCATCCACTATATTTGTTCTTGCAGTTGAGTCTATTCCATCTAAATACGCTTCATTCATCCCCGTCTTTATTATCTGGTAGTTATTGTATGAAACTTTATCTTGAAAATAGTATGAGGACTTATAGTAATTAAGTAGGTTATTTTGTGGATTTGTAATCTTTTCCAGTAAATGCGGAACAAAATATGTCCCGTTATTTGCAACAGTTGATACTATATCATCAAGCTGTATTGGCGTAACTAGGCTATATCCCTGCCCTATAACTGCATTTAAAGCATCACCTTCATACCACGGCTGACCAGTTATTTGCATTTTAACAGTAGGTGTTGATATTTCACCACTTGCCTCCCCTGGCAGGTCTATTCCTGTTTGTCTACCAAGTCTATACATTTGTGCATATTGAACATATACATTAAATGGAAGAAAATTAGCTGCCAAGTTATAGAAGAAATCATTGCTTGACCACCTTATAGCTCCAATAATATTAATCCTCCCCCACCCTATTTTATCGTAATTTTGAAACACATATCCTCCTAATGGGAATGTACCTTTATCTTCAAAATAGTAATCTGTATTAACGTATCCTCCTTGGAGGGCTGCACTTGATGTAACCATTTTCATTGTTGAACCTGGTGGCTGTGCTTCTGCTATTGCTCTATTTATTAGAGGATCTCTGTTATCACTTAACAAGCTTAAATACTGATTTGAAGCATCACTGGAAGAGAATATATTATTATCATATGTAGGTGAAGTTACCATTGCAAGAATTGACCCATCATTTGGATTTTGCACGACTGCAGCTCCTCCTGTTGCATTAAATTCCTGTATTCCACCCTTTATATCGTTATATACAAAATTCTGAAGTGATGTATCTATACTTAAATATATATTATCACCTGGAATTGGAGCCTCAACGCTTAACACTTTAACAGTATCACCAAGGGAATTCACTTCAATTACCTCCTGTCCATCAACGCCTCTTAGATACTTATCATAATACATTTCAATGCCATCCTTCCCTATCTCATCATTCTGATTTAAGTATGGATATGTATTTAAATCATTTTGAGTTGGCTCTCCAACAAACCCCAATATTGAAGACATTGGTTTTCCATCTGGGTACACTCTTATTGTTGTAGATATAACATCATAGTATTGGCTATAGTTTGATAACAAAGCTTTAACCATTTGCTCCTGACTTAATCTTTGAAGAATAACTGTTTCACCTTCTCCATCATTAACTGCACTGGAATAAACACTGTATATATCAGAGGTACTTAATCCAGTGATTTTACTTAAATCGTTAAATATATTAGATCTATTACTGTAAGGTATCTGTGAAACCTTTAAATATATTGAATATACACTTGTGTTATATGCAAGTATATTTGAATTTCTATCATAGATTATCCCCCTTGGTGCTATGACTGGGATTGTATATATTGTATTTACCTGTGCAAGATACCTATATGTTGATCCATGAACAACCTGAATTGAAAATACATCAATAAGGATATATATAGCAAAAAGAAGAATAAAGAACCTAAAAAACAATGACAAAAGAATTGGATGTCTCTCAGAAGGTTCACTGGTAAAGTTACCTAAAGAATATACCTCATCCTCTTCATTCATCTGACGATCCATCTGCAGTGAAACCATTCTTTGCATGTGATCCATCACAGAAAGGCTTATCCTTTGAGTGTCCACATCTACATAGGTACACTTTCTCACCAGCTCCGACTTTTATTGGGCCTTTCTTGGTCATTACCACAATTGGACCTGTTACTACCATAGGACCATTTTTATTGAATGAAATGTTAGACATATACAGCATGTAGTATATATGTATATTTAGGTAATTGCAAATTGAAGATAGTTTGCATGTTTTTTTTTAATAAATTTGACAAACTCCATAAATATATGGAAAAAATACTGAGGAAAAAGTTGTATTTGTATATATTTTAGATTTACTAGACTATTAATTTTACAAATAATGTAAGTATGGTAAATTTAATATATTTTCGCAAATTCAAAATAGATCATCACAATTTTATAATTTATTTTATTTTATAATTCCCTTAAGAGGGTCACGACGCGGCTTATAATGATCATCTTCTTCTCTTCTTTCTCTTCTTTTTCTTCTTTCTTCATCAGTTAATGGTAAGGATTCCCTTAGATAATAATAGCATGATGCATCTTCTGGTAAATCAATTTTCTTACAACCACTAGGCAAGAAACTTCCTTCCCCTATAATTAAATTATCCCAATCATTGGTATATACTACACCAGTTTGTTCAGCCAAATTTAAACCAATATTTATTTTATGATTTTTAATCATTTCTAATACTTCATTTGCCATTCTAGTTGTCTTCAAAGATTCCCGCCTATTTTTTTTAGCACGAAGTCTATATGATAAAATATTGCCAAAACTATCAACAATAATATTTAATCTACCTACAAGAATTTTCATATTATTTTCATCGAAACAACAATAAACACTTGCTTTATTACTATATTCACCAATGCATTTAGAAGGTAACTGATAATAAACATTATTTAAAAATTGTCCATCAGAAAGCACATCAGAAGATTTAAATTCTTTGAACTTTTCTCGATGTGGAAGATTTTTAAATGCTTTGACCTCTTCAGGATCTTCCCAGTTAACTTTTTTATAAATCAAATAACCACCGCTAGCATCAAACAATTTTTTCACTTCATCTCTCCAACCATCTAAATTAAGCTTCTCTCGATTCTGATTGCTGTTATCTCCTACCCGAGTTTTGCAGTAAGTGAGTAAAAGAAATAAGCGAATGGATTGTTGTGGCAGGAAGAAAGGGTGTCAAGGATTCGGAGACTTGATGTTGTCTGTAGTTGTATGTTAATCTAGATATGTATG
>JAKAPS010000003.1 GCA_021806925.1 bacterium | reverse complement strand
GAAAAAATATTTAACATAGATCTAGGCAAGAAAATAATGAAACTATCTCAAATAAAAGAAATTCTACAGACAACATCAACTTACCAAAACTAGACTGCCTGTTTGTATTATAAGACTAATCTAACTTAGCATTTTGGAGACTGCTTTACTGCAAAACTCAGGATCTTTGTCCCATATTTTTATGACAATCAACCCGTCTTTTTTTAGTAGTAGATAATTCTTTCTGTCTCTTACCATGTTTTTATATATCTTTTCTTTCCAAAATTCAGTGTAGCGGTAACTTTCACTTTTGAAATTTCGCCCATGCCAAAATCCTCCGTTTATAAATACAGCAACTTTATTGCCTAGAAATACTACATCAGGCTTTCCATAAATTGGGTAGTGTTTTTCATATTTCAGGTTCATTCTGTCCAGAATCGAAAATATAAATAATTCAGGTTTTGTATTTTTAGATTTTATTTGAGCCATATTATGGCTTCGTTGCAGCTTAGTAAGTTTATCCATTTTATGAGAAAGTCATTGAACATATTCCAAGTTTTGAAGGATAAGTAAAAACATTGACTAGATAGAATAAAGTGGGCAGAATTTAATTATGAAAAAAAACAAAATTTGCCCAATCTAAATGATAAAGAAATGTCATTCATAAATCAACTCTGTGAATTTTTTCCTGACCGAAGGGCAGGCAAAAGAGGAACGAAGCCTATCCCAAAACATGTTCTAATATGCGAACTTTTCCTCCTAAACAGGGATGGATTAAAGTGGAGCAGAATCAAACATGCTTCTACTGCAAGAAGATATATGGAAGAATGTCAAAGAAGAGGAATGTATAAAAAGTTTTTCAAGAATCTTAATAAGAATTTTAAAAAATATAGACCCAGGAAAAGTATTGTGGATAGTACGGAAATAGAATCATTCAAATTTAAAAGAGGAGTAGCATACAGTGGAAAAAGTCACAAATACACATGCAAAATAACAGTAGAAATTAATGAAGAATATATTCCATTGACAGTAATATTCGCAAAAGGGTCAAGTGCTGAGTCACTGGTACTCCGCAGTGAGTAAAGGAACTTGATAAAGTACTTATAAAACAAGATAAATTACCATATAACATGTATTTGGATATGGGATATGAAAAATATGAAAGAAGAAGAGAAATGAGAAATAAAGGATGTAGAATTCATATGGAACAAAAGATTAAGAAAAATTCAAAAAAGAGAGGACCCAGATTTTCCTTTACTGATGAGAGTAGAGAGATAAGGAAGAAAATTGAAACATTTTTTGCATGGGTACAGTCATTTTGGAGGATAAGATTTAGGAGAGAAAGGAAGAACTCATTGTTCCATGCCTTAGTTTATATGGCTTTTTCCTATTATATTATCAAATGAAAAAAACTTGGAATATGTTCATTAAAAGGAGTAACCTATACAGGTCTTCATGAACCAATGATAAGTGTCATAGATTATGATAAAGTCCAAATAATTTTGGGAAGAAAAGGTAACCCACGACCTCAAAAGCATAGCTTTACTTATGGGTGTATTATTAAATGCGGTGAGTGTGGATGCTCAGTTGTTGGTGACCCAAAAACAAAAATTTTAAAGGGCGGAACGACAAAAGTATACATGCTTTATCACTGTACACATAAAAAAAAGTCCTTAAAATGCAAAGAAAGGTCTATTTCAGAGGAAAATATAGAAATAGAAATACTAAGAAACCTAAACAGTATCTATATTCCCCAATCCTATATTGATTGGGGTATTGCACAGCTCAGAGAAAAACTAAAACAAACTACATCTTCTACAAATGAAGAACTGAATGCACTGAATGTAAAAATACTTGAGGTTAAATTCAAACTGCAAAATCTCATAGATGATGAAATGTCAAAGTTAAGTCAATTTGATAAAGAAGATATTGAAGAGGCAAAAGAAAGATATGTAAAAGAAAGAAAAATGCTTAGAGAGCAGATAAATCAGCTTGAAAAGTCTCATGATGATTCTATAGATGAAACTTTAGAATTTGCAGATTTTTGTAAACGAGCAGCCTATGAGTTTGAAAATGGCGACAGGCATAAGAAAAGAGAGATATTTTTAAAGTTAGGCTCTCACTTCACACTGAAGGACAGAAAGCTCACTATTAACTTGAAAAAATCCCTTTTCAGGTTAAAGGAAGAACTAGATACCTATAGAGCAGAATTTAGTGGGCTCTCACCAATGGGAATCGTTGATTTGAAAGAACAATTACCTCCTATTGAGGCTGTTAGTACTAGGTTTCTGGGGAACCAGGATTCGAACCTAGACGCTTGCTTTCAGAGAGCAATGAACTGCCATTATTCTATTCCCCAATAGTGACCTTTAATCTTTCAATAGATTCTTCTTTTCCTAATACCTTTATAACTGGAATAATTGGAGGAGTTGCACTCTGTCCAGTTATTATATCCCTAAGTATCATGAATACATCCCCTGCTTTCATACCATATTTTTCTGCAAGTTTACGTATGTCTTGCTCCATTATATCATCATTTGCATACTCATTTACTATATTAATTAAATCCTTAACTACATCCTTTCTTTCTGTTATTTTAACTTCAGGCCTAACAAAGAAGAATTTTAATAATTCGTCAGCTTCAGAAAGTATTTTCAATCTCTCTTGAATTAATTGCAGTGATTTCTCTAAATACTCATCTGATTTCTTAGACATATCAATAGATATGAAAGGCTTAATCATATTCTTCAATTCTTCTATACTCAATTTCCTTATATATACTCCATTCATCCAAAGTAATTTTTTTGTATCAAAGATAGGACCAGTCTTTGGTACTTTTTTCAAATCAAAATTGTTAATATAATATTCTCTATCAAAAATCTCTATATTCTTATCATTTGGATTTGCAAGTAATGCCAGAAAATTAAATATAGCATCTGGAAGATAACCTAATGCTATCAAGTCTTCCATAGAAAAATCACCTTTTCTCTTTGACATTTTGGACCTGTTCTCATTTCTAAGCAGTTGCGTATGTGCAAACTTTGGAATTTCCCAGCCAAAAAATTTAAAAAGCAATACATGTTTAGGTGTTGATGGTAACCACTCTGGCCCTCTGATAACGTGAGTTATATTCATATAATGGTCATCAACTACTACTCCAAGATGATAGGTTGGATACTCATCAGATTTTAATATTACTTGATCATCAATCTGATTACTATAAAATGATATCTTACCAAGAATCAAATCTTCAAATTCAATATATTCATTATCCGGAATCTTCATCCGTATAACAAATTTCTCGTTATTATCAAGTTTTTTTTGTATTTCTTCTTCAGTTAATCTCAAGCAAGTCCTATCATATTTAGGTTGTTGTTTATTCTTTAACTGATCTTCCCTCATTTTCTCAAGCCTCTCACTTGAACAGAAGCATCTATATGCAATACCCTTATCCAATAGTTCATACGCATATTTCTTATATCTATTACCATTCTTAACAACTTCAGATTGTACGTATGGTCCATAATCACCACCATATATTGGTCCCTCATCAGGAATTATCTTTATCCACTCCAATGCCCTGTATAGAGCTTCTTCTGCACCCTCCTTATACCTCTTCTTATCAGTGTCTTCAAGGCGTAATATAAATTTCCCGTTATTTTTCTTTGCAAATCCGTAATAGATTACAGTTTGATATATACTTCCAACATGAACAAAACCTGTTGGAGAAGGTGCAAACCTTGTTCTAATCATGCTACAATTATACCATAACTATGAGTAGGCTAACAAAAGTTGCATTTCAAACAAGGCTATGGTTTACGCTAACTGTTTTGATTCTTGTTGGTGCACTTATTGTAAGAATAATTGTTTTAGTATACATGGCTATCAGCCATGTTGTAATTGCATCTATACCAATTACTGGTGATAATAAATTTGGTGCACTCCCTCCTTTATTATTAAATAATATTGGTTATACATCTAATCAAACAATTTTCTCTTTAGCAACATCTACTGGTAATTTACCAAATATGCCAACTGTTGCTGATGTGTATAAAATAAATTCACAACCTACTTCACTTCTTGCTCTTGTATCAGCAGAAAAGCTTGCAATTCAATTTGGATTTTCTGGAAACTATAAGCAGATATCTCAAAATAGATATTCATGGAGTAATACATCACAAACATTTGTATATAACATAGCAAATGGTGATTTTTCAATAATAAACAATGCTCCTCTTAATCAAATTCAGAGTGATGAAAATAATGCTCAAAACAATTTGAGTTTGACTGATGCAGGTTCAAAAGTCGCAGGAATGGCAATATTGCAACAATTTAATCTAACTGGCTATGATACTCAAAATCCAGTTGTTACTGATTTGTATTATTCTGGCAACAGCAATATATCATTCCAATCATCATCTTCTCCACCTACAAATGCAATAATGATATCATTGAATAGAAGTCTGCCATATTTACTAAAAAGCAGTACGGTCAAATATTCATCAAATCAAATACAACTTATTGGTGATGATTTATTCACACCGAATATATATGTTATTGTTGACTCAGATAATGCTAGTATAGGGAGTGGAATAATTGCAATGAGCTATGTTAATACTAATGTAGATACTACGCAGTTCTCAACATATAACATAAAAACTGCTTCAGTTGCATGGCAGGACATACAAAGTGGAAATGGATCACTTGTATACCTATCTCTTGAGAATACTAATCCATTTGTATCAATACCAAATGAGGCAATTGCAAAGTTTACAGTACAAAACATTTATCTTGCATATTTCAATGGTATAAAATCAAATGGATATCTTGAACCAGTATATGTTTTCTCAGGGACTGCACTTCTTTCAAATGGAAACGTTGCACAGTTTGCTTTCCTAGATAGTGCAATATATAATTAGATTATATGAAGAATTCAAGTATTAACAAAGATATAAAAGATACAATTTTAGATAGTAAATCAGTTTGTGTAATTCCATCAAAAAGTGATCCTGATTCAATAGGATCAGCACTTGCAATGTATAGAATATTGACTAGCCTTAAGAAAGATGTAAATATAAAATACTATGGTGAACTAGGAGATATTTCTGTTAAATTTCCCAATAGACCTGATAACAGTAAATTTAATGCAGATACCAGAATTGATAATTCATTTGATTTGCTCATATTCCTTGATGGTTCAAAATTAAATAGATTTAATGTAAGCATTGATGAACTAAATTCTTTTAAAGGAAGTACTTTATCGATTGATCATCATGAAATGGAAAAAGGCGACAAAGGATTTACAAATTATTTAATAAATGACCCTTTATCAGACTCAACATGTGAATTGATAGTAAGAATCTTCTACAACAAATTTGATAGTGATTGGCTAAATCTATTCTCATTTGACATTGATACAGATTCCGCTAATGACTTATTAGTTGGAATGTACTCTGATAATTGTATATTCAGATATAAGAATAGCAAATTTGCATTTCTAGTTGCACAGTATCTGATTGAACATAATGCAAATAATAGTATGGCTGTATACAAGGTATTCCAAAGTTTTGATATTAATTCAATTGATATAACGAAGTTACTTTTAAATAATTTAAAATTCTTTAAAGAAGAAGAGACTATGATAACATATTTAACCCTTAAAGACGTAAAAGAGTTTGATGGTTATGATATTGGAGCACTAAGTGAGATATATTCACAATTCATAACAAGATGTATATATGGCTACAAAAGAGGATATATATTAAAAGAGATTGATGATAAAAATATACAAATTTCAGCAAGAGGAAATAATTACACAAATGATATTGATTTGACTGAAATACTAGGAGATCTTAAACCAAAATACTCTGGTGGACACTTTAATGCAGCTGGTTCAACAGTTGAAAATGTAACACTAGAAGAATTAACAAACTTGATATTATCAGTTACGAGGGAATTAATGCAAAAATAACCATATTATTTTTATAAACAAAAATAACAGATTTATCCTGTAAACAGAAAAAAAGATCTATTTTATAAACAAAAATAGCAAATTCATTTTAAACGAATGTATAATCTATTATTTTGCAATATCTTCCGCTCTTGTCTCCCTTATTACGTTTATTTTTACAGTTCCTGCATATGTCTGAGTATCATGAATCTTCTTTGCAATATCATGTGCAAGTATTGTAATGTCCTTATCCTGAAGTTTTTCTGGAACTACCAATACCCTAACTTCACGTCCAGCGTGTATTGCATAAACCTCTTTAACACCATCATATTCTCTTGCAACATCTTCAAGTGCTTTTACTCTTTTTGAATAATCATCGACACTGTTAAATCTTGCTCCAGGTCTTGCACCTGAGATTGCATCGCCAATATACACAAGAGCAGACTCTATACAAATAGGTTCTGCCAAGTGATGATGTGCAAGCATTGCATTTTTTACAGCCTCTTCAAGATGAAACTTCTCAGCAATCATTACTCCAAGCTCAGGATGTCCACCTTCAATTTCATGAGTTAAGACCTTACCAACATCATGAAACAGTGCACATTTCTTTGCTAATTTTACATTCACTCCCAATTCGCCAGCTATCTGACCACAAATATTTACTACTTCCATGGTATGCTTGTCTAAAGCCTGACCATAACTTGTTCTATATTTAAATCTTCCGAGTAATTTAATAAGTCCTGGATCTAAATTTGTGAAACCAGCATCAAAAGCTAAATTCTCCCCGTTCTTCCTTATTTCCTTTGCTACGTCTTTTTTTACTGCAAGAACAACTTCTTCAATTCTTCCAGGGTGAATCCTGCCATCAGCTACAAGTTTTTCCATAGCAAGAGAGGCTACATGCCTTCTTACAGGATCAAAACATGATAAACATATACTATCTGGAGTTTCATCTATTAATACATCGACACCGGTTAATCTCTCAAATACTTTTATATTCCTTCCTTCCTTCCCAATTATCTTTCCCTTAACATCTTCATTCGGGATATTAAATACTGTAATAGTTGTCTCACTTACATAGTCAACTGCACTTCTCTCCATTGATTCAACTAAAATATTTTTAGTTATTTCATCTGATTTGAGAACAAAGTCATTCTCAAATTCTTTTATCTTTCTTGCGTATTCATCTTTAAGATCCTCAGTCATTTTTGTAATGACAATATTTCGTGCTTCTTCTTTAGTAAGTTGTGATATTTCATCTAGCTTTTGAGACAACTCCTGCCTTATCCTAGATGTATCTTTTTTAGATTGCTCTAAGCTTGATTTTTGTTTTTCTAAGTCTTGATATTTTAACTCTAAACTTGATTCTCTTCTATCAATTAAATCCTGACGAGTTATTAAGTTCTTCTCAAGTTGATTTAATTCATTTCTCATTGAGAAAAGTGTCTTTTCCGTTTCAGACTGCAATTGAAGTGCTTTCTTTTCTGCCTCGAGAATTATTTCTTTCGACCGAATAGTATTCTCTTCATTCAATCTCTTTATATCTTCTTCCTCAATGTTTTTCCTAGTTTTTAAAGAATTAATTAAATTAATTAAATAAATTAAACCAATCACAAGAGCCAAAAGAATCAAAACTAAAACTGCAATAATATAATTTTCCATAAGACTTAACTTTCATTTCAATTTTTCAAATAAACATATATAATTATATAGTAACGTATAATTACTCAAATTATTATACATTATTGTTAAAATTTGTACAATGAATAGAAAAAAGCTATGTTTAATAGGTTCTTCATATTTTACAGTGTTTGTATATGATAATCTTGTAAAGTTCTTTGATATAAATCAAATATCTACCATACATCCTAAAATGTATGGTAGACATGAGAATGAGATAAAAGATAACCCCTTTGCCCATCATTTAAAGGCAAAAGGAGTTACAAATATACTATATTCACTTGATGAAATTGACTGGAACGGTTCAGATATATATTTAGTTGCTTCGTATTCTAAAATAATAAAAAGTAGGTTTATTCAGAATTCAAATCACCCTATGATAAATTTCCATGTATCTCTTTTGCCAGATTTAAGAGGTGCTATTCCAGTACAAATGGCTATTTACAAAGGATATGAATATATTGGAACAAGTATAATAAAAATTACAGATGGACTTGACGAAGGAGATATTCTGATTCAGAACAAATTTGAACTAAATAAAGAATATAACACTGAAGATGTATTCAAACAATCTGCTGAGATGCTTTCCCTTGGGTTATATAATTCAATGGACAACTACTTCAATGATATATTTATAAAACAGGATGGAAATGTATCCTATGCCAAATTAAAAGATTTAGAAATAATTAGAGGTGAACAACCCGACCTAAAACATATATATAGATCATACCTTGCACTAAGTCCCTATGACACGTTGCATTTGGAATTATTGGGTAGAGAACTAGAATTAGTTAGTGTCAAATTATTAGATATTAATGAATTCAACCAAACATTGATTAATTTAAAAGAGATAAATTTAAATAAATCATATTCTTTGTTTTTTAACAAGAATCATGTATATTTATTAGAGAAAGATTTTGTCATCGAATTATTAGAGGTTAAACCAATTGGAAAAAGGAATCTTTCACCAATAGAATACATTAATGGATACATTAAAACTGAGAAGCATATATGATGAAATAAGCGAGCAGGATAGCTCCTTCAGAAAAATTTTGAGCATTGTTTTTACTTATCTCATGTTTTTTCTTGTACCTGCATCTATGTACTATTTTTTAACTAATCCAAATATAAACATTATATCCCTGGCAAGCAATTCTAACAACACTGCTATATCAAATGCATCTACAATATTTTGGTTCATATTATTTATAGGATTTATACTATTTATAGTATGGATTACCCTTATAGTTCTATATATAAAACTAAGACTTAGAGTTAAAGATAAATTACATCATCAAATTTAAAAGTCTCTAGGAATTTGATATCGTGTGATACTATCACATATCCACCATTGTATTTAAGTAAGAAATCTGCAAAATTTTCCTTGTTTATCATATCCATAAAATTAGTTGGTTCATCTAAAAATACAAAATCAGGTGAATTTGCGAATATTGATATTATGTATACAATATTTAATTCACCGCTCGATAAGTCCATTAAATTAGTTTCAATTGGTTTAAAAAAATTATTCAATCTAAGTAGTTCTGTAACCTTATTATCTGTCAATGGGATTGTTAACTCCTTAAGTAGAAAATCAAGTATAGATATATTTAAGCTTGGTTTAATTTGTGGCAAATAACCTATTTTAAGTTTTTCGCTGAGGACTATATCTCCAGATATTTTCGTAAGCTCTCCTACAATCGTTTTTATTAATGTTGATTTTCCAACACCGTTTCCGCCCTCTATCCTATATATCTTATCAGAATATATCTCTTTAGTAATTTTCTTATTTAATGGAATACCATCATATCCGTATTCAAGTTCATTAATAGAGCAAACTAATGTAGACTGTTTTCTAACAGGTTGAAATCTGAATGTAATTGGCTGAGTTTGCTCCGGCATAGATATAAATTTTTCATCTATTCTTCTGTTTATGTTATTTTTTATTCCTGAAATTTTAGTTAATGCTCTTTGATTATGAAAATTGAATGACCGTTTATCGTTGTCCCTTATTTTCCTGCTGTTCATTTTATCAATTCTATTGTGCAATGAGTTTAAACTAGTTTTAAGGTCTTTTATCTCTTTTTTAATCTTTGTATTATTCCTATCCTCTTCAATTAGTATATTCTCTTCAGCCTTCAGGAACATTTCATATGACGCGTTAATTACTGTTATTTTTTTTGATTTTATTTGAATTATTCCGGTAGCAATCATTTCTAGCAATTTCTCATCATGTGTTGAGAAAATAAGAATCCCTTTGAATTCCTTGAGTATATCCACAAGTATTTTTATTGCGTTTTTGTCAAGAAAATTACTCGGCTCATCGAGTAAAAGAATTCCTGTAGTTACTGATGCTATCGGCAGAATATTTAATAAGGTCTGTTGACCTGATGATAATAATCCAATATTTTCATTAATATCAATATCCTCTCCTATATATTTTTTTATATTGTCAATAAATGTGTTTTCCATCTCAAATCCATGCGATAACTTATATTCTTGGATATACTGTGTATCACCATCATTTATTTTATTCTTCAATAATTTTAGATTCGGAAACGTCTCAAAGAAATAATCCATTATACTTATATTCAAGTTGTTATAATTTTCTGAAGAAATATATTGAATTTTTCCATTAAAGTCAGTTATAATCTGTCCTTCATTTGGGATTATGTCTTTTCTTATCAATTTTAAAAGGGTCGTTTTTCCAACTCCATTGTTACCTATTAATCCATAAAAACCTTCTCCAATAACAAATGTTGCACCTGAAAATAGGACATTATCATTGTATCTCTTTTTTAGATTTGTAAATTTAATATACATTCTGTTGTTTTGTGTTATATATTATATATCAAAATAGCATTATATTAATATAATTTTGACTCAATAGAAAAATATCCTTATCCTTTGTCTGCATTTATTTCAAATTTCCCTTTTCCCAAATACAAACATTTAAGCATAGGTGATATATAAGCCGGATTCTGTTTATGTGGTCATTTATCTAGGTTAAGAATTTCTTCCTAACTCAAGCGCTATTTTTTTAGCTTGCTCAAGGTGGAGGTTGCATTTGAATTAAGTTACCTTAATAAAAAGTAGGCTCTTACCCTGCTATTTCACCTTCGCGTAAAAGATTAAATTTACGCTGTATATTTTCTGTTGCCCTTTTTCAGAAAATTACTTCCCTCTGGGTATTACCCAGCACCTACTGCAGAAATTTCTTTCTGTAAGAGTCCGGACTTTCCTCACATATATATTTTCAATATATGCACGACCACTTATATCGCCTATGCAATCGTTATACTAGCATAATGATATCTATATATCAAGGAATTAAAGGGTAAAAACAGTTCAAAAATAATTCAAGAATGACTAAATATGCTTTACTAAATTATTTATATATATAAAAACGGAAATATCTGAATATCTTATAGATATTATAAGAAGAATTGTTAAAACAAAAATAACAAACATTAGACTTTTAAACAAATCTTTATATACATAATCAATATCACTACTACCAAGTGGAGTTTCATATGCCTTAGTCAGCAAATCGCTTGTTTTGATATTCCCACTATGACCTCGAGCTTTCGCTTGATTTTTTAATGCTTCAATTTCCTTTTTTAGTAATGTTCCCATTTATATAAATTCTCCTTACCGTTAGCTAATTGTACTTGTATATCAAAAATTTGTCTATATATACCAGATTTATATCTTTAACTTAAGAACAATTTCAACCCGAGTTTCTTTAATGGTAGTACAAATGCTAGACCAAGTATTGCAAGAATTGATAAATCAGTAGGTGCACCTGTATTTGGAGATACAGAAGAAGGTGTGAATGTTACTGAAGCATAACTGTTACCATTCAAATTACTTCCTGATTTTGTAGTTCCATTTACAATTGCCTCATCTGTACTTGTACCTGCACTATTACCAGTAAAGTTAAGATAAAGAACAATACTATCACCTTTATTCATTTCCTGCATATTTGGAAGTGAAAGCAAATTTACAGTGCTTGTACTTACAGGAACTCCAGTTCCGCCAGTCATTGAAGATATATTGTCAACTGGTTCAGTTGTACCGTTTGCAAATACTTCCTGAGCTGTTGCAGACTTAAAAGTCATAAGCCCTGCGTTATTTGTTGTTATATTATATTCATCATTAAAGTTCAATGAAGTAATAGGATCATTTTCTGTATTTGATATAACTACTTTAAATTGAGCAGTTCCACCAACATGTATTATCCCAGTTGTAACAAGTGTTTTATCAACACTCAATCCTGAAGAAATTCCTAATACTGATCCAGTTGATACTATTGATTCAGTTGCATTGCATCCAAATCCAATTGATGAATTAGCGCCGTTTGAATACTCAATTGATGGACTTATCATATAGTTATATCCAATTCCTCCGATAATATCGCTTCCTCCAAAATTTAGGTTATTATCAAATGGACCAAAACTAAATGTACCGTTTGTTGTTGCAGTGTAGTTATATGTTCCATCACTATTTTGAGTATAGTTTACAGCAGAACTATTTAGGTTGACAGTATAGACATTTAAAGTATTACTTGATGTATTTACACCAATTACACTCCAAGCTATAACTAGCCCTTTATACGGTGTAACTCCGTTTATTGTTGATGATATTTGCCTTACTGAATTATTTGTATTAGTAATAGTTCCATTTTGATTTTGTTCATTATTCAAATTCTCGTTATTTGTTACATCGAATAAACTAATGCTATTACATATTGGAGGCAATGTAGATATTTCTGATTTAAATGTAAACGATACAGAACAATTTTGTATTGTACTTAATATAGTCGAATTATCCTCTATTACAGGTGTTATTTTGTATAGATATTTAGACCCTGATGGAATATCAGATGCATTAAATACCCCACTTGAATCAAATGGTCCAACATCAAAAGCTGGAATAGTTGATGTATAAACATACATACTTCCATTATTTGTATATGTTACAGGTGTACTGATATTATCAACATAAACATAGTTATTTCCATCAGTTGCACTATTTGTATCAACCCCTGTTATAACCCAAGATACATTTACATTCTTATCTGGTGATTCTCCCTGAATCTTACCGCTAGCAATAATAGCACTATCAAATTGATTGTTGTTGTTTATATCAGTAATTAGATTTGACCCATCCGCTGTGTTAGTTAGATTTAATGAGTTGCAAACTAATGAACCTGGTGTTGGGGTTGGTGTAGGATTAGGTGTTTGGTTAACTACTCTTAAAAATACTGCATACTGAGCACCACAATATCCTTTTGCACATGTTAATCCTTGGTTGTTTTGATTGTATTGTTGGAATGCATAATCAACTGCATCAACTTGAAAGTATCCTGTCGATCTTGGTGTAAATTGACATGTTACTGTATATGTCTTTCCTATCTGACTTGAATTGTATGGAGTTACATGCACTTCACTGTTTCCACATAAATATTGATTAAAGTATTTATTACTTCCTATTACTGTTGTACCGTCACTTGCTACTGCTTCCTGATTATCATTTCCATTCTGTCTGTTTGTATTCAATGCCCCTATTGTTATACCATCGTTTCCACTTTGTAAATTAGTTCCACCGGACTCAAGTATCTTATTTGCTTGCAGACCTAATATATCATACCCGTTATATAAATCTGTTGTATATAGGTGGTTTATTGTAAATGTTTCACTTAATGTATATGTATTTCCTACATATAGGACTGATGGTTCTGAATTCCCCCCGTAATTAAAATTCATTGCTGGTGAACTACTCGTAAAATTCCCCATTGAGAAATAGTAGTAATTTGCTCCAGCGTTTACCTTAGAATAACTTGCCAGAATAAAGAATATACCAACTAACGGAAGAAATAATACATAATTTAATATTTTTTTCATTTACTGTCCTATAGTATATCATAAAATATATATAATTTGCAACCGATAATTACTAGATGTTAATATATATGTATAATGAATACAGATGAAATTGGAGGAATACCGCAACAGGAAGAATCGAGTTACATTCCTGAAAGTGTTATAAATAGAAAGGATTTATTAGATACTGGATTAAAGAATGTAAAAGGAAGGAGAATAGCCTTAATTATATCAATAACAGTCCTTCTACTCATACTCATAATCACTCCTGTTTTACTATACAAATACACTTCGTTATTAAATGTATTCAAGAAGCCAGAACGACAGCATAGCTCTGTAAATTCATCAATACACTTGACTAAGGCAACAATTACACCAACACCAGTAACATATATTGATCCTCTAACAGGACAGGATACAACAGAAAGTAATATATCACGCCCTCCTTTAGCAGTTATGATAGAGAATTCTATTCCAGCAAGACCACAAACTGGGTTGAATTCAGCAGATATCGTTTATGAAACACTTGTTGAAGGTGGTATTACAAGATTTATGGCAGTATTCTTAGGAAATACTCCACAAATTATAGGGCCAGTTCGTAGTGCAAGAACATATTTCCTGGATTGGGTTGCCGAATACAATGCAATATATGCTCATTGGGGCGAGAATAGTGATGTTATTCCATCACTTCAACCCGATTCTATTAGAAACATTGACGCAATAGTCTCACCTGGGACTGATACTGCATGTAGCATTTTAACTGATTCTAATATGTTCTGCAGAGATTATACAAGATATGCACCACATAATGGTTATGGATTCCCATCAAAAATATGGGCACAAGCATCCAGTGTTTATGGATGGTCATCTGCATCAAACATAACTCCATGGAGTTTTAAGACACAAGCTGATGTATCTGTAAGAGGAATTGATGGTAAGATACTTACTATAGATTTCATGCCTTCCGATATATATTATGAGGTAGAATGGCATTATTCAAAAGCTACAAACACATTTATTAGATATGATGACGGTGTAGAACAATATGATAATGTGACTAAACAACCTGTAACTGCTACGAATATTGTAATTCAGTTTGTAAATGGACATGAATACACATCACTTGGTGGGAAATACGTATGGGCATATGATAATGTAGGAAATGGTGCAGCATATATGTTTATTGATGGAAATGAAATAAAGGGGACTTGGTCAAAATCTTCAAGAACATCTAGAACTATGTTCTATGATAGTAATAGCTCTCCTGTACAATTTGATCAAGGGAATACTTATATAACAGTATTAGTCAATTCAGAAGGGAGTTTTTCATATAATTAAATAATGGATATAAATCTAATTATAAAGTCAGAAGCAAGAACAAAGATATTAAGGTTTTTCTTTAGTTCTATTGAAAAAGAACATCACTTACGAGAGATATCAAGACTTACTGGAGTTAAACTAAACTCGGTAAAAAGGGAATTGGATAATTTATTAAATGCTAATTTAATAGTGTTTAGAAAAGAGTTCAATAAAAAATATTTCAAGATAAATAAAGAATATATTGGTTTTAGCGAATTATATATTCTTTTCATAAAATCGGAAGAAAATATAGTTAATATAATAAAATTTTTGAAAAATGAAAAGATATATGATGATTTCATTTATTTAATTATAACTCCATCATTTATATATAATGATAAATCGCCAGATAGGATTGATATACTTGGCGTTATGAAGGATTCATCAAACAAAGATGAAGTAGAAAAGAAGTATTCATCAATTGATACCTACTTAAATAGAGAGATTAATAGCATAATATTTCCATTAAACACATTAAAAGAGACATTAAAGAGACAAGATAGAAACATATGGAATATTTTATTTAATAAACCAACATTTATTAAAGGTGATATATATGATTTTTTAATGGAGCAAAATTAATATAGTAAAATGAATGAAATTAAATAATGAATAGAATTAAATTTGGAATTCCAGGTATACCAACAACAGTAAAAAAGGATGGATATGTTGCTGGTGTAAATGAGATAAATAGATTAGGATTAGAGGCTTTTGAATACCCTTTTGGTAGATTCATAAATGCAAGTAAAGATACTGCAGAAGAAATTGGTCAGATTTCGAAAGGAAAAATAAGTGTAAGTGTCCATGCACCATACTACATTAATTTAATATCACCAGATAAAGAGAAAATAAATTTAAGTATTGATAGAATTATAAAGGCATCAATAGTTGGTGACTATTCACATGCAAGTACAACAGTCTTCCATTCTGGTTACTACACATCTCTATCTAAAAGTGATGCATTAAAATTAATGATATCTTCTATAAAACTATTGCAAAAAAAACAGATTGAATCTGGTATTTCATCAGATCTAAGAATTGAGACATCTGGTAAACCTAGTCAATTTGGGACATTAGAAGAAATAAATGAAATATATATGGAAACTGGATTAAACTTTTGTATAGATTTTGCACATCTACATGCATATTCAAATGGTAAGGTAAATACATTGGAAGAATATATATCAGTTTTAGAATATATTAAAGAAATTGATGAACAATTATTAGCTAATATGCACATTCATTATTCTGGAATTGAATATTCAGATAAGGGAGAAAAAAGACATCTTCCACTTGATGAATCTGATGCAAATCACATTGACCTTATGAAAGCATTAAGGAATATGAATGTTGGAGGTGTATTAATATGTGAGAGTCCTGTTCTTGAAAAAGATGGACTTATATTACAGGAAGAATATGGACGAAATTAAAAATTATAGATATAAGGTTTGGTTAAAACAAGCAGATTTTGATTTCTCAGCAGCATTATGTTCCTGCGATGCTGGATTTTATGAATGGACAACATTTCAGGCTGAACAATCAGCAGAGAAAGCATTAAAAGCACTTTTAGCATACCTTGGAGTAAAACCTCCTAAATTACACAGCCTTTCGATTCTTACTAAGATGATTCATAAAATAGATAAGAAGTGTTTGTTGAATATTAAATTGAAGAGTCTCCAGACTTTTACTTTTACATCACGCTATCCCTTTATAATACCTGGAGATAATATGACTCCGCATGAAATTATTGAACTGGAAGATGCACAAGAGTCCATTGAAGAATGTAGAAAGATAATAGAAAGTGTTAAAATATATATAAATGGATAAACATAAAAAAAGGATAACAATTCTTAAGAAAAAATTAATAGAAGAATTTTCTCCTGAAAAAATTATTCTATTCGGAAGTTTCGCAAACAATAAACAGAGGAAAGACTCTACAATTGATATATTAATAATTGCAAAAACAACTTTACCATTCTTAAAAAGAATTAAAAAAGCGATAGAAGTAGCAGACGGCTCACCAGCAATTGAACCAATTATATATACACCAGATGAAGTATCAACTCTTATAGAACAAGGTGAAGGATTTATTGAAGATATATTAAACAAAGGTATTACACTGTATAGCAAGGATAAGGTTGATTGAAAAGTTTTCTTTTATAAAATATAATCTAAAAAATGATTAAGAAGAGGTTTCCATTGATTTTAATTTTTTTATTGTTCATATTTCTAGTAATGCTCGATTTGCCAACAATTCCTATTCATATAAACATAGGTAAACTAAAAATAAACAGAAATATCTCCCATATATCAGTAAATAGCAACATTGCAGGAACTGCTGTAAATATACCATTAAAAACTGTACTAGGTTTAGATTTGAAGGGTGGCACGGAAATTGTATTACAAGCTGATATGAGTAAAATTAGCCAATCAGATAGACAGAATGTTTTACTAGGTGCTCAAAAGATTATTGAGAATAGAATTAACCTTTATGGTGTTGCTGAACCAAACGTTTATACAGAAGTGACAGGTAACATATACAAAATTGTTGTTGATATTGCAGGTGTAACAAATCTATACAACGCTGAACAAGTATTGGGTCAAACAGCAAGTATGAGCTTTGATGTATTGTCCCCTACATTTAAAGGAAGTACACCAACAATGAATGATTTAGTTTCCACTGGTCTAACTGGAAGTGATATAACTGGTGCTCAAGTAATATACACACAGTCTTCAGCTAGCCCAGGTGTACAATTACTGTTTAGCAGTCAAGGATTAACTAAATTTAGCCAAATTGCAAAGGAAAATGTAAACAAACCAGTATATATATTATTAGATAATCAGGTTATATCAAGTCCAGTAATATCGCAATCTCTTGCAGGTGGTGTTGTTAATAACCCATATATTCAGGGTAATTTCACGGTTTCTCAAGCTAAAGATCTAGTAACACAACTTGATGCAGGTGCACTACCTGTTCCTATCTCAATAATACAGGTTAATAATGTAAGTGCTTCATTAGGTGCTACATCATTGAAACAAAGTTTAATTGCAGGAATAGTAGGAATATTTATAGTATTTATATTTATGATATATTTCTATAGAATATTTGGTTTCTTTGCAGATCTTGCACTTATAATATATACACTACTAGTTTTCTCAATATTTAAAATAATACCAGTAACATTAACATTGGCAGGAATTGCTGGGTTCATTTTATCAATAGGTATGGCAGTAGATGCAAATATATTAATATTTGAAAGATTGAAAGAAGAGCTAAGACAAGGAAAGGAAATAAAGAGTGCAATTGAAAATGGATTTAATAGAGCATGGCCATCAATTAGAGATTCAAATATATCATCTTTAATAACTACTGCAATTTTATATTCATTTGGTACAAGTGAGATAAAAGGATTTGCACTTACACTAGGAATTGGAGTCATAGTAAGTATGTTTACAGCTGTTGTTATAACAAGAACATTACTAAAACATCTATTTGAAAATAGAGTATTTACAAAAGGTAGATTAATAAAAATATATTAAAATTTATGAAATTTAACATTATAAAACAAGGTAAGTATTTCCTTATCTTCTCAATACTGCTATTTATTTTAAGTTTAATTCTCTTAGCGATATTTGGGTTAAAATTAGCTATTGATTTTACAGGAGGAACCGAATTTATGTATACTCCAAAAAATAAAGTCAATAATATATCTGTAAATTCAATTACAAATACATATGCAAAGGAATATTCACCATTAACTGTAACTGAAAATGCGAATACATATACAATAACAACAAAGCCTTTATCAAAATCAGAAACAAACACTTTTGAATCATCTCTAGATAAGTATTTTGGCGTTAGTCAACCAGATTCAATCAATATAATTGGAGCAACACTAAGCTCACAAATAAAATCTGACGCACTACAATCTGGTGCACTTGTTAGCTTGGGTATAATTCTTTTTATTGCATATGCATTCAGAACAATGCCTAAGCCAATATCACCAATTATGTTTGGATTATCTGCAGTGCTTGCTATGATTCATGATGTATTTATAGTTCTAGGTGTATTTTCAGTTCTAGGAGTACTTTTTGGAGTTAGGATAGATTCTCTTTTTGTTACAGCCATTTTGACAGTTATAGGGTTTAGTGTTCATGATACAATTGTTGTATTTGACAGAATTAGAGAGAACTTAAAAAAACAGCTTGCACTATCATTTGAAGAGGTTGTAAACAAGTCACTTTATGAAACTCTTGCAAGATCTATAAATACATCATTGACTGTATTGCTTACATTACTTTCACTATACTTACTAGGAGGTTCAAGTATACGTGAATTTACATTAGCACTACTAGTTGGTATATTTAGCGGAACATACTCAAGTATATTTGTAGCAAGTCAGATCATTATTATATATCAAAGAATTGCTGATAGAAGAAGGTATAGATAAAGAAGCTTCCGAAGGGTAGGAGTCGAACCTACATAAACTGGTTTTACAGACCAGCGCATAAACCGCTCTGCCACCTTCGGGAACATGAATTATATAGAATAAACAATTAAATTAATAAGATATACTTATATTCCCAAAAAATATTATACAAATTCCAATTCAAAGATACAAATATACTTAAATTAAAACAATAAAAGTATATTATTATCTCTTTGAATATTGTGGTCTTTTTCTAGCTTTATCAAGAAATATTTTCTTTCTTTCCTTACTTCTTGGGTCTCTCATGAGCAACCCGTTATGTGAAAGGATCACTTTGTATTCTTCAGAATATTTTGAAAGTACTCTTGATATTGCCAATTTAAGTGCATCAGCTTGACCAAATAAACCTCCACCTGATACTCTAGCCTTAAAACCAAATCTACCTAATGTATTTGTAACTACAAATGGAAGATTTATATTGTATTGTTGCATTGGCAAACGAAAATATTCTTCTAATGATTTTCCATTTACTAATTTATCAGTACTATTCTCAATAAAGTTAATTGTACACTTTGCAACTTTTCTTCCGCCTTTAGCATGATTTATATTTTTTTTGTCTTTCATAAATTAATTTATATTTAATAGAACTGGACTCTGAGGCGTTTTATCGTGTTTTTCGTCTTTAAACACATAAAGATGCCTTAGCATTTCTGAACCCATCTTATTCTTAGGAAGCATTCCTTTTACAGATTTCATTATTACATTTGTAGAATCCTTGGTAAGCATACTTGCTAGGTTCTCTTTTCTTAGTCCTCCAGGAAAACCAGAGTAGAAGAAATATAATTTGCTACTCAATTTTTTCTCTGAAATCTTCAATTTATCAGAATTTATAACAACAACAGATTTACCACAAAAGATGTTATTTGAAAATTTAGGATTATCCTTTCCAATCAAAAGACTTGAAACAAATGTAGATAGTTTTCCGATTGTAATGCCAGTAGCATCAACCAAAACCCATGGAGTTTCAGTAACTTTACCTTTGGATAATTTTAATGTTGGTGTTTTATTATTCATAATTTCTATTCTAATTAACTATATTTATGATACAAAATATATTTTCACTAATTTTGCACTATCGCCTTTTCTTGTGTCAACTTTTAATGTACTAGTATATCCACTACTTCTATCTTTAAATTTCAATGACAACACATCTATTAGCTTTTTTACAGCAAGCTCATCATAAAGCTTAGTGTTTAACATCCTAATTTTGTTGAATTGAGTCAAATCAGTTCTTTTTGATATTGTAATCAATTTATCAACATATGACTTTAATGCTTTAGACTTAGTCAATGTTGTATATATACTCTCATGAACAATAAGAGATGCTGCTAAATTTTTCAACAAACTCTTTCTGTGAGCCTTTGAACCACTAACAAATGTTTTTTTTACTTTATGCCTCATTTTTAAATAAATCAAGAATAATTTTTGTGAAATCACCAAGAATTTCTAGTGATTCAATAATTGCTTCATTAGGTAAAATTGATTTTGTATCAATAGTAATCGTAAGTTTATCGTAATCAACATCTGCACCAACCCTAGCTGAAGAAATTTCAGTAGCGACCTTCGCTATAGGTGAGAATGTTGCATCTAAAGGAATGAATCCGATTTCTTCGGACCTTTTCTCATTATCAACATATCTATATCCAGACCCCTTTTCAACAATTATTTCCATACTTAGCGATGAATTACTATCTGCCAAGTTTGCTATAACTAACTCAGGATTTAATACCTCAACATTTGAATTCTGTTCAATATCTCCTGCAGTTACACTACCAGCCTTCTTAATATTAAGAAACAATGTTTGAGGCTCATCTGTAAACATTCTCAATTTCAATAATTTTAGATTCAATATTATTCTGAGAACATCTTCTTCCACTCCATCAAGTGTTGTGTATTCATGCTTTGCACCATGTACCCTAACACCAGTTACTGCAGCACCAGAAATTGATGTAAGAAGAACTCTTCTTAACATTGTAGCTAATGTAGCTGCAAACCCTTTTTCTAAAGGAGAGATTTCAAATACTCCATTGAAATCGCTCATCTGAATAACCTTAACTTTAGTATTAATTTTATTAATCATGATTTTCTTGGTTTCTTTTTAGGTCTACACCCATTATGTGGGATTTTTGTAGCATCTACCAGTGATAAGACCTTTATACCACTAGTTCTTACTGCTTTTACTGCTAATTGCCTACCTGGTCCTGCACCTTTCAGAAAAATATCAACCTCTTTTAAACCCATTTTAATAGCTTTGTTTATTACATCCTCTGAAGCTTTAGATGCAGCGTAAGGAGTCTTTTTCCTTGTCCCTTTAAATCCAACTACACCACCTGAAGAATTTGCAATCACATTTCCTTCGGTGTCAGTAATAGAACAGATTGTATTATTAAAAGTAGAAGAAATATACATATAACCTTTTGGTACATTCTTTTTACTTTTCTTTACATTAGCATGTTTAACAATCTTAACTTCTTTTTTTGCTTTAGCTTCTGATTCTTTCTTTGCCATTTTTATTTATTTATTTATTTTTTCTCTATTTTCCTTTTTAGACCACCAACTGCAACAGCTTTACCTTTTACGGTTCTAGCATTGCTTTTAGTTCTTTGTCCTCTTACAGGTAAACCAACCTTATGTCTTATACCTCTATAACACTTTATATCTTTCAATCTCTTCTTGTTTTGAAATATTATTTGCCTCAATTCACCTTCTACTTTTAATGTATCAGACTCTATAACTTTTCTCAATGAGATAATTTCATTCTCAGTTAAATCCTTTGTTCTTTTTGATAATTTTATATGGGTCTCATCTAAAACTTTTTTTGCTAGGGATAAACCAATTCCATAGATACTTGTTAATGCAACTTGAATCTTCTTATTTGCAGGAATATCTATACCAGCTATCCTAACATTGTTATATACATTATTATTTGTTGTCATAAATTAACCTTGTCTCATTTTATGTTTTGGATTTACCTTACAATAAATAAATAGAACACCTTCTCTCTTCACAAGATAACAGTGTTTACACCTTTTTTTTATTGAAGATTTTAATTTCATATTATAATATTATTTTTGTTATAATCGTCTAATTATACGACCATTATTTAAATCATATTTACTAATTTCAATCCTTACGTTATCCCCTTCGGAAAGTTTGATAAAATGAATTCTCATTTTACCAGCCGGATAACACACAAGAGTATGATCTGTACCCTTTACCTTTACTCTATACTTCATACCAGGCAAAACATCAACAACTACAGCCTCGACCTCATACTTATCTGTCTTCATCTAACAATTTGAATTATAGCAGGAATAATTCAAAGAGTCAAAATTTCATACCCCTTTTCTGTAACTAAGACAGTATGCTCAAAATGCCCTCCCCTACTATTGTCCTTTGTAACAGCTGTCCACCCATCTTTCAATATATCTACATCACTATTGCCCATTGAAGCAATAACTTCAATAGCTATAGTATCATCTTTCTTTAATACATATTGGCAGCTTTTTCCAAAACATATTTCTATTGAACATGGAATTTCTGGGAATTCATGCATTTTTCTACCAATACCATGACCAGTGAAAACGCTACTAGGGTCATAAGCATTTGCCCTTAAAACACCGTCCATTATTTTCGTTAAACTACTAATTTTTACTCCAGGCTTAACTATAGCAATTGCCTTATCCATTGCATATTTCACACTTTTTAGAAACATCCGTTTATCAGAATCTGCTTCTCCTATTGGAATTGTATTAGCTGCATCCGCCATATCTCCCATATAACTTACAACAGTATCAATTCCAAGAGTATCCCCAGATTTTAGAATTACATCACGTGGAATTCCATGTTGTAATGTATTATTATGATTTAGACATAGAACTGCTGGATATCCATGGTAATTAAGACACTCTGGTTTAACATTTTCCTTTTCACAAAGTGTCCTAGCATAACTCTCTATCTCTAACAGATTTCTCCCTGGTACTGAATATTTAATCAATTCATCAAGAATCCTTCTCAATGCCTTACCAGCTATTCTCATGTTGTCTATATTTTTATTCATTATAAAAAATATTCTCTTTAATCATATCATTATCAATTAACATTGTTGTTTGAAGAAAAATATCTTCTATTGATGGCTTTGCGTTTATTTCCAGCATTTGACCTCTTAATGAATAATACTTCTTAATTCTATCAATATCCTGAAAGAATGATTTCTCCCTTTCAGTTAATACATTGTCATCAGCTCTTTGTCCTCCAGTACTAAACCTATTTTCAAGTCTTCTTTTACATTCTTCCATATCTAATGAATATAAAATGACCTTAAAATAAACTCCATGCCTTATAAATTTCTCTGAAGCTTCGGCTTGTGAATATAGCCTTGGAAAACCATCTATTATAATACCTTTTCCCTCATCAAATAGTTTTTCAGTCTTTTCATGCAACAACTTATATATTATATTTCCTTCAACAAAATGTCCTGCTTTTAATACTGGTTCAACCTCTAAACCAATTTCAGTTTTTCTATCAACCTCGCTTCTCAGTAAATCACCTACACTTATGTGTTCAAGATTATACCTTTCAGATAGTAGCCCTGCCTGAGTACCCTTCCCACATGCAGAAGGACCAATTAAAAATAAAACCATCATAATTTATATATAAAGGATAGCAAAAAAGTTGGTATATATCAAACTATCTTATGAATTTATCATATGAGAATGTTGACACCTGTGATCTAAAATTATCTACTATTTGAATAAATGTTCCAACAATAATAACTAATCCAACTCCTGATATAGCATAGCTAAGGCTTGGAAATGTTGTATTCAAAAGTGTTGGAGTAATTGAAAAAATGGAAAGAAATACTGCTCCGTAAAATACAACCCTGTACAGAATTGTACCAATATATATCTCACTACTTGTTCCAGGTCTTATACCAGGAATAAATACACCACCCTTTTGAAGTGATTTAGCCTGCCCTTTATAGTCATAGGCAAATCCAACGTATAGATACGAAATTATAAATGTAAATATAATAAGAATAACAACAGATGAACTAACTGGTGCAATGTAATTATTAATTGCATTGCTAACACTTCTTACACTTGCGTTATTTGCAAGAGAAAGCAATTGTAAAAGCTTTAGCACACCTGAATATACAATATTACCAAAATAAGGAGGCATAACACTCATTGCTCCTACAGGTATTGATATATATGAATCATTTGATTGAACTACTTTACCAGAGTACCTTGTTGGAATTTTTCTTAATGATAGAGAGTAAAGTGTAACAAAATAAAGTAAAAGAAATATAACTACAACAAGCACAATAACATTAATAAAATTAAAATTCTGAGTCGAAAAATATGCTACTAAGGCGTGAGGTATTATAGACAATATGTTAACAGCTATAATGAATGACACTCCTTGTCCAACTCCATCTTCAGAAATATTCTCACTCAACCATAGTAAAAGAAATGTTCCAGCAACAGTTGACACAATAAATGTCATAACCTGTAAGAAAGCTGTAGAATATATTAAACCTTGAGATTGCAAAAATAGATAAACTGCTATAGCTTGTATAACAGCGAAAGGAAACGTAAGATATCTTGATATCATAACTATTTGCCTTTGCCCTTCATTTCCATTCTGGTACATTTCATCAATCTTAGGAATCACAGTTCTCATAAATGGAAGTATTGAGCTAACAATAACATATGGAGCGATGCCTAAAGCAATTAAAGCAAAATTAGCATAGGAACCACCTGAAAGAACATTAACAAGTCCAAGAAATTGATTCTGATTAAATATATTACTCAATGCCTGAGTGTTAACATCCGCAGTTGGGATATTAGCTAAAATTCTAAAAATAACAAGAATAAATAAAGTATAGAATATTTTATTCCTTAATACAGGATTAGAAAATACTTTTTTAAATAAATTTAAATAGTCCATTTAACACTACCTCCCATACTCTCAATTTTTTCCTTTACTCCTTCGGAAACAGAAATATTTTCAATATTCAAACTTTTTGATATATTTCCTTTATTGAGAATCTTTGGACTTCCAGTGCCTCTAATTAAACCTCTCTTGAATAATTCATCAACATTAACAGTATCACCTGCATTGAAACATTCCAGAGTAAATAAATATACAATTTCAATATTCTTCTTTATGTGTTTTTTAAATCCCTTTGAATGAGGAATTCTCATAGCTAACGGATTCTGACCACCTTCAAACATAGCTCTCTTATGGTATCCGCTTCTTGACTTCTGTCCTTTGACTCCTCTTCCTACTGTATGACCGCCTTTTCCTGAGCCAATTCCTCTGCCAACTCTTTTGCCCCTTCTGTCTGTTATTTTACTTAAGTAGTTTAAATTCATATTCTTTTATCTCTTAATAAAGATAATGCATTGATCATTGCATATGCATTTGCTGTTTTATTTGGTGACCCTAAGATCTTGCCTCTCAAATCTTTTATACCTGCTAACTCAGCTATTATTCTAACACAGCTACCAGCAATAATACCTGAACCTTCTTTTGCAGGTTTCAATCTAATTTTTGCCCCTTTAAACTTCATATCAATGTTATGAGGGATTGTTGTTTTTGATATAACTACACTAATTAAATTCTTCTTAGCATTCCTACCGCCCTTTTCAATAGCAAGCTTCGGATCTCCCCCCCTACCAATTCCAATTCCAACACGTCCTTGTTTATTACCTATAGCAACTACTGCGGTGAATCTCAATCTCTTACGACCTTTTGTAACTTTAGCAACCCTCCTTGTAGATATAACAACCTGATCAAAATCAGATTGAGCTTTAGGTTGTTGAAAAGGAATATTTCTATTTCTTTGATTTCCAGTTGCAGGTGCTTGACTAAAAAGTCTTGTAACACCTTGTTCATGTTGTTGTTGATTTTTGTCCATATCTATTAAAATATTAAACCAGCATCTCTTGCACCTTTAGCAAATGATGCTATTCTTCCATGATAAGCATGTCCCCCTCTATCAAAGCAAACTTTTTTAAAACCGAGAGAAATAACATGTTTACCAAAATCCAGACCTAACTGATATGATCTATCAGTTTTATTTTGCTTATTAACTATCTTACTATTTTTCTTACTACCTTTTTCTCCTTTTTCCTCATCTACATTATTCTTCTTAGTCAAAACTTTATCAGACAATCCATACATGGATACACTTTTCTCATCATCAATAAGTTGTACATACATATATCTTATAGACTTATATACAGAAACCCTTGGCACTTCAGAAGTACCTGAAATCTTTCCTCGTACTCTTTTATGCTTTTTTAATATTTTCTTTAACATAATAATATTTTACTTTTTAGCTTTTGTACCTTTACTTATTTTTTTACGTACAACTTCATCTTTATATCTAACACCTTTACCTTTATATGGTTCAGGTTTTCTTAGCTTTCTTATTCTTGCAGAAACTTCACCGACTAACTCCTTGCTTATTCCACTTACAAAAACATGAGTATTATCAGTAACACTAAATGAAACTCCATCAACCTTCTTAAAAGTAATTTGATGCGAATACCCAAGTGAGAAAATAATATCATCACCGCTCATTTGAGCTCTGTAACCAATACCTCTAATTTCTAATTCCTTCTTAAATCCCTCTGATACACCTATAATAGCATTGTTTATAAGTGCCCTAGTAAGTCCCCACATAGCCTTATACTCTGGATTATCTATAAATTTCTCATCTGACAAAGTGACTAAACATGTATTATCCTTATCTATTGTTACATTACAGTGACTACTTATAGGTACTGATAACTCACCTAGTGAACCAGTAGCAACTAAGTTGCGACCATCCTCACTAATAACTATCTTAACACTATTTGGAACTTTAATTGGTTGCCTTCCTATTCTAGACATATTTTAATATACACTACAAAGTAACTCTCCTCCAACTTTAAGCTCTTTAGCTTTTCTATCAGCAAGAACTCCTTTAGAAGTAGAGATAATATAAATCCCAGTATTTCCCCTTAGGCTCTTTAAATCCTTATATTGAACATATTTTCTAAGACCTGGTTTACTTATGACTTTCAAAGACTCAATTGCACTTCGTCCGTTAACATATCTAAGTTTTATATTAAATGAATTGAATTTCGTAGACTGATCTTCAAGAATTTCATATCCATCAATAAATTTCTCATCAGCCAAAATCTCTAATATTCTCTCACTCAATTTTGAATATGGAGCTTCAACATACTTAAAGTTCCTCATAATTGCATTACGAATTCTTGTTAATAAATCAGATTTTGTATCCATAATTATATTTTACCATGAAGATTTTGTAACACCTGTTATAAACCCAAGGTGACTATTATTTCTAAAACAAATACGACACATATTAAAATCCCTCATAAAACCATGACGCCTACCGCAAATTAAACATCTGTTGTAAACCCTTGAACTGTATTTAGATTTCAATTTAAGTCTTTGTTGCTTAACAACTTGTGATTTTTTAGCCATTTTTCTTTAAAGGTAAACCTAAAGATCTAAGAAGAGTTTCAGTTTCTTCTTTATTCTTTCCTGTTGTTTGAAATGTTATCTCAAAACTACTCATTTTTTCAATTACGTTTGGATCTATTTCAGGAAATATAGTATGGTCTTTAATACCAATACTGTATCCACCTTTTCCATCAAAGGATTTAGTATCAAAACCTCTAAAATCCTTAATTCTAGGAACTACAATATTCACAAATTTCTCAAAGAACATCCACATATTTTCACCTCTCAATGTAACTTTAGCACCAATTGGCATACCCTCCCTTATTTTAAAGTTTGAAATTGCTTTTCTAGCTCTTGTTACAACTGGCTTTTGACCAGTTATATCAGTGAAAAATGAAAGAACAACTTCCATTATTTTTGCATTTGTTAAGCTTGCACCTAACCCAGCATTTACAGTAATTGCTTTCAATGCTGGAACAGCCATAATATTTGAAAGTCCTAAAACAGATTTAAGTTCTTTCTTTATTTCCTTGTTATATTTTTCTCTTAGATCAGACATTTATACTATATCTATAACTCAATATGATTCCAACTGTAACAGACACATTCAATGACTGAACAGTATTACTCATTGGTATCGCTAAAACACGATTCATTTTATTTCTTACGTTTGGTGATATACCTTTACTTTCACCACCAAAAAACAAAACATCCTTACTCGTGTAGCTGTCAGTATTATATAATAAAGTTTGATTAATATCAAATCCTATTATATTATACCCATTCCTTTTAGCTTTATCTAGAAAAGCGTATGTGCTTTCATGTATTACGGGTACATAAAATATTCCGCCCATTGAATATCTAGCAACTTCCTGATTTAATGTTAACTTTGAAGACGAAGATATAACCAAAGCTTTTACTCCGAACGCACTTGCACTTCTTAATATACTCCCCATATTTGCAGAAAATGTTAGATCATCAACAAAACATATAAGAGAATCACTATTGTCCTCAGATGACATTACTTCATCAAGAGAAATCCTAGGAACACTAGTTTTAAAAATAACTCCTTCAGTTGTTGTATTATACTTTTTTTCAAAAGAATCAAAAAATCTTTTATCCTCAAAACTTATACTAATATGTTTCTTCTCAAGTAAGTGAACGATTTTTGCAAGCCTAGCAGGCAATAAATTTTTAAAAGAGCTACTAAAATAAACAGACTTTAAATGCCCAGATTTCAAACTTTCCTCTAGCAAATTCCTTCCAGCAAATAAATACACATCAGATGATTGCATTACAATTCCTACAATATCTTACTTTTTTATTATTTTCTATTTTGAAGCCTATTCGTGAAGGCTTAGAGCATGATTGACAAATAACTTTTACGTTAGAACTTGATATAGGCTTCTGCAAAGCAACCTTACCCTGTCCTTTGACATGCTTTATAAAAATATTAACGTCATCAACCATTACCATATTTTTACTTTTAACTACCTTTGAAACTTGACTGGTTTTACCTTTTGACTTACCAGCAATGACAAGTACTTTATCTCCTTTTTTAATTTTCATAATACTTCATCTGCTAAACTAACAAGCTTCAAAAACCCTTTATCACGCAATTCTCTTGCAACTGGCCCAAAAATTGCTGTACCCTTAGGTTCTTTAGACTTAATATCAATAATTACTGCTGCATTATCACCAAATCTAATATATGACCCATCAGCTCTTTTTATTTCTTTTTTTGTCCTTATAACAATAGCTTTTACTTTTTCATGAGTTTTAATTTGAGCTTGACTACTTCCTCTATGAACGACGCAACTTATAATATCTCCAACTGATAGAATATCATTCCTTGTGCCACCTAGTTTACCTATTATCCTTAGAGACTTTGCTCCAGTATTATCAGCACACACCAATACACTTAATAATTGAACCATTTTATATTACCCTCCAATGTTTTAATTTTGAAGCCTTTTTAGTTTCTTCAATTTTTACAAGATCACCAATATTTACAGGATTCTTACAAGATGCCATAAATTTTTTTCCTCTTGTAATAATTTTACCATAAATAGGATGTTTACTCCTTGTTGAAATTTTTACAACAACACTACCAGTCATCTTATTTGAAACAACGACCCCTGAAATAATTTTTTTATTTTGCATATTCCTTAATAGTTTCTAATTCAGAAATAACAGTTAAAACTCTTGCATAATCCTTCTTTAAGGATCTCAACTGTGCAGTATTTTTAGATTTTCCTGTTTTAATATCAAATAAGGTGTTTAATATTTCCTTTTCTAAATCCTTAAGTCTATTTCTTAATGAATCTATATTTTCTTTCCTAAGATCTTTAATGTTTACCATATGTATACTCTTTCTTTATATTTTAGTTACAAGTTTATATGATATAGGCAACTTGTTACCAGCTAATCTAAATGCTTCAGTTGCAATTTCTCTAGAGACTCCACTAATTTCAAATATTATAGCACCTACTTTTACAGGTGTCCCAAAATATTCAACAGCACCTTTTCCACTTCCCATTCTTACACCTTGTCCCTTCTTTGTTACTGGAACTTGTGGAAAGACTCTAATCCATACCTTTCCTTGTCTGTTAGTATAATGTGATATTGCTTTTCTCGCAGCTTCCAATTGATTTCCAGTTAAGAAACCACATTTAGTAACTTTCATTCCAAAGTCGCCAAATGCAATATCCTGAAAAACAATACCGTGCATTGCAATATTATAACTTTTCCTAAATTTTTGTTTTCTTGGTCCTGTTAACATAACTATTAAATAATATAATCATTTTTTTCACCTCTGTAAATCCAAACTTTAACTCCCATAACACCATGGTTATATGTTAAAGCATGTTTTCCAGAATATGAAATATCAGCTCTTAAAGTGTGAAGTGGAACAACTCCAAATCCCTTCTTTTCTGTTCTATGTATAGCACTTCCATTAATCAAACCAGATATCCATATTTTACATCCTAATGCACCTGCTTCTTGAGTTTTTTGCATTTCTTTTGTAACTAAAAATTTAGTATTTATTCTCCTTGTTATACCTTCAACAATATTCTGAGCAACAACACTTGCATCAAGTTGAGGTGCTTTTATTTCTTTAACCTCAATTCTAATATTATCACCTAGAATCTTTTCCAATTCAGCCTTTAATATTTCAAGGTTTTTCCCATTTTTACCAATTACCATACCAGGCCTAGCAACATATATCTCTATAAGACAATTACTTAAGCTTCTTTTTATGAAAACATCACCTATACCAGCTCTTGATAATGCCTTATCAATATATTTTCTTGCCTTTAAATCAGAATGAAGGTTCTTTGTATAATCATTCTTTGAATTTGCAAACCAAAGAGACGACCAAGTGTTATTTACACCTAACCTAAAACCAACAGGATGAATTTTTTGTCCCATAATTTTTAATTTAATATTACATAAATATTTGATTGCCTGACAAGAAGTTTGCCCGTTTTAGAATGTGATGCAAATCTTAGTCTTTTCAGCAATCTTGCTCTTCCAATTTTAATTTCTCTAACAACAAGATCAGCAGAATTTGCTTTAAAGTTATTTTCTGCATTACTCTTTGCACTATGTATAACCTTAAACAATTCAACAGCAGACCTACTATTAATGGATTTCAACATTGCAAGTGCATAATCAACATTTTTGCCTCTTGCAACATCAGCAAATTTATTCAATTTCCTATAAGATACCGTTAATTTGTTTGCTTTAGCTATATAATTCATATTACTCCTTATTTATTCTACCAGTTGAACCTGTATTCTGTGCAATCTTACCCTTTTTACTATGTCCTTTAAACACTCTTGTAAGTGAAAATTCACCAAGTTTATGGCCAACCATAGACTCTGTAACAAAGACAGGTATATGAATTTTACCATTATGAACAGCAAAAGTAAACCCAACCATTTCTGGAGATATAATAGCCCACCTGCTCCAGGTTTTTATTGGTTTGTTTTCTTTGTTAGCATTTAACTTAGCAACTTTTTTTAATAATTTTGGGTCAATTGCTGGACCTTTTTTTAATGACCTTGACATATATTACTATTTTTTATTTTTTCTTGAAGAAATAATGAACTTTTGAGTTCTTTTATTCTTTCTTGTTTTTCTTAATCTAACGTTACCATAAACATCTTTTGATGGACCACCTGTACCTCCTCTTCCTTCACCACCACCATGTGGGTGATCAAAAGGATGCATGGCTACACCTCTTACAGTAGGTTTAATACCAAGGTGTCTGCTTCTTCCTGCTTTACCAATCTTAACATTTACAAAATCAGCATTAGAAACTTGACCAATTGTAGCATAGTTTGATTTTAAAACTAATCTAATTTCACCTGATGGGAGTCTTAACTGACAATATTTCTTATCAAATGACATTACTGTTGCGTAATTTCCAGCACTTCTTGCAATGACACCGCCCTTATTAGGATTCAATTCAATATTATGAATTTCTGTTCCCTCAGGAATATTTTCTATTTTCATTGAATTTCCAATCTCAATTGGTGTTTTTTCAGCTGAAATTACAGTAGAACCAACTTCTAAACCCTTAGGTGCTAAGATATACCTCTTATCACCATTTTTATAGAAGACTAATGCAATAAATGCATTTCTGTTTGGGTCATATTCAATTTGCTTTACAACTCCTTCAATATTAAAATTGTTTCTCTTAAAGTCAATAACCCTATAAAGCTTTTTGGCACCACCTGATTTATGCCTCACAGTAATTACACCTCTGTTGTTTCTTCCACTTTTAACAGATAATTTCTTTGTTAAAGCTTTTAAAGATACATTTTTTTTAGGCTTAACAAGTAATACAGTACCTCTTCTTCCATTTGTTATTGGTTTAATTTGTTTTAACATATTTATTTACTAACTATATCCTCAAAGTGCTTTATTTTAAATCCTTTATCAACTTTAATTAATGCTTTCTTTCTTTTACTAATCATATAAGGTTTATATGCTTTAGTAAATCTGGAAACTTTCATTTTCCTTCTTAGCAAAACAGTGTTTACGGATAAAGCTTTTGTTCCGTAAAGTTTTTCAAATGATTTCATAATATCTTTCTTTGATGCATTTACATCAACATAGAAAGTATAAACATTATCATTCACCTTCAAAAGTGATTTCTCATTTAAAACTAAATTCTTAATTGTTGTTTTTAGATTCATTTTTCAGTTTCTTTTACTTTTTTTTTGCTAGAAGAATCCTTCTCCTTAGAAGATCTTTCAGATTTAATTTTTAGTTTTTTTTCAATATTTTTTTTATCCTCTTTTGCATTCTTTGCTTTTTTAGTACTCAATTGCTCTTTTTTACTCAATTTTGCTTCCTTAGATTTATCTATTGAACTTCCTAGTAAATTAGTTGAAGTAAAGAATTTATCAAAACCACCAGATAATGATTTCTCTGATATAAATATATACTTAGATTCAACCATTGCCATTAAATCAATTGCATCAGATGCAACAATATTAGCATAATTTATATTATTAATAAATCTCTTCACAGATTTATACTCATCTTTATGAGTTATAAATAGGACTTTACCAAAATCAAAATCATTACTTTTAAAGAACTCTGAAATAAAATTTGCAAAATCTTTTGTTTTAGAAAAATTCAAATTCTCATAAACAAAAAACTTATTATTCTTCACATAGTCAGAAACAAGGTAAGGCAAAAGAATATTTCTAGATGACTTGTTGATTTTAGCAGTATATTCTATTTTAGTAGGACCAAAAGCGACTCCACCACCTCTAAATAATGGACTTCTACTATCACCATGCCTCGCAGAACCAGTTTTGTTATTCCTGCCACGCTTTTTATTAGAACCAATAACTAAAGCTCTTCCTTTAGCATGTGCAACAGCATTTCTTCTATTTATTCCAGTTACATGAATAAATTGTCTTAAAAGAGTATCATAACTCTTCTCTTTTTGAGCAACTACATTAGAGAATTCAAAAGCATTAATCACTAATGTACCATTATCTAAAATTTTACTTACTTGCATCATTTATAATTACTAAACTATTTCTTGCTCCAGGAATAGAACCCTTTAAAGCAATTAAATCATTTGAGACAATATCAACAAGCTTAACGCCAGATATTGTTTTTCTGTTTCCACCCATTCTACCAGCCATTTTCTGATTTTTAAAGACTCTACCTAAGGTAGTACCAGAACCAATAGAACCTATAGCCCTCTCCTTATTAGATGCTCCATGAGTTCTACCTCCCATACCTCTAAAATTGTATCTTCTAAACACTCCTTGAAACCCTTTTCCCTTTGATACTGAACATATTGTTAGCATTGAGCCTTTTGTTAAAAGTGATGAATCAATTGGATCACCAACTTTTAATGAATCATTAAAATTATCTACAGATATGAAGTAACGAGGAACAGAAGTACCTTTTATTATACCTTTCATAGGTTTTTTAGGATGTTTTGCACTGCTCAAACCAATCCATATTTTTGTTTTCCCGTTATCAAGACTCTTTATATTAACAACTCTACAAGATTTTAATGAAACAAGAGTTACTGGACTAACCTTTCCTGTTTCAGGATCAAAAACCTGAGACATATCTAATTTTAAACCTAATAAATAAGCCATTTGTATATATTTCTTTATTTTATTTCAATACCAACACCCACCGGAAGCTGAAGATGCGTTAAAACATCAATAGTTTTCGGATTTGGATCAAGAATAACAAGAAGCCTTCCATGAACTCTCATTTCAAAATGCTCCATTGCTCTTTTATCTATATGGGGAGAAGCATTGACGCAATAAACTTTTCTTTTAGTAGGAAGTGGAATTGGACCATTTACCCTTGCTCCACTTCTAGTTGTTGCGTCAATTATAAGGCGTGCAGAACTATCTACGACTTTAGAATCATAGCCTCTAAGCTTAACCTTTATTTTTACTACTCCCATATAATATATTTCTATTTAATAATTTTTGTTACAACACCTGCACCAACTGTTCTTCCACCTTCTCTTATTGCAAACCTTACTCCTTCTTCCATTGCAATAGGAATAATTAATTCAACAGTCATCTTAATATTATCACCAGGTATTACCATCTCAACATCTTGAGGAAGAGAAGTAACTTCACCAGTAACATCAGTTGTTCTAATATAGAACTGTGGTCTATATCCTTTCATGAAAGGTGTACTTCTACCACCTTCTTCTTTTGTTAGAATATAAACTTCAGCTTCAAATGATGTATGAGGAGTTATTGTACCAGGCTTTGCAAGTACTTGACCTCTCTCTACTTCTTCTCTTTTTATACCTCTCAATAATAATCCAACATTGTCCCCTGCTTGACCTTCGCTCAAATCCTTATTGAACATTTGAACACCAGTTACAACAAGTTTTCTTGGCTCTTTAGTTAAACCAACAAGTTCAACTTCATCATTAATCTTAACAACACCTCTTTCAATTCTACCTGTAGCAACAGTACCTCTTCCCTCAATTGAGAAAACATCTTCAATTGGAAGAAGGAAAGCTTTATCAGTTGCTCTTTCCGGTAGAGGAATGTATGAATCAACATTATCCATTAATTCCAGAACTCTACCACACCACTGACAATCTCTCTTACCACATCCACACTCAAGTGCTTTTAATGCACTACCCTTAATAATTGGTGTTTCATTTCCATCAAAGCCATAGCTTGTTAATAATTCACGAATTTCAATTTCAACCAACTCTAACAATTCAGGATCATCAACCATATCAACCTTGTTGAGGAATACAACAATCTTAGGTACACCAACCTGCCTAGATAACAATATATGTTCTCTAGTTTGTGGCATTGGACCATCTGTTGCAGCTACAACAAGTATAGCACCATCCATCTGAGCTGCACCTGTGATCATGTTCTTAACATAATCAGCATGTCCAGGACAATCTACATGAGCATAATGGAACTTTTCAGTTTCGTATTCAGTATGTGCTGTTGCAATTGTTATACCTCTCTGTCTTGATTCAGGAGCTTTATCCAAATCGGATACTTTCTTACTTTGAGCTGCAAATCCTGCAGCTGCAAGTACTTTAAGTATTGCTGCTGTTAAAGTTGTTTTACCATGATCAACATGACCTATGGTACCTACATTTTTGTGAGGTTTCGTTCTGTTAAAAATATCTGCCATTTTTATATAATATATTTTTTTTAAATAAAGAGATTCAATAATATTACTTTTGAATAATCTCTAATTTTTATATCATACCCACAACAATTTGTAAAGTATGTTATTTTTCACCTTTAATAATTTCACCTTCAACATTTTTTGGAACAATGCTGTAGTGAGAAAACTCCATTGAACTTGATCCACGACCTGATGTTATTGATCTAAGCTCTTGTACAAATCCAAACATTGATTCTAGTGGGACTTTTGCAACAACAACTTTCGCATTCCCCCTCATTGTCATCTCTTCAATAACTGCTCTCTTTGAAGCAAGCATACCAGTAATGTCACCAACAGATTGTTCAGGACAAACAACTTCAACCTTCATAATTGGTTCAAGAATTACTGGGTTTGCCAATTTCATAGCATCCTTAAATGCAATTATTCCTGCCATTTTAAATGCTAATTCAGAAGAATCAACATCATGGTAAGAACCATCATATACACTAACTTTAACATCAACAACTGGATAATTTGCTACAACCCCAGACTGCATTGCAGATTCTACCCCCTTATTTATTGCAGGTATGTATTCATTAGGAATCAATGCACCTTTAATATCATTTGAAAATTCATATCCTTTACCTCTTTCATTCGGAGTTAATTTAAGCCAACAATCACCATATTGACCATGACCACCAGATTGCTTTATATATTTACCTTGGCACTTTGCCTCAGTTGTAATTGTTTCCCTATAAGCAACCTGAGGTTTACCAATTTTCGCTTCCACTTTATATTCTCTTTTCATTCTGTCAACAAGAATATCAAGATGTAATTCACCCATTCCAGATATTATTGTTTGAGAAGTTTCAGGATTCGTTACAACTCTAAAAGTTGGATCCTCTTCGGCTAATTTTTGAATAGCAATTGATAATTTTTCTTGATCTTGTTTTGTATTTGGCTCAATTGCCATAGAAATAACTGGTTCTGGAAATACAATTTTCTCTAATAAAATTGGATTATCTATATCACAAATAGTATGACCTGTAGTAGTACTCTTGAATCCTATAATTGCACCTATCTCACCAGCAGCAAGACTTTCAACCTGCTCTCTGTGATTAGCATGCATTAACATAATTCTTGAAACACGTTCCCTCTCACCAGTTGTAGAATTATATATAAAAGAACCTTCCTTTACAGACCCACTGTAAACTCTTACGAATGAAAGTTTACCAACATGTTCATCCATAACAATCTTAAATACCAATGCACTAAATGGTTCTTCCTCAACTTGTTTTCTTTCAATTTTTTCTTGAGTATTTACATCAGTTCCAACAATAGTAGCTTTATCCATTGGAGATGGAAGATATTTCGCAACTGCATCTAATAGAATTTGAACTCCTTTATTTCCTAAAGATGCACCAGCAAGTACAGGGTAAAGCTTCAAGCTTATAACTGCATTCCTAAGTGCAATTTCAAGTTCAGATTCTGTTATATCTTCAGCTGACAAATACTTATTGAGTAGTTTATCATCAGTTTCAGCAACTTTTTCAATCAATAATTTTCTATACTTCTCATAACTCTCTTTATATTCATCAGGAATATCAATGATTTGCATATCAGTTCCTTTATCATTTGCATAATATATGTACTTACCAGTAATAAGGTCAATTACACCATTAAAGTTATTTTCAATACCAACTGGAATATTAATAGCAACAGCATTAACACCAAGTCTTTCATCAATTGAATCTAATGACATGTAAAAATCTCCACCAATAGCATCCAATTTATTTATAAAACAAATTCTTGGGACATTATATTTATCAGCTTGCCTCCACACTGTTTCACTTTGAGGCTCAACACCCATTTTACCATCAAATACTACGACAGCTCCATCAAGTACCCTTAAGGACCTTTCAACCTCTGCTGTAAAATCAACGTGCCCAGGCGTATCAATTATATTAATTCTATATGTAACTCCTCCTACGTCCCAAAAAGCCGTAGTTGCAGCACTTGTTATAGTAATTCCTCTCTCTTGCTCCTGAACCATGTAATCCATTGTTGCAGCACCATCGTGAACTTCACCTATCTTATGCGTTTTTCCAGTATAATAAAGGATTCTCTCAGTAGTAGTTGTTTTTCCTGCATCAATATGAGCAATAATTCCTATATTTCTTATATTTTTTAATGAAACTGTTTTCTTCATATGATAAAAATTATCTATTATCTATAATGACTAAATGCCTTATTTGCTTCAGCTGCCTTATGTGTATCTTCCATTTTCTTAATTGCACCACCTGTCTTATTTGAAGCATCTATAATCTCAAGAGCAAGCTTATTAACCATATCCTTACCTTTTCTCTGTCTTGCAAATGAAATTATCCATTTCATAGCAAGTGCCTGAGATCTATCAATTTCAACAGGAATAGGTATTTGATAGTTAGCTCCACCAATCCTTTTAGACCTGACCTCCATTTGAGGCATGCAGTTCTGTATTGCTTTTTCAAATATTTCATAGGGTTCTTGATTAAGTTCTTTCCCTACAATCTCAAGTGCTCCTAAAAATATTCCTCTTGATACAGTTTTCTTACCTGATCTCATCATATTGTTTATGAATTTTGCAGCTAAAACACTGTTATACTTTACCTCAGGTTGAATTTTTCTTTTTGTAGCTTTTTTACCTCTCATAATATTTTTCTATTTATTTTGCTTTTGGTGCTTTAACTCCATATAAGGATCTACCTTGTTTTCTTGTGGCAACACCTTTTGCGTCATACACTCCACGAACAATTTTATATTTAACAAGTGGTAAATCAGGAGTTCTTCCAGCCTTTACAAGAACAACGGAATGCTCCTGCAATTCATGTCCTATTCCAGGAATGTATGCAGTTACCTCCATTTTATTCGATAACCTTACCCTTGCGACTTTTCGTAAAGCTGAGTTTGGCTTCCTTGGAGTCATTGTCTTAACTAATAAACAGACTCCCCTCTTAAATGGACTAGTACTTTCAATATATTTAGTCTTAACACTGTTAAATGTTTTTCTAAAAGCTTTATATTTAACCTTTGACTTTGTTCGTACTCTAGGTTTTCTTACAAGTTGAGATATTCTTGCCATATATTAATTTTCTATTTTTGCGCTCATATCAACTGGGATTCGCTTCCCAATAATAACATTTTCTTTCAAGCCACGCAAGTAATCTACCTTACCAAGTAAAGCAGCTTCACTTAATACACGTACCTGTTCTTGGAATGATGCAGAAGAAAGAAAACTTTCAGTTCTCATTGATGATGCAGTTATTCCCATAAGTTGATCCTTTGATACAACTTCTTTTTTATTTTCTTCACGAAGTTTTTTATTCATTATCCTTACGTCAGATCTGTCTTTGTATTCACCAAGTATGTATCCACTATCACCAGGATCAATGATTTTAACATACCTAGCCATTTGAGATACTATTACTTCAATATGCTTACTATCAATTGCAAGTCCATTTAATCCATATGTTAACTCAATATTATCAATTATATATTCAAGAGCTTTCTCCATGCCTACTGTATCAAGCAAGAGTTTTGGATCGATGTTACCTCTAGTAATTAATTGTCCTGAGTTAACCTCCTCTTCATTACCAACAAGTAATTCGGCGTCATTTGGTATCAAGTACTCAGTTTCATGAATCTTATCACTTTCTATATATATCTTTTTCTCATCTAAATTTATTCTTACAATTCCTTTAAATGGTGCAACTGATTTTACTTCTCCTAACTTATATATCATTTGCCCTGGTTTTACTTTTGCACCATCTTCAACAAAGATTTTACCTTCTGAACTTATTGCAATTTCAAATTGAGTCTTTTTAGAACTTATGATCTTAACTTTAGTTTTACCGTTTTCCTGAATAATATTTACAACTCCAGGATTTTCAGCAATTATTGCCTTACCTTTTGGAATCCTTGCTTCATAAAGTTCTTCTGCTCTAGGTAAACCTTGCGTTGTTAAATCAGCTTTTCCAGCGACACCACCTGAGTGCTTACTGTTTAAAGTCAATTGTGTTGCAGGTTCTCCTAAAGATTGAGCAGCAATAACACCTACAGCTGAACCTATATTAACTAACTTTCCACTCGACATATCAGCACCATAACACATTGAACATACTCCATAAAGTGCATCACATGTTATAATTGATCTTACAAAAATACCTGTTAGTTCATTATCTTCCATAATTTTATCAGATAATTCTTTTGTAACAAATGTATTTTTAGCAAATGGTTCTCCGCTAACAACAATATCTTCAGACAATACTCTACCAACGATTGTATCTTTGAAAGATATTCTTCTATTTGAGTTTTTCGACATAAATACTCCACGATTATTTGTATGACAATCTTCATCTCTTACTATTACACTATGAGCGACATCAACTAATTTTCGCGTAAGATATCCTGATTCTGCAGTTTTAAGTGCTACATCAGCGAACACTTTTCTTGTTGCTCTAGTTCCTACAAAATATTCCATATCACCTAATCCAATAACGTAGTTTGATTTTATAGGTAATGGAATTATCTTTCCATAAAGGTCAATAATTGAACCAATCATACCAGCAATTTGCTTATACTGTTCAGCAGAAGCTTTCATAGCTTTTGCCTTTATAGCTAATTTTATCGGGTTATTTTCAGGTAAGTTATCCCATGTAACTGTAGATAATTTATTAGAAGCTTCAGACCAAATTAATGATGCAGCTCTATCTTTTTCAGCTTGTGTTAATAAACCTAATCCAAATGATGACTCAAGTTCATTTATTTTTACTTCAGCTTCATCGATTATGGATTCTCTATCAGGCGATATTATACAATCCTCAATGGATACAGAGTAACCAGATAAAGTAGCATATTTTGATCCAATATCTTTAATTAAGTCAAGATATTTAACAGAATATTCTATGCCAACTAAACCAATGATTTTATTTACAATTGATTTTATATCATCAGATGTTACCTGATAATTGACATATTCAAATCCCTCTGGAAGAGTCTCATTAAATATTATTCTTCCTACTGTTGTCTCAATTAAATTTCCGTTAATGATTGCTTTTATAGGTTGTGATAATCCTATTATTTTTGCATCATGTGCAGATATTGCTTCAGCCTTATCTGCAAAATAATAAATCTTCTCATTGTCATTTTTCTTATTCATTGCAGTCAAGTAAAAACAACCATAAACAAGCTCATATTTTGGCAGCATTATTGGAGACCTGTCTGCTTCAAGTATAAGATTCTGCTTTGCCATCATAAGGTTCTTTGCCTCTTCAATTGCATCATCAGACAAAGGTAAATGTACTGCCATTTGATCACCATCAAAATCAGCATTGAATCCAGCACAGACTAATGGATGTAATTTTATTGCACTACCTGAAATAAGGACTGGGAAGAATGCTTGTATACCTTGCTTATGAAGTGTTGGAGCTCTATTTAACAATACTGGTCTTCCAACTATTACATCTTCAAGTATATCCCATACTTCATCAGATTTGCCTTCAAAATATGTCTTAGCACTTTTAATATTTTGTGCTAATCCTCTTTGAAGAATCTCTTTCATGACAAATGGTCTAAATAACTCAAGTGCCATATTCTTTGGTAATCCACATTGATCAAGTTTCAAATCAGATCCTGCAATAATAACAGATCTACCCGAGTAATCTACTCTCTTTCCAAGTAAATTCTGCCTAAATCTACCTTGCTTACCTCTTAGATTATCAGATAATGACTTAAGAGGTAATTTCTTTGAATTTAGTACAGGTGCAGATGATCTATGACTGTTATCAAATAATGCGTCAACTGATTCCTGTAGCATTCTCTTTTCGTTTCTTAATATTATTTCAGGAGCACCTAATTCAATTAACCTCTTCAGTCTATTATTTCGATTAATAACCCTCCTGTATAAATCATTTAAATCACTTGATGCAAATCTACCTCCACTTAAAGGAACAATAGGCCTAAGTCCAGGTGGAATTACAGCAATATTGTCCATAATAATCCAAGATGGATCAATATGATTTACAAGTAACCCCTCAACATATTTAAGTCTCTGAGCAGCCCTTATTCTTCTCTGAACTGAAGTAGAATTTAAATCATTCTTTAATGTTTTTACTAATTCGTTAAAATCTATTTTTTTCAATAATGTTCTTATTGCTTCAGCACCCATTTGTAATGAGTAGAAATTAATATCTTTTTCCTGAAGTCTTGCATTATCTTCTTCAGAAAATGTTTCACCTACAACAACTTTTTGAACAAGATCAATCAACGAATTCATATCAGTTTCTATATCATTTATTTTAATATAATTATCTTCCTTCTCTTTTGCTATGATTTGATTGTACTTAGTTTCAAGTTTCAAAACTGTCATACCTATTACATCAGGATTCTCATCTACTTTCAATTTCACTGTATTTATTTGATCATCACGTTCCTTTATAATATCACTTATTTTTTCATTCAGTTTGCTTGCAAGCAATTCCTTCTCTTTTTTCAATTCATCATTCAGAACTTCAATTGCTTTAGATTTTCCTTCTTCATTCACATCAACAATCATATACCTTGAGAAATATATAACACTCTCAAGCTTCTTCTGCATTATATCTAATATTATTGCAAGCTTGTTAGGAACTCCATGTGAATACCATATGTGAGCGACAGGAGAAACTAATGCTATATGTCCCATTCTCTCTCTCCTAACTGAACTTACAGTAACCTCAACTCCACATTTATCACATGTTATCCCCTTATACCTTATTTTCTTATATTTTCCACAATAACACTCATAGTTCTTTGTAGGGCCGAATATTCTTTCACACATTAATCCGTCAACTTCAGCTCTAAGAGTTCTATAGTTTATGGTTTCTGCTTTTTTAACTTCTCCATAACTCCAGGATAGGATTTGTTGAGGAGAAGCAAGTGATATTTTTACTGCTTTAAAATTTCTCATTATTTATGCAATTCTTCCAAAATGCTCAGAATTATCTGAGGTGTCAACTGGATTTTCACCAGATGACTTTATATTATTATTTTCGTTATTATTATTAGTATTTACATTGTTTGTACTACCAGTATCATCATAAATTTCATTCAATTCAATTCCAAGAGATCTCATTTCAGATGTAAATACTCTAAAACCTTCCGTCTTTCCTGGTACACCTATCTTTTCTCCAGTTATTATAGCCTTGTATGCATCTGACCTACCTTTAATATCATCAGATTTTATAGTAAGCATCTCCTGTAAAATAGCTGATGCACCATATGCTTCAAGTGCCCATACTTCCATTTCTCCAAACCTCTGACCTCCAAACTGTGCTTTACCACCAAGAGGTTGCTGTGTTACAAGAGTATATGAACCAGTCGCTCTAGCATGAACTTTATCTTCAACCATATGATTCAGTTTTAGTATATACCTTGGACCTACAGATACCTTTTCTGGGTATATTTCACTTGTTTTACCATCACTCAAGAAAACCTTATCACTATCTAATTCATTCAAGGATTTCTTATCACCACCATACTTAGTTATAGCATCGTTTAATTTCTCTTGATCTAATTGTGTAAAGATTGGTAATTCAAAATTAACACCAAGTTTTTCTGCCTTCAACCCAAGATTTAATTCAAGGAATTGTGCAATATTCATTCTTTTTATAATTCCAAGAGGAGAAAGAACGATATCAACTGGAGTTCCATCTTTTGTATATGGCATATCTTCAATTGGAACAATCTTTGAGATTACACCTTTATCCCCATATCTTCCTGATAATTTATCTCCAACTTGAATTTTCCTTGTTTGTGCAATTTCAACCTTTACATTGTAAATTACACTTGTAGGCAATTTATCACCAGATTCCTTAGAAAGAATGTTAACATTTACAACAACACCTTCAACTCCATGTGGAACCTTTAATGAGTTATCTCTTACGTCTTTTGCGTAATCACCAAAAACTGCTCTAAGAAGCCTCTCTTCTGCTGTAAGTTCAGTCTCTCCTTTTGGAGCAACAATACCAACTAGCAAATCCCCTTCATGAACATATGCTCCAACTCTAACAATACCGCTCTCATCTAAATTTCTTAGAGAATAGTCTGAATTCCCTGGAACATCTCTTGTTATCATTTCAGCTCCAAGTCTTGTATCTCTAACTTCCTGGCTGAATTTACTTATGTGAATAGATGTTAAAACATCTTCATCAACAAGCCTTTTTGAAATTACAATTCCATCATCATATGTATAACCATCCCAAAGCATATATGCAACCTTTATATTAGTTCCAAGTGCAATCTCTCCATTTACAAAATTAGGCCCATCAATTATAATCTGCCCCTTAGTTACTTTATCTCCTGTTTTAACCATAATGTTTTGTGTAAAACAAGTATTCAAATTGGTTCTATAAAATTTCTGAACAGGGAACGTTTCTTTCAAGACCTTACCCTTTTCATTCTTATATTTCAATGTAACTTTAGAAGCATCAGCAAATACAACTTCACCATCATATGGTGCAAGAACTATTCTTTTTGAATTTATTCCTATTACTCTTTCAAATCCAGTTCCAACAAATGGAGCTTCAAAATTAACTAATGGAACAGCCTGCCTTTGCATGTTTGTACCGAGAAGTGTTCTTTGTGAATAATTATGAGACGCAAATGGTATTAATGATACACTCATTCCAGCAATTTGATTATTTGAACATTCAATATATTCAATTTTTGAAATGCTGTCATAGTTGTATGTACCCTTATACCTTAGCGGAACATATTTTGATAATATATTATTATATTTATCATAATCTATAGTTATGGAAGTGATTTTCTTATCATATTCCTTACTAGATTCCATATATTCTATTTCATCAGTTATATAAGGATAAACTTCAATATTATCTAGTTTTAATGCTTTTAATTTAGCTTGAACTTCTTTAGTTATCAATGTACCTTCTGGGATATCTTCATATTCAACTGCAGTTATTCTGTGAATAGATGCACCAACCTTAACATTAGATTCTACTTTTCTATATGGTGTTTCAAGTAAACCATATGAATTCACTCGTGAATAAACTGCCAATTGATTTACTAATCCAATGTTTGGTCCTTCTGGAGTTTCAACTGGACATATTCTTCCATAATGGGAGAAGTGAGTATCACGAACAGAATATGTTGCTCTTTCTTTTGTCAAACCCTTAGGTCCAGTTGTTGTAATTCTTCTTTTATTAACAAGCTCAGAAAGAACATTAACTTGATCCATAAATGCTGAAAGTTCACTACTACCAAAAAACTCATTAAATGCTGCTGTTATTGGTCTTGTGCTTACAAGTACAGATGGAACAAGTAACTCATCAGTTCCATGCAAACTCATTCTGTCTTTAATATTTTTTTCAACTCTATGAACACCTATTCTAAGATAATCCATTATATGTTCACCAACAAGTTTTATTCTTCTGTTTCCAAGTGAATCAATATCATCAGGTGGATATTTACCAAGATTAACTTCAATTAATCTTTTTATAATTGCTATAATATCAGTAGGATAAAGCGAATAGCTTGACTCATCATCAATATTAGATATTAATGGATTATTACCCAACTTTTTAGTTAACTGATATCTACCAGTTCTACCTAAATAAAGTCTCTTAGGATTAAAAAATATATCATATATAAAATCCTTGGCATTTTCATATGAAGTGGATATATCTGGTCTCAATTTTCTGTATATATCCATAACAGCTTCTTCCTTTGATGATGTTGAATCCTTCAAAAGTGTATTCTCTATAAATTCTCTTATTGACCCTTTGTCATCAATATTTGCATCTCTTGATGTAAATAGATTTAAAATTTCCGCATTACTTGAATAACCAATTGCTCTTAAAAGCTCAGTAATGAGTATCTTTGGCCTCTTTGCAAGTATTTTAACACTAATAACACCGTGCTTGTTTACTTCAAAATTGTACCATGAACCTCTTTCAGGGATAAGCTTTGCCAAGTATAAATGAGAATTATCTACATTCAATTCGCCAGATTCCATAAAAACAACTCCCTCTGATCTTATAATCTGGTTAACAACTACTCTTTCTATACCTCCTATAATGAAGCTTCCTCTGTTTGTCATTATAGGCAAATCGCAAATGAACAATTCCTGCTCTTTTACTTCACCAGATTGCTTATTTATTAATCTTATATTATAAAAAAGAGGAGCATCATAACTTATATCTTTATTAATTGCATCAAGCTCAGTGGTATTAGGTTTTCCAAGTCTATAATCAAGAAATTCAAGACTCCAAAGTCTTCCTGAATTGTCAATTATTGGGTTAACCTCGCTAAATACAGTTTTTATACCAGTTTCAATGAATTTATTAAATGAATCCATTTGAACAGATATTAAGTTTTCAATTGGCATTGATATATGATTTTTTGATATATCGACCCTTTCTCTAAACTTAGTGGTGGAATTTATATTTTTTTTTGCCATATTTTTTTTAACAACAACAAAATCCCGACACGCGGGATAATAAATATCAACTTTTATGATAGATTGTATTTTTCAATTTGTAGATATATACATCTTAATACCATATTTCAGAATTCATGTCAACATTTATCAATTCGTTGGAGTAACAGGTACATTAGAAATATTTATTGTGTTGTACACATCCTGATGAAGACTTACAGGCAACTGGACAATGTACTTTTGATACCCCGTAAAAGCTTGTTGTGGATAAAGTACATTTTCAGCAAGTTGCAACCCTATAAATATTACCAGTGTAACAAGAAAAACCACTAACAATCTTATTAATATCTTCTTCATATTTTATAGTGTATTAATATCTTTTTCATGATTTATAGTTTATTGCTTCTACAATGCTAAATGTAAAGTCACTTTGAGCATTACCATTAACAACATTTTGAAATATATTCATAGAATATATTGTAGTTATTCTTGGGAAATTTGTTATATCCGATAAAAATTTACGTATATTCTGAGAAGTACCGCTTCCTGTTATAGATATATATATTGTATCACCAGAGTTTGAATTATTTAGTGTTGTGCTAACAGATTGTGGAAGTATTTGATTTATATTAACATTATATTGAATTCCAGAAAGGCTTATATTATCTGTTTTTGATATTGCGTTTATATTTGCACTATATAATCCGATAGATGGATTATCAGGCTCTATGATATTCATAACACTAAGATTAGGCTGGATTTCCGCTGAATAAACGCTACTTAATGCTAACAGTGATTCATAATTCTTATACACTATACTATATTGAGAGTTCAAATATGAATATCTCCCAGCCTCAATTGTGATATCAGAATATAATGGATAAATTACAAATAGAATTATAGAAATTGTAAAAATAAGGGTAGAAGCCAAAACAATATAACCACGAGATATCTCACTTTTAGTTGATTTTACTATCCGTGTTTTTATGCTGTTATAATAATTCATCCGTTATATACTAAATTAATTGAAAATGATGTATAGTTCTGACCTAGTACAGAAGACAATGTATTTATTTCAACAGAGGAAAATGATGTGTTATTCTTAAATGTTGTTGCAAGATTGTTAATTTCAGTGTTTGAGTTCTGGCTGGTCTGTACACTACCAGTGAATTGTATAGTATTTCCAGTAAAATTCACCTGATTTATGACTATATAATTTGGAATAGATTCTAAAACAAGATTTAATCTATTGGTCATCTTTACTTGATTTTTATCAGAAGATAAATATACATTAATCTTCCTGTTATACTTTAATATAGCCTGCTCCTGTGGATATACAACAGAATATCTTTGATCTAATAAATTAAAATTATATAACAATGTTTTGTAATCCGTATCTATTTTGAACTTATATATGAATCCAACAATTATTATTACCTCCATTACAATAACAATGTACCTACCAGTACCCATAGCCCATACATAAAACTGATCAACAATGTTCTTTGCTCTAGCTGAATTTGCTAGAAGATTAATTGTATTATTCATAAAACAAAATTAAACATATATATCCATCAAACTCTTACCTACACATATATTGTATAATATATTAACTAAATGGTAAACATATTAATAATTGATGATGAAATAAAATTATGTGAAGCAATCGCAAGCGCTTTAAATAACTCTGGGTTTAATGCAAGATATATAAACAATCCATTACTAGTTATGGACAATAGAATTGATTACTCATCGATTGATCTTATCATTTGTGATATAAAAATGCCTTATATAAATGGAATTGATTTAATAAAGAAAATAAATAAAGAAAATAGTATTAAAGTTATATTTATTAGTGTAAATGATTCAGAAGATATAATTATTAAAGGATTGGAAACAGGTGCAATTGACTATATAACCAAGCCATTCTCAATAAAGGTTTTAATTACTAAGATTAATAATCTATTTTCACAACCTAAAACTATAAAATATATGGATATAACAATAGATAGTGCAACAAGACATGTAGTCTATATGAATAAATTCTTTGAGCTTAACTTAAGTGAATATATAATACTTGAACATATGTTTAAATTTCCTAAAGTCATTCATACACGTGAGAAGTTAGCAGAAGATGTTTTAAAATCAGATTCACTTAGTAATACTGTAGATGTTCACATATGCAGGATTAGGAAAAAGCTTCCCTTTTTAAAGGGTAGATTAATAACGATACCCAAATTAGGTTATAAATTAGAATAAGAAAAAACAAATTGAGAACTACAATAAGCAATACAAAGAAAAAGGTATTCTCATTGATATTTATAGTAATCATCATTACTTTTATATTCTCAAGCATATTTCTTTTTTTCCTTTTAAAAGCAAATTTATACAATGAATATCGATTAACCAGTAACAAAGGTAATTATAGATCATATGAAACAAGCATAGAGGAGAACTCTGATCTAGTTCTTTTCGAATCCATCTTGATTTCAGATATTTCATTCATTGCTATTCTTGTAATAATATCAATGGTCATAACTTCTAGAATATTCCATGATATTGAAACTGAACAAAAGAAACAGGATAATTTCATTTCAAATTCTGCTCATGAATTAAAGACTCCACTTGCAATAATGAAAGCAACACTTGAATCTCATATTATTCAAAATGAGAATAAAAATTGTAAATCTGTAAACTGTGGAAATTTGATAGAATCATTACTTGAAGAAACAGACAGATTAATAAATATAACAAATTCTCTTTATTTAATATCATATAATTCACAAAAAGATATAGCAAATAATACAGATAAGATCGAACTTGGAGAATTTATTAATAACAATGTTGATAAAAACGATAAAAGAATAATTTTTAATATAGGAAATAAAACATATGTAAATATTAAATATGAATTACTAATAATAATATTTTCCAATCTATTAAGAAATTCAATTAGTCACACAAAATCATATATAAAGATTGATTACGGAACAACAGATACAAACAAAAATAGTAAAAGAGTTTGGCTATCTATACAGAATGATGGAAATAAAATAGATATACCAATTAATACCATATTTGATAGGTTTACAAAATCAGATGACTCAAAAGGATATGGACTTGGATTGTCAATTGTAAAAGAGATACTTGATATATACAATTATACTATAGATGTTGAATCTAACGATGATAGAACAATATTTAAGATTTGGTTTAATTAATCTCAAATTACCAATAATACTAAATATTTATTTGTTTAATTCCACAAAGGACTATCAATTGTTTTAATGAGTTTTTTATCCTTATTATATCTTAGTATTGCTTCATCAATTAATTCACTTAACAGAATGTATTAATTTCATTTTAATTAGATATTCATTTATTTTATTTATTTGCGTTTCTGTTTTTGACTTTAAATATTCTTGAATATATATAATTATTCACTAGATTCAGTATTGCAATGTAAGCATAAATGACCTTTCAATAGAATAATCAAAATTAGAAGGTAAAGTTGTATCCTTATATATTGCAGTAGAATAAGCAAAATTACGTTATATAAAATATATTTTAGTAAAGATATAGACTTTATAAGCTCTTTTATATCCAAAATTAATCCTTCTACGATAATCAATTCTACATCTAGGTAAAACGGTGAATAGTTACGAATATATATATTACTTTTTGCAAGAGATCCGTTATAAAATACAATTTCAACTACATATTTACTGGGGAAATGATTTTGTTGTTTGTATTGAATGATTTAGACAACACATAACATTTCTTTATTTTCAATTTTTTTGATAAATATTCTAATTTTTGATAATCCCTTTCTGAACCATATAATTTTACTTCAAATGCAATTTCTTTATTCAAAATTACATCTATTTCTGATGTGTTTCTTTTATTATAGAAACTTAGATCCCCGTAAAAGTTCAATTGATTCACTACAGCATTTTCTAATAATTGTCCATCATTTATATTACCTATTGTTTGCAGCAATCCAATATCACTAAAGTATACTTTTCTTCCTCCTGCAACTGAACGATCTATACTATTAGAGAATTTAGGTAATAGAGTAATTAAAAACGTACCTTTTAAAAACTCCAGAAAATTATAAAGCTTTGGCCTATCAATCCCTAATTCTCCAGCCAGTTTAGAAACATCAAGCATAGAGCCAACTCTAGGAACAAGCAATAGAATCAGATCACGCAGTTGTCGAATATCAGAGTAATCTGATAAGAGTTTAATATCCTTTTCAAAAAATGAAGCAAATATATTACGAAGTACCATTGTTTTTGTTTGAGTATCTTGCGTCATGACAACTTCTGGAAAACCTCCAAAATTAAGGTACTGGTTGTATGCTGTTTCATATTTTTATACAAAAAAATATCTGTCTGTACCAGAAGAAATTCAATATTCTTCTCTTGTGCCTCCTCGAGTGTAATAATGTCGTTGAAATATAGATATTCTTTAAATGTTAGTGGAGGTAATACATAAAGGAACTTTCTTCCACTCAATGATTCTGGGAATAAATTTTTGAGATAATAACTTGATGAGCCCGTAACAATAAATTTAATGCCATAATGCTCAATTATATACTTCATTATTCTAGTTATTTCTGGGAAATTCTGTATCTCATCTAAAAACACATATAATCTCTTATTTTTTATACCAACCATCTCAACCAGTCTTTTATATATTACATTGTAGTCCTCATCTTCAAATACTTTTTGATCTAACGGATTTTCAAAATCAAACCAAAGTTTTGGATTATCTTCTATTTCATCATATAACTGTCTCATTAAAGTAGTTTTTCCTACCTGACGCATTCCTGTTATAACCAATGCATTCTTATGTTTTAAATATTTTTTTAGATCAAAGAATAACAATCTTTTTTTCATAATGTAAATATCTAGTTACAAATATGTACATATCTGTAACTATTCTCTTACACATAGGATGATTAATTAAAAATAGAATTTTTATTTTAATTATTTTTTAATAAATTTATGTTAGATTAATATAGAATGAAAAAGAGAAATATTGTTATTGGCAGTATTGCCACATTAGGGTTAGTAGCATCTATAAGTGCCTTATTAATATACTCACAGCACAACCTAGATGAGAATGTAAATTTGTCTGCACCTACATCAAAAACGCCTTCAAGTACTAGTACAGTTACATCTGGAACATCTCAATCCACTTCAACGTCTACTCCTACTTCATCCACAACTTCTTCATCCTCTTCAGGTATGAAAAATGGGTCATTTACTGGAGCGTCAGAAAATTCTGGATTTCAAACAATATCTGTGACTGTTAATATAAAAAATGGAGTACTTTCAAGTATAAGCGTGAACGAGCTAGCAACTGACGGATCTGGAACAAGTGCTGCAATTGTATCTCAAGCTCAACCGATGTTGATAAATGAAGCAATTTCAACAGATAGCGGGTATATTAGTGCAGTAAGTGGTGCAACATATTTTAGCAATGCGTTTATAACCTCACTCCAGGATGCATTAAATAAAGCATCAGCGTAAATATATATGATAAGAAAAATTCAAACAATGTCAATGGAATTGATAATTGAGTCATTTCCTGAATTAAGTGAATCTGTTATTGATGATATTAATAATCTATTGACCCTAATAGATGATACATTCAATAACTATAATTCAAACAGCTATATATCCAAGCTTAATCTAAAGAAAAAAACAATCGATGATTCACCTAAGGTTTTCAAATATGTTAAAGAATTAGCAGACGAATATAGAAAAAAAACAAATGGATATTTTGAATATGAATTTAACGGATTCTTAAATTTCAATGGGATAGTAAAAGCTTATGCTATAAGTAAGATAAAAGATATTTTACTTACAAATAACATAAATAATTTTCTGATTAATTTTGGTGGAGACATAAAAACTCATGGAATTGATCTGAAAGTGAATAATAATTGGGTAGTTGGAATAAAAAACCCATATACAAAAAATGATATATTGAAAAGAATTAAATTATACAAAAATTACTCAATATCAACCTCTGGAAGTTATGAACGAGGATATCACATATTAAATCCTATTTTAAAAAAAAGTGCAACGTACTTTGACAGTGTAACTGTTGTATCAGAATCAATAATTGATTCTGATGTTTTTGCAACAGCACTGTATGCAATGGAAGACAATGCATATACATATATACTTGAGAAAAATATATTAGCTTTATTTATAAAGAATAATAAAATATACTTTAATAGTAATCTACAAAAATTATGCAATCAATAATTATTACAAAACCATTTATATTCATATTTGGACAAGACCTTGTTTATTGGAGCGGAATGCTTGCAGCTATAGTCATGATACTTTTACTAGTATCTGCTATATATAAACAGATTAATACAAAGTTTTTTGTGAAAAATAGACCATTTATGACAAAATATCACAAATGGCTTGGATGGATATTAACTATTCTCATAGTTATTCATCTTATACTTGCAATAATACAATTCAATTTTCATATTATTCTATAGAAAATAGGTATGTGTGAAGTGTGTAAGATTTTTAATAATTTGCAATTGCTGTATAAATACAATTGTTCTGATAATCCCCTGCTCCTTGAGTTTGAGGAATTGAAACCTTAAATGTCATTGTAAGCTGATCACCACCAGTAGTTTCTGTTGGACCTGTAGTTCCAGCAATATGTACAGATTGACTGCTTGAGAGTTCTCTAAACATTGATGAAGATGAAAAATCACTGTCAGCATCTGTTCCGCTAACATTATATCCAAGTCCTGTTGTGCTTGGACTTGTCCAACTTACTGCTGAGGTTATTGCACCAGAATCAAATCCTGGAATAGTAATACTAGGATCACTACTGTTCTGCATATCGTTATTTTCAGATATATATAATCCGTAACCATAATCTGCATTAGTTGTTACATTAACGTTATAGCTAACAGTATAAAATGTAGTTGGTGATAATTGTCCAAAAGACTCAGTAGTTACAGGAATAGTCATTGTTATATATGGTGCAGAGAATCCATAATCATAGTATTGATAACCAGTTTTAATTGTATAATTTGCTGATGATGATACACCTTGATTAATTTGTCCAATGGAACTTCCTAAATTATATGAGGTTGAACTTTGATTATTTGACCCACCAGTATCAATTGTATTATTGCTCACAGAATATGTAGTTGCAAATACATAGCTATTTATAATAGAAAGGTATATAAAAAATGATAAACCTATAAATGAAATTACAATTTTAAAAGTCTTCATTATTACAATAAGTATACATAATCAAGTTTACTAAGTAAATGAATATTATTACAATATTATAATTATCATAATGATTTCAAGAGTCTACTAACTTTACACATGAATTATTCATACTTCAAAGCCTCAAGAGGACTTAATTTTGATGCTTTAAATGATGGGTATAATCCAAATATTATACCAGTGATTATTGAGACAGATAGTGATAATATAACTGAATTTATTGATAATATTGCAGAGAAATGGAATACCTGCTGAATAAATAAAACAATTAACCACCCAAATGCAACTCCAATTATTCCTCCGCTAAATGTAAGAATTATAGATTCAACTAAAAACTCAGTTAATATGTCACTCACTTTTGCTCCAACTGCTTTCTTAAGTCCTATTTCTTTAGTTCTTTCTGTTACACTTACTAGCATAATATTCATAATCCCTATTCCTCCAACAACTAGGCTTATTCCCGCTAGGCTACTTAGAAGAATAGTTAGAATCTGAGTAATACTTCCAGCAGTAGATAATATTTGAGTTTGGCTTGTTACAGTAAAATCAGCATTATTTACATTCTGTATATGATGATTATCTAATAAGATTTGAGTGACTTCATTTTGCGCTGCTGTCATAGTTGAAGCACTTGTTGCTTCAACTAGTATATTATTTAAATACTGATTTCCGCTAAACATTGCCTGAAAAACTGTTATTGGTATATATATTTGTGTATCATTATTTACAAAGCTTGAACTTGAACCTACTGAATTTGCCACACCTACAACAGTAAATATATTTCCATTTAAATTTATTTCCTTTCCAATTGCTGATGTACTACCAAATAAAGTAGTAGCTACTGTTGCACCAAGTACAGCATCATGTCTTCCAGAAAGTAAATCTGAATCTGTAATGTAACTTCCAGAAGCCATAGTAATATTTCTAATAACAAAAAATGAAGGAGTTATACCATTCAAAGTAACAACAGAATTGTTGCTCTTATATATAGCATTAATTCCACCCTTTGAGCTTGATGCAGACACGTAAAGGACCTCAGGTGCTAGAACCTTATTTTCAATAGAATTAAAATCATTATTTGTAAGAGAATTCAACGTACCAGCACCGAGCTGAATACTACCTTGTTTTGCTTGCCCTGGTGATATAATTAGAAGATTGGACCCTAAAGAATTTATTTGATTTAGTACACTTGCACTTGCACCAGTTCCTATAGCGATTACATCAATCACACTAGCTGTACCTATAACTATACCAATTATAGTTAGAAATGCCCTCAACTTATAGTTGTTTATGTATCTGAAGGCAAAGGAGATATATATTAAAAGCTTTTTCATCATTTATTTCTCCTGAATTTTTCCATCAAATATATGAATAACACGTTTGGCATATTTTGAAATATTTGGATCGTGTGTTACAACAATAAGAGTTTTCCCATCGCTGTTAAATTCCATTAAAATTTTCATTATCTCAATCGATGATTTTGAATCAAGATTTCCAGTAGGCTCATCAGCAAGAATAAATGATGGATTATTAATTAACGCTCTTGCTATAGCAACACGCTGTTGTTGACCTCCAGAAAGATTAACTATTTTCGAATTTATTTTATCTCCCAATCCTACACGATTTAGATATTCAATAGCCTGTCTTTTTTTTTCACTTATAACACAATCTGTATAATAGACTGGTAGTATTACATTATCTAGCGCCGACAACCGCTTAATAAGATTAAATGACTGAAATATGAAACCAATGTGTTTGCTTCTTTCAACTGCAAGTTTATTATCATTTAACTTAGATGTATCTGTTTTATCTAATATATATTCACCACTTGTAGGAGGTTCCAGGAGTCCAAGGATACTCATTAATGTTGATTTACCTGAACCTGATGGCCCCATTATACTTACAAACTCACCTGTCAATATTTCAAGATTAACATTATCCAATGCAGTAAATTTATTACCGCCTGTATTATATATTTTTGTAATTCCTTTCAAGGTAATCATAGTTTCAAATTTCTTACTAAACCGCCACCTACAGGTAATTTTATATTTCCTGTAAGGCTCGTGCTTGTATTATAGTTTAATAAAACGACATCTCCTACAGAAATTCCACTTACTATCTGTGTGTATGTAGAATTACTCAAACCAGTGACAACATCAACAGCTACTGGTCTTCCTGTACTTGATGATTTTGTATATACAACGCTCTTACCATTTAATGATGATACAGCTGAATTTGGAACAAGAACTGCATTACTTACAGTTCCAGTAGTTATGGATACATTTGCACTCATTCCATTTAGTAAATTACTATCAGGATTCTGAATAGAAATATATACAGGATAATTAACAACATTACTAATGGTAACTGCAGAATTAACTATTGATGATACTGTTCCAGTATATGTAGATCCAGCAGAATTATTAAGCGAAATACTGACTTGTTGACCTGATTTAATTGAATTAATATCATATTCATCAACATCAACCATTACTTCTGCAGTACTCGGATCTATAACTGATATAAAACTAGTTGTTGCACTTGTTAATGCATTACTATCTAATCCAACTTGCCCATTTATATATTCAACTACTCCATTTATAGGGGAATATATATTCAAATTATTTATTGAATTCTGGATAGATTGAATACTCTCATATGCTGCTTCAATTGAATAGTTATCACTATTAACATTATCAGTGTATGTAGAATCAGTTAGTTGAGAAATCTGCAAATTTAATGAAGCAATTTGACTTTGAAGCGATGAAATTTTCTGATTATCTCCAGAAATTGTTAAGCTCGATTGATTTGTAGATGTATCACTCTGTAGTTGAGATTGAGCAGCAGCTAGCTGACTCTCAAGTTGGCTTAGATTCAAGTTTAAAGTAGACGATTGATCTGATACTTGAGTTTCATATTGACTTAACCTTATTTTAGCTTGATTATATGCATCATATGCACTTTGCAATTGAGAATTTAATGCAGTAGGGTCTTCACTTGCAAGTAATTGACCCTTTTTAACAGTTTGATTCACACCTACATTTATTGATGTAACTTTTCCAATTGAGCTAAAATCCAAATTATACATACTTCCATACGTAATATTCCCAGTTGCAGAATATGTGCTGTTTAAATTACCAGATGTAGCTGTTGCAGTACTTGTAAGAAATTGCCCTCTCCTTGATGACCCAAATCTACCGAAGAAAAGAAAATAAAGAACAGCGATAACAATAACTACAACTACGGAAATGATAATAACCTTTTTATTCATATTTTTTATATACTACTAGATTTAGTATACAATAAACTAAACAAAAAGTTTCAATATGCTTCCTTTTCCTTCCAAATTATATTATCTAATCTAAGATATTCAGGTAGCCTATTCAAGTATGGAATATATGGATAAGATATTAGTATTATTACAAGGCTTGCAAGTATTATAGCTCCGTCTCTGTCCTGGTTCGGGTCATTAGCAAGAATAGTGTTATCCATAACACCAATTGGTGCAAGCCACCATGCTCCTGGAGGTATAATCCCTTTTTCCTCGTGAACCATTCCTAGTTGCTGAGTAGTAATACCAAGTGATTGAGCTTCAGCATCAAGAACTCCTGTATCACTTAGGAATCTACCCACATATGTATTATTACCTTGTCCATTTTCACTTGCAAGATATGCAGAATATAGATGATTAGATGCCATTAGAACAAGAGTATTAACTACGTTTACCATAGGATTCTCTGATAAGACATTAGGATTATAGCTACTACCTGAAAAATACTTATTCGCATTAGCAAGATCTTGTGATTGAATTGATGAAGGTAAACTTAAAAATATTTGGTAATAGTTAGCTTCATTATGTATCTTTATATATGATAAATATGGATTTATAACATAAATGTCTTTTAGGTTATATGTATAAGGATTTATACTATCAAAGTATGTAGCAGTTCCTGATGTTCCCATATATTCACTAAATATAGTAGTTGCAATATTAGATGGGTCTTGAGAAGCAATATCAGAAATTTTTGTCTGTGCAATAAAAGGTGATGGGAAAATAATTGCAAATATTACAATAACAACAATCAATCCTATCCCTCTAATAAATAATTTGGTGTGGTTAGCTTTAACCATTTTATACTTTGTATCCTTCTTGTATGGTTTAGCTATGCCTTTTGTTCGGACTAGAAGATAATGAAATCCAAGAAGTGCAATCAGTATTATAGGGATGAGAGCTATATGTATGCCATATATCTGTGCGTAATTAAGATTATTAACGAATATTCCAAGACCACTTCCATTATATAAATCAGATGCTTGAAGTACTCTCCACTGCGATGAGAAATCTCCTCTTAATCCATAACCTAATTCTGCTTCAAACAAAACAAAAAACATCATCAATGAACCAACAACCCACGTTAATCTACGTGGATATTTAAACCCTGATGATAGGAATACAATAATTAAGTGTAATATTATAAATATGATGAAAAATTGAGTAGACCAAAGATGAATACTTCTAAAAAATATTCCCGTGCTGTTATGTAACCACCAGAATGGACCATTAAATATCAAAACAAATCCGGAAGCTATTATCATAAAGAAACTTATCATAGATAAAAATCCAAGAGAATAAATAAATTTATTAGCATAACTTGGCACTGTTTTTATCATTATGTTTGCTAGAGTATCTTTCAAACTTTGTGAATGCTCATTAGCAGTATTCTCAACACTTGGATTGGTATAATCAATATTATTATTCATGCTTTCTACTGAAAAGTATAAAACAAAAATTATCTTTTGTTAACTATTTGTAGTATCTCTTTTCTATATATTAAAAATATAAACACTGATGAGATAAATATATATAAAATAATGAGTAAAAGAATATTCAAGCTACCAAGCAAAGCAAGTGACAATATGCTCATAACTATAACATAAACTATGAATTGTAAAAAGGTCCTTATATCAACATATAATTTACAATATTTATATGAAATCCACATGCCGCCAATTAATACAAATAGTTCTGTTATGTCAGTAAGCCAGGCTGCTGCAATATAACTGAAATGTGGTATGAATATAACATTTGTAACGATATTGAATACTGATAAAAGCACAAAATAGTATGAGAGCATGTTCTGCTTTTTATTTGCCATAACTCCATATATAAAAACATTCCCAAGAAATGAAAGGAAAATAGTTATAGATAATATGTTAAGAACTGATACAGAAGAATTGTATTTAATTCCTGCATATATAAATATAATGTATTTGGAGAATATAAGTATTGCAGGAAGAACTAAACTTCCAAATGATGCAATTAGTTTAAATGCCTTAATAAATATTATTTGTGCTTCTTTTATATTCTTTTCATTAATACTCTTTGACATTAATGAAAATATAGGTGCCATAATTACAGATGGAAGTGCAATAAACACATCAACGAATTTGTAAGCAACTGAATATATAGCCACATCGCTATATGGTTTCATTATAGAAAGGATTATACTATCAGCCTTGAAATATACAGTTGAGATAATCGCAACAAGAGCAAGCAAATATCCTTCAAATGTATATTCTGCAAAAACCTTCCTGTTGAATCTATAAACTAATCTATGCCTCCTGAACAAAAATACTAGGGATATTACCATTCTAATAACAAAAGTTAATGATAATATTATAAATATAATATATATATTGTTATTTATGATTAAGTATATGAACATAAGCACAAGACCGGCTGTTATTCCAGATATTTCAGATATCATTGGGATTATTGATACATTTATTGTTTGATAATAATTTCTAACAAGGGCTGCAACTGAATTTGATATAGTACCAATAGAAAATATTGCTATTCCCAATCTTATTACTAAAGAATATTGAGGAATTAAAAATGATATCGAAAATCCAATAAATGACACAACCACTGATAATATAATTCGAGTTATTATCATGTTTGATAAGTACTCTTCTTTGTTATCGAATTTATGCGAATCTCTCAATAATAGATTAGATAATCCAAAATCTGCGAATATACCAACTACCAGTGTATATGAAGATATAATTGCGTATACTCCATAATTTGATATTGTAAGTGATCTAGCTATTAAACTAGCTATAACTATATTCAAAAAAAGAGTGTAGAATTTACTAAAAATAAGAAAACCAGAATTAACAATTATCTTTTTTAAATCCACTTGTACAAGTATAGTATAGAATAGAATATTTTAGTATAAATATATTTTTAAGGTTAACAAAGCCATACTAATATACTCAGAATCCTAATTTTTCATCAAGCAGGAATATATTTATTCTATCTTTTATTATTTCTTTTTCAAGTATCACCCATTTTGCGATAGCAGTGTGTGCTCCATATTCTCTCATTGCCCTTTCATCTTCCTTAGGTAAAACTTCTTCTTTAATCCTTGAAAATGCTTTATCTAAATTCTCTACTATCTTATTTGTTCCTGATACTACTATTAAGTGTTTTGCAGTAAAATGAAATGCACCAACTCTAGAACCGCTCGCATCAACAGCAACAATTTTTCCATCTTCAGTTATTGCATTTACACTTGTAAGGAAATAATCTGCAAGACACATTTTCCTTCTTTCATCAGCTCTAAGAATTGGATCCTGTATACTAAACACTTTTTTATTCAAATATTCATAATCTTCAGTGCTCGAAAGGTATTCAATCATGCCTATCTCCTTAAGCGTTGTAGATGATCCATTCGCAACTTGGCTATGCTTAGGTATAAATTCAAGAATTTTATTCATCAAATCATTTTTATCAGTACAAAGAATTGTATTAAAGCCATTATCATTTAAATTCGTTATTGTATTATTTATATTATTATCCATATTTATATCTATTAAAATTATATCAACACTGTCAAATATATAAAACTAAAACATGTCCCAATTTGCTTGCAATCCTATACAAAAGAATTTAATCTTATACTGATGAATGATAAAATTAATGAACTTGAACTTGAATTAAAAAGATTAAAAAGTAAAATAAAAAAAGATAACACTGCAAAAGAACTAAATGTACCTGAGAAAGACATATATAGGTGGCATGCACCATCCAGGACATTTAGCTATTGGAGTAGTAAAGTTGTCATAACAGTAATTCTTTGGGTCTCATTGCTTATACTTGGCTTATTTTTCTTAAAAGAATATCCACTTATTTTCACAATCATTGTGATTACAATTGTATCAATTTTTTTATACAGAATAAAACCTAGTATTATTGAACATAGGATAACAAACAAGGGAATTTATGCATTTAATAGATTTCTTGCTTGGGATGACATTGATACATTTTACCTTGCACATAAAGGAGATACTACTATAGTGTACCTTGATCTGAATTTGATATATCCTCAAAGACTCTACCTAGTAATACCTGATAAAGACATTAAAAATGTTGTTACAAATCTGAAAGACTTTGTAGTATACTTAACTCTGAAAAAGAAGCAAAGTTACTTTTCAAAGTTAACTGATGGAGAATATATCCCATTAAATGAGCTTCTGTAGCTCAATTGGATAGAGCATCAGATTGCGGATCTGAAGGTTACAGGTTCAAATCCTGTCAGAAGCAACTTATTATAGGAGAGGTGCTAGAGTGGTTGATTAGGTCGCTCTCGAAAAGCGATATCCTTTTTTATTGGATCGTGAGTTCGAATCTCACCCTCTCCGAGCATGAGACACCATACTGATATCACTGTAACAACAATACTTTCCATTTTACGGATTTGACAAGTAGAACCGATAAAAAAATACTTTGTCAAAGAAGATCTCTAAGATACTTCTCTATTAATATATTCAATCTCAGTTTGTATATATTTGTCGTCCTCTCGTGTAGGAAATAAGTCCATATCAAAAGTAGCTCGAGTCATATCTACCCTTTGGTCTGAATTATAAATAAAATCGCCTTTTGTATTTGCTGCATACACTATAAAGTTCGGTGTATGTGAATGACTTACACCAGCAATATAACATGTATTATCCAATCCCCTAATTCTTCCAATTTCTGCCCATAATTCAACTCCATCCTTATCATCTCCACCATCACCGATAGGATTTAAAAAAATTTTTACTCCTTTTTCTTTCATTCTTCTAGCAATTTCAGGAAATCTAATCTCGTAACATAGAAGAAAACCCATCTTTCCCCATGGAGTATCAAATGCACTTACTTCTTTTCCTCTTTGTACACTTCCTCCATCAAACTCATAAGAAGAAAGAACAAGCTTAAGATGTCTATGAATTTCTTCTCCATTATTATCAATTGCAATAGCATATTGGTTTCCGTCACTTCCTTTCATACCAGAGAAAATCCATTTACCATTATTTCTAGCAAGTATTTTTATATCTTCTAACTTTTCTTCAGCAATGTATGCTTCTGGCAAAAGGTAAGCATCAACTACCAATGGATCATGCATAAATCTTTCTAATTCGGTTATATTTGGCCTCTCCCAGCGTGCTGGACAAAGACCTAATTTGAATTTCATAAACTTTAAATTTTAACTAACATTATTATATCAATAATTGACATTGTTTATAAATAATATTCATTTTAAGTAAAAAATATCTATGCTTAAAAGCATCGAGTGTCTTAAAATTACTCTTAAACAGAAAACCATGAAAAATTGATGTCTGACGTGACGAATCTAAAATTTTAAGTATTTGTTTTATATACTACTACCATAGTAACCTGAAAGGTCACAAATACCTTGGAAGGTTGATATTAATAAAATTGTATGAAATACATCAAAGAAGCTATTTACACAAAACTCTTGACAGAGCCCTATTAAAAGCTTCTGAACTTTGGAACTATCATCTTCAAACTTAACTAAAACCATCAATTAAACATCCTTACTCATCTATTTTTTGCAGATTTCTCCCCTTCTACTATATCACATTATTTATGACATTCTGCTTTGCTTTAGCTACACGAATAATTTAATAAGTGATTTGGCAACTACACTAAAATATAGATCTATTAACCCAATATCTTTTCTCATGGGGATACGTTCCTATGAATACAACCCTTTTGATTTTTCTTAATTTTGTTCATTCCTGACATATTACAACCCACCTACTATACAAAAAGTAGGTTGATTTGGTATAATACAGTGTACATCATACACCTACTATGTATAGAATACTAAATACAACAATAAAACAAAAAACAGACAAAGTTAAGATTTTGTTAGGAGCTAGACAAGTAGGGAAAACTACACTTTTAAAAGATTCTTTTCCAGAGGCCACTTATATAAACATCGAAAAAAGTAATTATATAGATGTTTTTAATTCTAGAGATATTGCAGCTATTAAGGACCTTGTGTATAGAGAAAATAATGGTAAGATAACACGTACTTTAATCCTTGATGAAGTACAGCGATTGGATGATCCTGGCCTTATTGCAAAAGTTCTATATGATGAATGGAAAGATATACAACTCATTATTTCTGGTTCCTTATCTCTAGAAATTGCAAACAAAGCCAGTGAAAGTCTTGCTGGTAGAAAAAAGACTTTTAAACTTTACCCTTTGTCATTTAAAGAAAAACTTGTTCAAGAGAATAAAATACAGTCAAATACTCAATCTATTAATTTTGACGTTGAGAATAAGATACAGTTTCAAACAGAATTAAAGGAGTCAATGCAGTTTGGCTTATATCCAGAACTTCTAAATATAGAAGATAAAGTTAATTATTTACAAGAACTAGTTGATAGTAGTATCTTGAAAGATGTTTTTTATCTTAATTTGGTAAAAGATACCAAAAGCCTGCTGTCACTTCTTAGGCTGCTTGCTTATCAAATCGGTCAACAAATCAATGTGACTGAATTATCTAGCAGAATTGGTATAGAAAGGCCAACTATATTAAAATATCTTGAAATTTTGAAAAAAACATTCATCATTTATACTCTTTCACCATATACTAAAAAACGTAGAGATGAGATAGGAAAAACTGAGAAAGTATATTTTTATGATTTAGGTATCAGAAATGCTATTATTAATGATTTTTCACCAGTAGAATTTAGAAATGACTATGGATCCATATTTGAAAACTTTGCTATAAACGAAATTATAAAACTGAACAGCTATTATGGATTAAACTATCAACCATACTATTGGAGAACTAAATGGGGGAGCGAAGTAGATCTTATTCTTCAAAAAGATACCAAAATCTATGCAATAGAGTTTAAATTAAGGAAAGCATCTATAACACCTGCTTTTAAAAATACTTATGCAGAAGCACAAGAAAAGATTGTTACATTGGGAAACATTGAAAGTATGATTCTATAGGCTCAAGATTAGATTAATTGTTTATCTTTCAAAATAATAATATCATCATCCTTTATGGCACAACTTTATTATTAGAACGTGCTGAATAGTTCTCTAAAGATTTTCTATTATATCGTATCTTTCTAAATATTATAGAAACAATGTGTTCAAAAAAAATAACAATTAACAGGAATTAAATCAATGGACTACTGTGTTTTATTAGTGGTTAAATCATCTTGATAAAATATTGACATTAAAAATAATATTATTAACGTATTAAAAAAGTTATATATTTCAACACATAGTAAATACATTTTAATTGGTATGTAGTCCCTAGAGACGTAAAGAAACAAGTCCTTCTCAGCCTATTATATCAACCTAATTCGACATCTACTCAACTCCTGCATTTAGAAAGATACTATATATATTTTTTTAATTACTAACCTGTTTGCAACACTTATCTAATAATAAAATATATAACAATACAATTAACTATAAAATTTATATAGTTTAAAAAGCAGCATATTGTTCTTATAAAATATATTCCTGTCTTGCATTCCCAGGGAAATGTATTGCATCATACAGTACAAACTGTGTAGGTTTTATTCTATAAAATCTATGAGGGTTTTCAGAGCTACTCATAAACTCATTTATTTTTTCAGTAGAAAAAATTCGACCAGAATAAACTGATAATGCTTTATCAATATCTATTTTGTTTGTTAGCAATTCTGCTTCTCCTTGTATTTGCAATCCCCTTGGTGGATCTTGAGGATTCTGAGGAAGTGCCATTGCGGCTGCAACCTTCCTGTTTTCTATAACCTCAGCAGAATGCCTTCTTTTTGTTGACGAAAGCCAATAGATATTTAGATCCTCATCAGCAGCAAACCAAACACTACAAATCCAAGGTTGATTCTCCATTGATGTTGCTACTTGCATTAATTTCGCTTCCTGAAGATACTGTTGTATTAACTGTTTTAAATCCATACCGTTATTATACATCATTTCAATTACATTTGTATTTGCAAATATAGAATACTTCTTATTTATCAATCATTAACTGCCCACTCCAAAATGAATCTATCCACGAATTCTTTCATTTACTGAATTCTTTTTATTGCAATCTCTTTACTTACATTAGTATTCATATTTTCGTCTAATCGAAAAAGTTTATGGTAAAAATGATGAATTGTAGAAGGATCGTGAATCATTGACTCATCATATGAACCTTCAGAATTTAAAGGTATTTCAGGAGCCCACAAAGTAATACCATGGGATCCACCATATGTAAATGTTCTTCCTATACCTATCGCCCCAATTGCATCTAAATTATCAGCATCCTGTAAAATAAGCGTCTCTATATCATCCACTGTTTGACCATTTATAGAGAATGAATATTCTTCATGAAATTCAATTCAATGTATAACTTTAGGAATTTTTTCCTTTGGAAACATTACCATTTCTAACACTTCATTAACTTTCACTAATGAATCTTTTGGATGAATAAATTTTCCAGTTTCATTTTGCATCAAACGATGAATATCATGAAGGAATGCAGAAATACCTACAACTTGTTCTATCCCCATCCTTCTTTAGTTTGTATATGTAGTGCAAGATTATATACGCGATTCAGGTGATAAATATCATGTCCACTGCTTTCTCCATTAAACATTTCTCGTAATATTTTTTCAAGTTTAATTTTATATTCTTCCATATACCTTTTATTTCTTATAATACAATAATAGTAGAAAAAGGTTTGTAGTTTATAGTTCACTTTGGAAAAAATTATTATCAATAAGATATAATATTATAATATTTATTGTTATAATGCATGTATATGCAATCTAACGATAAAGATCCTGCTGCTATAAAATTACAGAATGTTTCACGCACCTTTAATAAAAAAGTTAAAGAAGAGAAAAAATTTAAATATGAATTAAAATATCTTCTTAGAAAAAGAAATAATCCTTTTTTTGCAGTAAATGATATTTCTTTCGAAGTGAAAAAGGGAGAATTCGTTGGATTTATCGGATCTAATGGAGCAGGTAAAACAACAACAATGAAAATGCTTTCAGGTATATTACATCCAACAAGTGGATCTATAAATGTTTTAGGTTATAAGCCTGCTGAAAGGAATTATAATTTCCTACACAAAATATCATTTGTAATGGGACAAAAAAGTCAGCTTCAGTGGGATTTACCTGTATATGATACATTGATACTAAACAAGGGACTATATGATGTTACAGATATTGATTTCAAAAATAAGCTTGATGAACTTATATATTATCTAAATATAGAAGAATTACTACAAGTACAAGCTAGAAAATTGTCCCTAGGTCAAAGGATGAAATGTGAACTTGCATCCTCTCTCATATATTCACCAGAGGTCTTATTCCTTGATGAACCAACAATAGGATTAGATGTAACAACACAACAGAATATTAGAGAATTTTTGAAAAAATATAATAAGGAAAAGAAAACCACAATTATTCTTACTTCTCATTATATGGACGACATTGAGGAACTATGTTCAAGAGTTATTATGATTAATAAAGGAAAGATAATTTTTGATGGTGACATGAATCAACTTATAAATTCATATGTGAAAGATAAACATGTAACTATAGAATTTACAAAGGAAATAAATGAATCAAATCTACATTCAGATGTAATATATAGAAATAAAAATGTAATTACAATCTCAATACCAAAAATTAACCACTTACAAAAAATATCTGAAATAATTCGTGATTTTCCAGTTAAAGATATTAATATAAACGAGCCTGACTTAAAGGAAATTGTAAAACAGATTTATTCTCATGAATATTAACCGCCAAAACTTACATAGCGTTTCATGCTGAATCTCCACATTATATTCGAAGCAAACATAAATAATATTTCAACAACAAAAACTATTATGTAATTGTTAAATGTGGAAATTCCTAGCAATGCTCTTACTGGGAAATTAACTAGAATAACTATTGGTACAACAAAGGTTAATACTAGAAACATAAATTTTCCATATACTTCATAAGGAAAATTGCCAAATTCACTAAAATCGTTTAGAAGGTTGTATAAATGACTCCTTTGTGGAATTAGAATATATATTGATAGTAAAATTGATTGCATATTAAAAGCTATATGTAATGCAATCACAAAAATAAACATAGTTAAACATATTTCCTCAAATGAAGGAGCAAAATGTAAATTTACAAAACTATATGCAATTAATATTATCCCTTCGATAATAAGGACTAATGAAGAAAAATCAATATCTTTTACAAATATCATGAAACGCGTATTAATTGGTTTGAGTACTATAAAATCATATTGTCCCTGTATAAAATCATCAATGAATTTACGTGAACTTGTGAATATGAACATGAAGTAAAAACCAGCCCAGAATTGACCAAAACCTATGAGTATTAATATTTGATATATATTCCAATTAGCTATTGCATGAACTCTCAAAAACAGATACCCAATAAATAATAGATATGTTAGAATGTATAAAATCATTGAAAACAAAGATAAAACAAAATCTATTTTATAAGTTGTAAATTTCCTGATTGATATTCTTATTTCCAAATATAATATTTTTATATATTTTTTAATTACCAATAGATTCATATTGCTTTATTCCTTTCTTCCATAATATATTACACAATAAAAAAAGAATTACTGTCCAAAGTATCTCGATTAAATATTCTTTCAATATATTGTCTAATGCTATGTTATTTGTTATTACATTTATTGGAAAATTTATTAAGTATGGAAAAGGTGTAATGCTTATAATATTCTTTATATAATTTGGAAATAGTGTTAATGGAACTAAGGCACCAGTAAATATCTTTATAAAGGTTGATATAGTAATCCGTAACCCACCAACAGTAGTAGTCCAGAAAGCAGCAGTTCCAACAATAAAATACAACATGTAATTTATTATAACAGCAAAAATATATGCAGGAATAAATAGCATAAACGATATAAAGCTAATATTTGCAGACGGCCATAATCCACTAAATATAAATAAACAGAAACTAGTTATTATCATACTAATTACTGTATTTATAAAAATATTTACGAAATCCTCAATAAACAACAGGAGACGTATATTAGCAGGACGAATTTGAAATGTAGCTAATGTTCCGTTATATATGTAAGTAGTAAGTGTCTTAGCAGTTCCTGAATAAACAAGTTTACCTAATGCGACTACAAATAAATAGTAAACTACAATTGAGTTGAATGAATAACCACTTAATGAACCATGTGCCATATAAATTGAATTCCACACAAATAATATAATAATAATGCCTAGAAATGACAATAAAATATCTACAATAAGATTCCACGTGTATGCAAAATATACTGCAAATTGTATTTTTATATAATATAAGTATTTGTACATACTACACAAGACATATTTCTATAAGGTATATACATTATATTCAAATTGAAGATTAGTATCAAATAAGATATAGGATTTTCTATTGTTCCTTTAAATCTCAAATTATAAACACTCGCTACAATTAATATATCCCATTAGTAATGTAGTGTAAAATTCTAATTAATATCCAGAAATATATTGCTTTTTGTAATTTCTATAAAAGATGTATATTAAATTACACAATATTATTGAGTGAATACCAATTCCTACAATTAAGTACTTATAGTATATATTCGCGTAATAGTATCAACGAATATATGTAGTAGGATTGTTAAACTTTGGATATATAGGACAGCTCCCCGATTGGAATTCAATTTTCATAGTTGTACTATTTATTAATTGTACAATGAAATGCCCACCATCTTGAGGTGATTGCCCATAATCAGTAGTAAAATTATCCTGATAATAGCAATATATTTGCCCATCTGCAGTTACTTGATTAGGCATTCTGTTAACATAACCACTTGTTTTAGGGTTATAAATAATCATTGCACCATTTGGCACAACTGTTCCTCCATAAACAAGTGCTTGAATATCTGGATTTGTTTCCCAATGAGAGAATGATAATTGCTCACTCCAATTATCAGCTCCAATACCAGAGAATGGATGAACATACCAGTTCCCTGCTAATGTATTTGGAACATCTTCCATATCAGTACCACATGATGGAAGACCATTTGACCCTTTTTGAGTATTTTGAATCTTTGCATATAGTTGATTCTGAACTGATACATTTGAATAATAGTCAAAAGGACAAACTGTATGTAAGTATCTGTCCGATCCTTGTATATTTCTTGTCTGATCTATAAATGCAAGAGGAGTAGTTCTTAGATCATATGCTCCAAAATCCATTCCTAGAACATTTCCACCAGCAGTTCCCAATACTTCTCCTGCTTTTATTGGGAAATTAATAAAATACTGACATACATTGCTTGTTGCGGCTTTCTCAGTAGTTACCTGACATGATTTATATTGCCCTTTTACGTTATTAATTTGCTGTAGAAGAGTATTTGAAAGTGTTGACACATGTCCTAAGTAAAATACCAATTCATTACAAGGTGCAAAAGTTATTAGATAATCATTAATTGTTCCTGTTGAACTAGTTACAGACTGGTTGTCAATTTCAAGTATAGTTGCGTCTCCAGGAGCATATACAGTCTCAGGAAGTGACTTTATATTACTTCCATACCCTGTTGTAGCAAGTTGGAATCCTGGATGATCATCTGGAAGGTTATGAAATGGAGGATTTAAATGTCCCAATGGATCAATTGATGTGTATGCAGATGTTGATAATGGAGAAGCAGTTAGGTATCCATTTCCGCTACAAGATGATAGATTTTGTGCAATATTATTTGATGTATGCCCCTCCGCTTGAGTAACAGAAGGAGTACCAGTTGTATATGTGTTTGATCCCTGTACTCCAGGAGTTCCAGTTGTATATGGATGATAAGAAGAATATGAAATTTCTCTGTTTATTTTTCCATATATAGTAAAATAAAGTAGAATCAATAAACAAACAAAAGCAAAGAATATAACTGATATGAGTATTGTATTCTTAGTGTGAAAAAATTCTTTAAATGCTTTAGGAATTTGCATGTTATTATGTATGTTTTATAAAGTCTCTCATGATATTTTTACCTTGTCAAATAAAATATATTTACCGAGAACTATTTTTACAATAAATTCTAGTAGATGTATAATTCACTTCGGTGGGAAATGAGAAATTAAGTAAAAAGATATTTTTGACATATGATGATGTTTTAATAATTCCACAATACTCAGTTGTTCTATCAAGAAATGATGTAGACACAAGTGTAAATCTGGTAAAAGGAATAGATCTTAAGGTTCCGTTAGTTGCAGCGAGTATGCACACTGTTATCTCTATAGAACTAGCAGTTAAACTTTGGGAATTAGGAGGTATTGCACAATTACATCAATTTCAGAGCATTGAAAAAGAAGTATCAATGCTTAAAGAGATAAAGAGAATGGAAGCTAAAGTAATTGGAGTTGTGGGTGCTGTTCATGGATTTATGGAAAGAGCAAAGGCTCTTATAGAGAATGGGGTTGATGCAATAAGCATAGATACACCACATGCTCATAGCATATATGCAATTGATGCTACAAAAAAACTAAAAAAGGAATTCCCAAACATTCCACTTATTGTTGGGACTGTTGCAACTAAAGAAGGCATTGATGATCTTATAAAAGCAGGTGCAGATTCAATTAAATTTGGTGTAGGAGCAGGTGCTGCATGTACAACCAGGTTAAGTGCAGGTGTAGGAGTTCCACAATTCAGTGCAATTCTTGAAAGTGCAAGTATACTGAAAGATTCAGGAGTTACACTTATTGCAGATGGCGGAATAGAGAAAAGTGCAGATTTATCAAAAGCAATTGGTGCCGGTGCAAATGCAGTAATGGCCGGGAAAATATTTGCTGGAACACTTGAAGCTCCTTCTGAATTAATTGAAAAAGATGGAAAGAAATACAAAGTATATATGGGTGAAGCATCACAAGAAGCAAAACAATCCAGAGCTATAAATGACCCCGACTATAAAGGGAAAGATTCAGACTACATAGAAGGTGCATCTGGGTTGATACCTTACACAGGAAGCTTAGAATCCGTAGTAAAGTCATTTGCTATGGGATTAAGATCTGCAATGAGTTATTCTGGAGCATCTACAATTAAGGAATTTCATAGAAAAGCAAAATTTGTAAGAATAACACAAAATGGAAAAACAGAAAACACTGCACACGGTCTAGTTTAAATTTTGTATATATAGACACATATTTTCAGTTGTTGATTTACACATCTCTGCCTATGTTATTATTCTTACTCCACCAAGGTCTCCATAATCAAATTCATGAAAGTGATGTATAGAACCAATAAATATTCTATTTCTAGGTATCATATATTTATTTACTAACTCATCAATCGCTTCAGGATTAAAATGTTTGTCTAAATACATGAACTTTATATTTAAATTCAGAAATGCACCAGCTCGTTTAAAAGCATCAACCAACATGCTTATACTTGCATCATCTTCACTTCCTATACACCTTACAAGAGTTATATCCTGTCCATTTTCATTCTTCTCTATGTATTCAAGTATATTGTATAACTTACTTGTGTGATGAATGAAACAATAGAAACTGTTGTTTGTACTTTTTCGATATAATTTATCGAAGAATTTATTAAACAAAATACTCTTTGTTTTTAATACATACAATACGTTTGACTCATATATACTATATTGTATTATTCCTATGGTTGGAATGTAATATATTAAGAAATATATTAGATTAACTGGTGATTTCAATATATTTCCAAGGATTCCAATTAATGTAGATGCTATTGCAAATATTACAAATAGAATTGGAGCTGAATATGTTCTCTTCAAATCTTTTCTTGTATCTCTTAACACAAGATTACTAAAAGCAAACATTGTCATAACGCTTAAGAAGCTTATTCCATATACACCAGCAAGAGATACAATGTTTCCCCCAGTTATCAAATATATTGATACGCAAAGAATAAAGAATGAAATAACTATTCTTGAAAATGTTTGTCTTTTATTCATTTTTGATAGGAATAAAGGCAAACATTCATCAAATGACATTCTAGCAACTAATCCAGATACTCCAATAAATGCTGTTAGCACTGCACCATTAAGGACTAGAAATGCATCAATTGCAATCAAAGCTTGTAAGTAAATTCCACCCACAATGAAACCACTCTGACCAATTAAATAGTCACTTGCGTGTGCTATCTGAGTTATGTTCATAACTCCAAGTATCAAAAATGTTATTAAAGGATTAAATATAAGGACACCGATAAGCATATTCTTCAATGTTTTTCTAAAGACACCTTTTTTTTGTTCTTCAATGAAATTAGCAGAACTTTCAAATCCTGAAACACCTAATAAGGCTGAAGCAAAGCCAAAAAAGAATAGGTTAAATAAATTACTGAAATTTCCATGTAACATATGCAAATATGTATATTGAAAATTGACGAATATATTTCCAACTCCATGAAATATAAGATATACAATTGCAAAAAGCATAAAAATAAAGAGAACTGCAATATGGAATATGAAAATCATCATAGCAACTTTTGCTGAGTCTTTTATACCACCAATAACAAGTGCTGCAAATATAAAGAGGATTGAGATTATTAATAACGGTTCATAATTAAACATATATGTTGGATTTAATAAACCACTCCAGCTATTTTGAATTGAAATTTGTTGGATAAAACTTAATAAATAATCAACTCCTGATTTTGCAGATATAACAGCTGTTGCAGTATACGAGAGTATTGTCATACCACCAGCAATAGATGCAACTGACTTAGATGTTCCATTTAACAATGCGTTATATGATCCACCATTAATTGGAAGTGCTTCAACGACTTCCATATATACTGATTTATAGAAAAACAAGACTAATGTTATGGCAAGCAATATAACTGGTGCAAATATACCTGCAACGGACACTGAAATTCCTGATACATACAAAACAGAACTTAGTATATCATTTCCACATATTGCAGTTGATGCTATTTCACCAAGCTTTTTATCATCATTCATAACTAATTTATTCTATATGCAATTTTTATAAATCTAAGTAATATCTCCTCCATGGAATCCATCTTTATATATTCATTCTCCCTATGCATCTCTCCTCCCTCAAAGCCAAATCCACATATTGTAGGGATTCCTTTTTCTATTAACATATATCCTTCATTTGCTGCACCTGAGGCTTTCAACAATATATCTTTAATACCATCTTCCTTTAATACATCATTCAAAATCTTTGCAATTCCGTTCTTTTCATTTATACAAACAGCGGGAATATTATTCTTTATCTCTATTTTAGCTATTCCCTTAGGATAATCTACAAGAACTTTATCTATAATATTCTGAACTCTGTGTAAATATTCTTCGAACTCATCACCTGGCAATAACCTAACATCAATCATTGCATTTGCTTTTGATGGAACAAGACTCTCACCATTTCCACCATTTATCAATGTCACAGTGTGATTGAATGTATATTTCGAGAAGTTCGGATGAGTTTTCTTATTTAATTTCATTTTATATATTCTCGAAATTATTCTATTTAATATTTCTATGGCATTTTCCCCTTTTTTCCTTTCTTGCCAAGATAATAACCCTGTATGATTACTCTCTCCCTCAACATTTATCCAATATCTTAATAATCCCCTATGCCCAATTATTATCTCATTCTTTTTACCAGCATATGTATAGATTGCATATTTTGCATTAAGTCCTTCATCAAGTACATAATTAACTCCAAAATCAGCATCAGCACCAACTTCTTCTGCAACACCTATAAGTGCTTTAACATTAGTAAAACCAAGATCAAACAGTATTCTTGTTATATATACACAAATTGCAATACCACCTTTACAGTCTGCAGTTCCTAAACCATATAGAAAATCACCAACCGTTGTTGCATGAAATGGATTACTTTTCCATTTCTGGTAATCAGATACAGGGACTGTATCAGAATGTGATACTAAAAGCAGATCGGTTCTTTTTGGAAATGAATCAATATTACCAATATATATATTTGGTCTACCTTCACGTTTAGTTAATAACCTATATGGCAATTTTAATCTATCACATTCATCTATTATTCTACCGACAATCTTTTCTTCAACATGGTCATATTCATTGTTATAGCTACTTGTTGTATTTATAGATACAAGATCTGATATGAAGGATAAAATCCTATCTTTATATGATTTTATCTTATTTACTGCTTCTTCAATTGTGTTTTCATCTATCATAAACTACCTAATTATAAACCACATCTACGTATAACACTAAATTGGAAATTTTTCAAATGAGGAATTATAACAATATTTATTTTTATATATGAAATCTACGATAAGTACATACCCATAGCTTTAATATTCATTCCTACATTACTCATTTTCCTACCTCTTTAATATGCAACAAGACACCGCAAACAAACCACATGGAATCATCAAATTAAAATTTTAAGTCTTCCTTTTGTTGTTATTCTATATATCTTCCTATTACATGCTATCCAAGTTTTCATCAAGTTCCGCTTTCTCACTAAGAAAAGTATTTAACATAGATTCTGCTACAACAACTGCTTTTTTTGTATTTATTTCTGGTACACTAATTAGACCAAAGATACCATATACTGACCTTCTAATTGTATCCTCTTCTAATTTAATAATACATTCAACATTACTTTTGCGGTATTCATCAGGACTATTTGAAATTATAATTCTTTCAGAAGAAGGATCAATACACACATATATAGTTTTACTTTTTATTTTAATCTCGTCTACTTCTGCACCAAAATATTTTGCTAATTTTAATTTAAATTCTTCTACTTTTTTGTGTATTTCATCTTTAGGTATAATTGTTTCAACAAACTCACCAACTATTTTCTTAGCCTCAGTTATAGCTTCTATTGTATTAGTTTGTTCAATAAAGTTTTGATCATATTTTTCACTATGATATCCAAGAACAATTGATTTAGTTCCATTTGTATCTACAATTTCTATATAGGTATAATCACCAGTTTTTTTATCCTTTTTACCTATAGTTATAACTTCCTCATAATAATCACTGTCAGAAAAAGTAGATTTTATAAAACTGCGTTTAATTAGAAATTTATTTCCATCAGTATCGGTAGATTCAACGAACCTCGCGCTAGGCTCAACAACAAATACACTATATAATTTATCTCTTAAAAATTTACTAACATTACTTATTCTACGCTCATTCTTTACTGTATCTTTTTCCCTTTTTTTCATTACACTTTTAACAATTTCTACCATTTTCAATACAGCATCCTTATGAGTAGAAGAATTTTCACCATGTAAATTCTCAAGATAATGAGTATATTGGTCGTCAAGTCTATTATTAGCTTCAGCTATATATAATCCTTGTTTTCCATCATCACTATATACCTTTATATTGAATCCATTATGAACTGTAGTAACTGCAAATATATTACGACCATCTCTAAAATATCCATCAGTTTCACTCAACTCTGCAGCAATTTTCTTTATTTTATTAGATTCCCTTTTCCACAATATTTCTTTCCTACCTTTTTCTATTCTAGATAATAATGTATCTATAATACCTTGCTTTTCTGCCATATGGTACTATTGTACTCTCTCTCTCTCAGAAAGTCAACCTTTTTACTCATCCCATAACAGAAGTGTTTATCACTTTGTTGATTTTGTAAACGTATTGTTTTCTTTGACAACAAATTAAACCAATACTAAAATAAGGTTGATATGAAGAAGCCCATATACATAACTCTTTTTTTACTAGTTATATCTCTATTCATTTATCCAATTATAGGGAAATTAAATTCAGTTGATGCAATTTCTTACATAACTACTCCAATACTACCTAAATGGCAGAATGTTTATGATATTAATAGTAGTATAAATCAAACAGCAAATGTAAATGGTGATTTCTATTGTATTGGGCAAAACGTAAATATAACGGCTAATGTTAGTGGAGAGATATACTGCATAGCAAATAATTTTACATTTACAGGTGTTAGTTATGGATTAAGAGTAGTCGCAAATAACATAGACATATATGGTCAAGTGAACAGAAACGCCAGCATTGCTGGAACAAATATTACAATCCACAAATCATCAGATATTGGAGGGGAATTAGATGTATTAGCAAGTAATTTGACAATGAATGGTACTGTATCTAATGATATATATTTTCGTGGAGGTGATATGAAAATGAACGGAACAGCATATGGAAATATATATTATACTGGTAGACAGTTTGTACAAGGAGCAAACTCATCTGTAGAAGGGACAATTACAAAAAACAAAATCAACTATAGTGAAGGTAATTTCACAAGATCAAACATGATGAGAATGTGGAATCCGTATATATACATATTGTTTTCTATTCTTTCTACAATACCTCTGGCATTTATTGTATATTTCATAATTAGAAATAAGCTATCAGTAATGGAAGAAATATTAAATAAAGAAATAAATAAAGTTGTTTATACTTCCATTGGTATTGTTTTATCAATTCCTGTTGCATTTATCCTTCTAGCCTTAACTATATTTACTCAATTCAATATATTTATACTCTATACATCAGTTATGTTTCTAATTCTTACACCTGGATCTGTGATTGCATCATATTTGATACTAAAGAAGTGGATGACAAAAAGACATGATTTAGTTGTTCTTCTTATCTCCAGCATCTTACTATCAGTTATAGTTTTGATTCCAGTTCTGGGTATATTAATCCATTTAATACTTTCATTAATTGGTTCTTCAATAATTCTTATTCTATTGTTCAGATTTTTCATGGATAAACAGAGCAGTTACATGAATTAATGAACTCAATATAATGAAGTTCTATTTATACTGGTATTCCATCTTTTTTAATGTATTGGTATTCCAATTAGAAAGAATGTAATATTAATGTATATATTGGAACTGTTTATGAAAAGTAATTCATTCTTTAAATCAGTTTACATACGTATGTTTATTTACGCATTTAATGGTATTAAATTCTCAGTTAAAAATGAAAGAAATATGAAAATACATATTTTTTTTGGTACATTTGCAATAATCTTATCAATATTATTAAAAATATCACTTGATGAATTTGCCATTATTGTACTAACAATAAGTGCTGTAATTTTCACTGAACTTATAAACAGCTCAATTGAAGTTACAGTTAATTTAGTAACAGATGGAAAGTACAATAAGCTTGCAGGAATAGCAAAAGACACCTCAGCTGGAGCTGTTTTAATAAGTGCAATAGCATCACTTTTTGTCGCCAGCTTTATATTTATTCCTCACATAATATATATATTTCATTTGAAACTCTGAAATACAATTTCCTTGATCTCCTCAACAACATCTTTTGCAATACTTTGAACCTTTTTCGTATTTTCATTTACAACCTTTAGAGTTAACTCATTTAATAACTTCTCCCCTTCAAGTCTCTTCTCTCTTATAGGGGTAAGAACAGTATTCATAGCTTTAAATAATTTATCCTTTACTTCAACATCACTTACAGCACCTTTCCGATACCTTTCCTTCAGATCTTCAACCTCATTTAAATTGCTATTAAACAGCGAATGATATATAAAAATAGTATTTCCTTCAACAGTTCCAGGGTCAGTAGCATGGATTCTATTTGGATCAGTCTTCATTGAAAATATCTTCTTTTTCAACTCTTCTTCTGAATCGCTCAGGTATATACAGTTATTTAAACTTTTACCCATCTTTTCATTACCATCAATACCAGGTACATTTTTAGGAACACCAAGTAACTCATGTGGTTCTTTAAGAATATTAACATTGTAGGTGGAATTAAATTTTCTAACAATCTCCCTCGCCTCCTCAACTTGCGGAACTTCACCTGGCCCTACTGGAACTAATTCTCCTCTTACGGATAATATATCTGCAACTTGATGAACTGGATAAATATAGAAGCCAAGTGGTGTTGATTCACCATAATTCTTTTGTAAGATTTCAGTTTTTATTGTTGGATTATGAGATATTTGTTGAACTGTAGCAAAATTCGATATATATATAAATATCTCATGTATCTGAGGTATCATACTCTGTATAAATACAGTAGATTTGTTAAAATCAATTCCAACTGCATAATAGTCAAGAATTAATTCTGGGATAGAATCCCTTATTTTTTTTGGATCAAGGAAATTATCCGTCAATCCTTGTATATTTGCAATTAATATAAACTGGTTATATTCATCTTGGAATTTCACCCTATTTTCAAGTGAACCTAGAAGATGACCTACATGAAGTCTACCTGTTGCTCTATCTCCTGTTAAAATTGTTTTTTTCATGTTATATTTTGTTCTTTGTATAATTAAATTTTTAATATAAAAAAACCTCCTAAAAATATAGGAGGTTTAATTTTATTTGAGATTAGGGGAAACTAATCACAAACCTCCATATGAAAGACATCACACCAAACAAAAATTTTTTTTTGTACAAAATCTTTCATATGTAAATCTAACTGTAACATTATCATTGCGAAACTAAATTGTCAAGTTACATTCTATTTTACCCAGTTATTAATAAATTCAAGGTCTAGTGTATCACCGGGATTAATATTAAATGAACCATACTCATTTAATGAATATCCCCATATAATTGAACCATTAATCCCATCTGCCTTAACTACATTCAATACATTATCAAGAAAAGTATTCCTCAAATTCTGATTACTCACAAGACTACTTGAATACGTGGTTGATTCTGTATTACTTACTGGATACCCAAATTCCTCAACTAAAAGAGGCTTAGAAAAATATTTACTTGCTCCCTGCCACTTACCTAATAAATCGTATATATCACTAATAGTATAGTTTGTACCAAAATATTTTGGATATACGTGAACACTGCAAATATCTATTCCATATAAAGCACAAATACTTGAATATGGAGCTTCTCCATTAATACTATATCCGTAATACCCTTGTGTGTTCGACAACCCCTCAGTTCCTATAGTTACCAAATGCTTTTGATCAAGTGAGTGAGTATAGTTAGCTACATTATTTATCCATAATAACTCTTCACTTGCTGTTGAATTATCAACCCTTGGTTCATTCATTATATCCCACGCAAAAATTGCACTATCATCTTTGTATTTAACACCCGTATAACTGTTTGTCCTATTTAATATTTCGGTTATCCTGTTTTCTATTCCATTCTGAGAATGTTGACTATACACATCAGGATTACTATTAGTAGTAAATGTTGCTTGTATACCTCCATAATTACTCCAGTTATTACTGAATACTGGAATCAATTTTATATTGTACAAATCTGCCTCCTTTATTATGTAATCAAAGTTATTAAATTCACTTGGAGTTATTCCTCCTTGACTATCAAATGCCCAAAACCTTATTGTATTAAATCCTTCCTCGCTCACATTCTTAAATATCGTATCTATATGTTGTTTTGAATCAACCATAAGACCATATGAATTAACTCCACTTGATATGAATGGTTTATTATTTAAATATAGATTCGTTCCACTCTTTGAAACTATCCTAGAAGATATTACTCTTCTTTTAAATACCCAATCACTCGATGAGTTATATACAGGGACAAATTCATCAAATAACAACTGCTTATTCTTTATTCCTGTCCACACTGCATCTGTATATTTACGTTGTAATATTATCCATGTGGCATATCTTGATGGGTCAATCATACTTGTATCCCAATAAATTCTATTACCTTGAGATATAAAATTTTGCATCGGGACTCCTAAAGGTATAAACCCTATATGCCTTCTGTAACTATCCATCAATACTAACCACTTATCATAATGATTATTTACCCATTGCTCTAAAATAATAACACTCCTGTTGGTTGTATTATTTATTGCAGTACTGGACGAAGCTCCAAACAATCCGTCTTCAAATGAGATAACTGTATTAGACCTAACCATCAAAATGGTTTGTAATATCAACAATACAAATATGATATACACACTATATTTTATTTTCGAAATAAGGTAAGTAATAAATATTGATGCAGCAAACATTATCTGTATACCATATCTGACATTGAATAAATGAACTGATATCCAGTATTTATTATTTATAAATGGTAGGAATATACTGGCTTGACCTAAATACAATGCTATAACATAAAACAATATTGGATATAAACTCAGCAAAACTGCAAACATTTTTAGTTTCTCTTGACTTTTGAATATTAAATTGAATATGAATAGTAATAACCCAATAACTGCAAAAACTGATAGAATTTCTCCAATTGTTTCTGAACATGTTCCAAGATATACTAGCACTGATAACATAATATTATGATAAGTTGGTAAATTACCTTGCAAAAAAAATATTCTTTGCTGATATGATGAACTATATTGGCTATTTGCAAAAAACAAATAATTTCCAAATATTAATTTATTCCATATTAGCCAACCAATCATACCAGCAAATGCCATAAAGCTATATAACAGAGATACTCCTATAAGTTCATCAAATTTTTTCTTTTTCAGAATTTCAAATAGAACTACTGCACAGAATTCACCTACTGCTAGAAACCAACCATCATATCTTGTTATACTTGCAAAGAATACAAATATACTAGCAAGTATTATTGAATAAATTGAATCATCTTCTGCCCATTTAACAAAATAGTAAATTGAAACACTTCCCAAAGAAAGCATTAAAATATCATCAAGCGGTGTTGTTGATAGATAAAGCACATTAAAATTGAGTAAAATAACAATAGGAGCAATTAAACTTATATAACTATTCTTTATTAGCAAATATGAAAATTTATATGCATAAATTGTTAATAGAAGGAGTGCTAATCCGTTCACTATGCTTCCAGCTAGTCCACTCCTCCAAAGGAAATTTGATATTACAAATGGAACCATTAATATATGATCTAGCGGCAACCATTCCCCGCCAAGCTGTGCTAGTCCTGGCGTAATGCTTGAAACTACTCTCTTTGCAATATCAATATGACTCTCAGCATCTGAATATAGGAATATGTGTTCGTGAGTATAGTCATATATTGTTGCAATAATACTTGCAATTATGGACATAATAGAAGTAATTATTATCCCCTTTCTTAAATCTAAGAATTCTTTTTTCATTTATTCTTATTAACTTTTTATATGTAATCCATGGTGAGTCTTCTCCCAAAAATGAGGCTTCACAAACAACTGGTAAAGTGCAATGAATGATGAATAACTCATAAGTAACCAATAAAATGGAATAAATATTATTGATGGAATCAAATTCCAATATCCTTTTTTAGCTAACCCAATTAAATTATAGTAAACATACAGGAAGTTACCTATAGCAAGAGAGAGTACTGCCATGTAAAAAATAACGGGAGGAAATATATCTTTGTAGAATCCTACTACATGGCTATATTCTAATATATATATAACAGTTAGAGTCCACATCAAAGGATTAACTAATAATGTGAACCATCTCCAGCCAATAATAGCCTGCATGAAAAATATAAATTCACGCTTCATATTGAATAATGATCTCGTATAAACTATATGAGTTTGCATATATCCTTTAATCCAACGAGACCTTTGCCTTATCCAGTTAAACACATCACTATTTGCCTCCTCAAAAGTTGTTGAATCTAAAATTTTCACTTTACACCCTTTATTATACAATTTCATTCCAAGGTCACAGTCTTCAGTAACATTAAAAGGATCCCATCCTCCTAATTCAATTAATTTATCTTTTCTAAAATGATTTGATGTACCGCCTAGTGGAATTGGTGCATTTATAATCTGTAATCCTTGTAAAATACAATCAAACCAGAAGGAATATTCCGCAGTAAATGCTCTAGTTAATATATTATGTGTTGGATTATAGAAATTTAACTTTGCCTGCAAGCAAACAACATCAGTACTCTCTTTGCTAAAGCAATTTGCTGATTTCAATAATTGATCACTTTCTGGCATATCTTCTGCATCATACACAACAATATACTCTCCCTTTGCAATATTTAGTCCGTAGTTTATTGCCTTTGGTTTTGTCTTAGGCAACCTATGCGGAATTACTTCAATTCTAAATTGTTTTGGCAAATCCAAACTTTTAGCGAATTCTATTGTTTTAACATCATCTTCTTCAAAAAGTAATATAACCTCAAGTTTATTTATAGGATATTTCAAATTTTCCATAGCTTTTATAAATTGACTTAATATTTTCTCTTCTTTATACAAAGGGCAAAGAATTGAATACATTGGTAAATCATCAAATACAATTGAATTTAAATCAACAGATCGCTCATTATTTTTCTCATCACTACTTATACCAATTATTGTTAAAATCCCAATGAAGAACATATCCAGCATATAAAAAGTAGTTATTATAGCAATAAACCATATAATCAATGATTTATAGCCAATAAAATATCCAGCTGAAATTAATAATATTATTGATAATGGAATTAGAAATGAAGTTGTTGGTGAAAATATTTAAACAGCATTCTGTTTATGGTCAAGTTTACTGTATGTTATAAAAGAACTGTTTTTATAATATACAGAACTTCCATTATTCTCTTCATGAATAATAATAGGTCTATGGAATTTATTATTCTTAGGTTTAAACTCATTATGTATATTTATTATATTGTTATTTGTTTTATAGGCTAAAGCAATAATGTAGTCAACATATCCTTTTGAATATGTTCTATTTATTCTCCTAACTCCTCTCATCAAACCTTCAAGAATACTACCATCACAAGCAATATAGCTTTCTCCTATTAATATTTTCCCTGTAGTATAATCTTCATTAACAAACGAACTATCTACTTTATTGAATACATCTTTATAACTCAAAACAACTAGCCCATTCTTATTTTCATTAATTTTTGATATAGCAGTGAATGAATTATGTCTATTAACAGAAAGTTTTTCATTCATAATGAATGAACCATCAAATTTTTTTAGGAAAAAAAGATACACCACTGTATAAATATATAATCAATAGAACTACTGAAATAGTTACAAAAGTAATAGTAACATATAAGAATATTAAAAGCAATTATACACTTTATTAATTACATAATATGAACCTTATTTCATTCCATTTATTCATTCTTATTAACTTCTTATTTATTTTAGATACATCATATTCTTTATTCCATTTACTAGTATACAATATCGGATATTTGATCTTGCCATATTCAATTCCATTAAAATTAACAATTGAATCATCAACAAATATTTCAGGCTCTAACCTCTTTATATAATCACATTTAGGTTCTCTATTATTTGTATAAATAATCTCATCTGTACATTCTTGTAAATATTTCTCTACCCATTTATTTGTTATATCACGCAAAAATTCTGACCTTGTCGTTAGAACAATAACTTCAAAACCCAATGACTTTATGTACTTTATGCCATCAACTGCCCCATCTATCGGCTCAATATTATTGTGCAGTGATCCATATTTCTCAAAAAACAGTTTATTTAAAAAATTTGATAAAAATTTAAATCTAGTTGTTTTCAATCTATGTAAATCAACACCCCTCATGATTGTTGAATATATATTATATTTTGTACCAATGCTCTTATTGCCAACTATTAATTTATCTAAGTCAAACAAAACGTCATCAAAATCAATCACTGCTTTTCTCATAAAACCATTATATTAATTGTATACTTGAATAATATCAAATTATTGTATATAATAACAATTGTTAATAGACTTGTGTTCTGTTTATATAAGACTATAGAAGTAGAAGAATTGATTAATTTCCTCGCATTTTCTTACCTTACCTATTTTACTGTATATCTGGAACCTTGCTATAACTTATATTATATTAATGAATTATGAACAATAGTAGATTGTTTATTGGGAACTTGTCCTATAAAACAAGTGAAGCTCAATTAGAAGAGTTATTTAGAACAATTGGTGAGGTTGTTTCAGTAAGAATTATTACCGACAAATTCACTAACAGAAGCAAAGGATTTGGTTTTGTTGAAATGGCAACTCCAGAACTTGCAGCTAAAGCAATAGAACAACTTAATGGTAAGATGCTTGATGATAGAGCATTAACTGTTAAAATTGCTACACCTCCTGAACAAAGAGATAACAGGAAATAAGTAAATAAAATAAGAGGAAATTATAAAGGGAGCTTAAGGCTCCCTTTTATTATTTGTTCCTTTTTTGCTTTAGGTAATCTTTTAACATATCTTTCAATTTTTGAAGCCTTAGATTTATCATAACCCAATTCAGATTTAAACACTAAAGATATTTCCTGCATACTTCTTGTAAATTTTGCACCTTTGCCGTTTTTATGATTTGATATTCTTGTTTCTACCCTATTGGAAATCCCAGTATACAGGAATGATTTATTCATGCTATTAATACATTTGATAATATAAATATGCCAAGTATTATCCAATATTTTCATTACATATATTCATATATTTATGATTTATTCGAATCATTCTTTAATTCATTCAATAATGTATTATACTCACTTGAATTTTTATTAGTGTTTTGAATTATACTTCCTAGTATAGGAAGAACATCACGATACCTTCCATTTAATTCAAGAGCATGAACATAATCTAAATTGAAATTCGCATTTGCATTATTCAAGTTGTACATAATAGTGGAATACTTCAAACTATTAACTTTATCTTGTAATAACACATCAATTTTTGTAGCTAGATCCAAATAATTGAGGTTATACCCATTAGTTGACAGTAAATAGTCAGATATATTGCTGGCATTATTTAGAAAAGATGTATTATTATCAAGATTCATATATATAATAACATCCAATTCTGCCATGTTAAGCAGTAGATCTGGGTTATACCCATATACTACTGGAGACACTCCAAATCGACCTTGACTATCAATAACAAGTTGGTTAATATCAGTCTTCTTCTCTGTTGTTGATAATTTATTTGTATTCTGTTGCTGTATTAATTCTGCAAGAGCAATACTGTTGTATGCAAAATTATCAAAATAGTAATAAACACCAGGGTCAGTTTCGTACACATACTTTGCGTTATTATAGTCAGTTAAGATATTTCCACTTCCATTTATAGATGTGTAATATTTTGTTTCAATAAAATAATTAAAATCAGTATTTATTAAGAGAACTACACTACCTATTATCAGAATACTTACTATTAGAATATTAAAATTAATTTTACTTTTCTCAAGATCAAAGTTAATATTCTTTATATTTAATTTTATAGAAGATATTTTTGTATATTTAATCTCTAAAAACAAAAGGAAAAAGAAAGATACAAGTATAAATAAGAACAAGGATATTGTTAAAGGAACGAATATAAATGAACTTCCTAGTAAGATGATAGATAATAATATGAAGAATAAATAAACATTATCATCATGTTCTTGTATTATTCTGTTTAATTTCCTATACAGATATATGTAATAGTAGAATACACATGACCATATTGCTAGTCCAGTTATGCCAAATGTTTGTAGTATTTGAAGTATTTCATTATTAGATTTTGTAAATCTTCCCAAATATAAATTTGAGTAAAAGAAATCCTTTGGAGCGTAACGAAGAAAGTCAAAATAATATGTGTCTCCGCCAGTTCCAAAAAAGAATGTCTTTATATTTGAAAATGTTACAGACCTTAGAATTGAGAATTCAAATTTCCATGGTAATATGTAAAAATATAAATAATTGGACTGTCCATTCAAAAACATGAAAACTATTAAAATAATTTCCAATAATAAAGAATAATATATTAATAACTTCTTACCATTTCTAAATCCATAAAATAGAATAATTAATCCTATTGATAAGAATAATAACAAATTATAAAAATTAGATGACAATGCAATTCCATACAATATAACCATTAAAATAAATGAATATATAATTTTCTGTAGCTTATTCTCAATTAGAATAGTTATATCGTAAAGTATGAATATAACACTCCAGAATAGTATAAACGGTAATATTGATATATCAAGTGCTGGAGAAAATGTTTTAGGGAAATGTAATATATTAAAATAATTGAGAATTTCAAAGACTGATAAAAGAAATGCGTCAAAGAACAATATATTCTTAACAAAATTGAAATCAAATCTTGTTTTTATTGTATTAATAATAATAAGAAGAAACAAAAAACCGCTAAAAAAGAATAATGGTGTATCATACCCTCTTGCATAGTAACCATCGAAACTTACTTCAGGGAAGGTTGAATAAAATGACGTTATAAAAACATATAAACAAAGCATAAGCATTGGAAATAACCCAAGAAGAACAAATACCTTCAACTTTTTTGTTATAAATGCATTTATAAGTTCAATAAGAATTACAATTATCTCTAATGAAATTAATAATACAAGTTTAGATGTTTCAAAGTATTCATATGTAAAAGGTAAATAGAATATTGGTGTAAGTAAAATAATTAGATATACAAATAAATATTTTGTCCATAACATCATTTTATTCGTATACTGACTTAATACCTCACTGCGTCTTGTATATCTCATAGATTAATATTACTTTAGTAAATTCTACAATAGAAATAACACTTATGACAATTATGATGATATTAGTAATATTCATCAATGGAATCTGATCCCCGTTATATATCAAACAATAATGTTTATCAACCATAAGGATACACTATAATACACTCGCCTTACAGCACATCATACTGAATCTTTTTAACCAATTCATATATTAATGATTTTTATAGCCTTGCCTTATTTATCACTTTTACTTGGTTCTTAGCATCATTTTAGACATTAGTATTTTGAAATATTTAGTACTTAAATATTACAATCATATGCCTTTTCCATTACTTTACTGCACGTTCCTATCTTTATATTTGAATTATTTGCCAGCTTTATAACAAATGCAGTTGATCCATCTGGCATAATAAAGGTCTTTAGAATAGAATAGTCTGGTGATAATGTATGAATAAAAGTAATACTCTGATTTTTATTTGCATAATGCAATATCAGATATCCACCTTTATCTGTTGAATCTAGATTATTTAAACTCAACTGTGAATTCAATTTACTAAGATAGTATGTAATTTCCCAACCATTAAAACTGAATTCATCATCACCAACAAAATAAACAAAATTCGCATGATAATTAGTTAAATAAGTCTGCAATATGTTATTTTTAGTATCAAAAAATACATAATTACCATTCAACAATTGCTTATTAAAATCATTATTTATATACTTTACAATATTATATACAGGATAATTAACATTAACTGGGGCTCCAGAGGTATAACCGTAATTCTTCATAAACCTAATTGTACTTCTAGACATAATATTAATGTAGTAATCATGTACAGTTGTTGAATAAAAGCTCACATAATATACCTGTAATAAAGCATAGAATATAAAAATTGATATTATTACATAATTCCATATTTTACCCTTTATAGCTTCAAATATACCTGCAGAAAATATTCCTATGTATATTATTAATGGAATTATATACCTGGTATCCTTATTATTTATCTTTGTTAAAATCAAGTAACTAACTACAAATGAGAAGAATAGAAACAACATTTTTTTCCTTAATTCTCTGTAAAATATCGAATATGAAAGTCCAGATAAGAATATAAGAAAATATGGAAGATATAAATGAATACTTTCAATATCTAAAAGATAGAATAGAAACCACTCTATACCTGGAGTTAAAGGATTTGACTTGCCAGATACTGCATTGAAAAGTAGATCATGCTTTAGGGCTCCATAATTAGATATGTACCATTGATATGATATTGCAAAAATTATTATAGACGATAAAAATATGTTTAATAATAGATCTTCAATGTGTTTATAATTTTTACTCTTTACTCCATAATATATATCCCTCACTACGAAATACGACTCCCACAATAGTGGTCCAACTATGACAAGTACAAAAGTCCATTTAGTCATCATACTAAGTCCAAAAAATAATCCAAACATAATACTATTAAATCTGTTGTTAAAATGGTCTGACTTCAATAGAAAATATAGTGTTGGAACGAACATAGCTAATGATGGAACATCAAGCATGTACTCATGTAATTGAGTGAAAACAATTGGAGTCGTTAGTATAAAAATAACTGCAATAAGAGATGATTTCTTACTTAGAAATATTCTTGATAATAGGTAAGTGAATGGTACTAGTACACATACAAAGAATATATTACTAATAATAGCAACTTTGATAGATATACTATGAAATACTTTGTAGAATACACTTGTAACGAAATATGTGAATGGTGGATAATATTTATATGTACTTGTCCAAGCATAATCAGCATTTTGAATATGGTTTGGCTGATTTAATATATTAAAATAATATATTGAATTCCACAAATGCCTTCCCATATCCCAATGTGGATCCAGACTACTATGTTTCAACCACACTATGTCACTCAAGATGAAGATAAATATAATTCCAGATAAAACTAATACAATGAAATTATTACGTATAATGTTTTTAACATTTATCATAGCTATATATCAACTGAAATTCCCATAAATGATTATATATAAATAAATGTTCTATATCAACATAAAAACATCCCCAATTTAATACTGAACAAATACATTATTGGAAAAAAACTATAACTAAATATATATATTGATTATACTGTACCTAAAGACATGTACACATATTTTTCAACCTTTATAACTGGCTTATCGAGTGTTATTGAATCTGAGATAAAACATATAATAAAGGATGTTGCTATAGAGTCAATACAAGACGGCTTAATTATATACTCAACCAATTGCCCATACACAGATAAACTATCAATAAGATTTTTTAATAATACTTTTCTATTATTGAAAACATTTAAAAGTGATGACTGGAACAAAAAAAATATTAATAATATGATATCTGATACAATCAATGAGAGGAATCTCTTTGATAACTACAGCCGTACTATTCTATTAAAAAATAATACTTTTAGAATTGTCATCTCAAAAGAGAATCAGATGATACCAGTTGGAAAAAGAAATATATCAATATTAGAAAATAAAATACAACATGAAGTTCATCTTAGCGTTCACAAGACACTTCCTGATATTGAATTATGGTTTGTAATTAGAAGAGGTAGCGAAGCATATTTTGGAATAAGGCTTACAAAGACACATACAGAATATTCTAAAATACTAAGAAAAGGCGAATTGAGACCAGAATTATCACATCTATTGTGTTATATTTCTGAACCATCAGAAAAACGGATATATTCTTCGATCCGTTTGCTGGATCTGGATCAATACCTATCGAAAGGTCAATAATGGGGTCATATAAAAAGATATATACTGGTGATATAGATCAAAGTATAGTAAATAGCCTTTCACAAAAAATAAGGAATATTAACATTGAAGTATCAAAGCTCAATGTATTGAATTTACATAAATTTAAGAATTGCTCGTGTGAATCATGCAGTTTACCTTTACAAGAACCATTATGCATCAAAAATACTCATGTCTGGAGGAACAGATAAAGAGGATAATAAGAACGAAGCTGAAACAATGAAAGCTATTGCTATACAAGATGGTATTCCAGAAAACTGATATATTAACAGAAACAAAATCGACATCAACTTATGAGAATTTAGCATTCTCTCAGAGCATACTTAATAAAGATAATCTGCATTCAGCTATAATTATTACAGATCCAGCTACAAATGCTAGAGCAGGATTGGTAGCCTCAAAATTGAAGTATACATATACTTTATCTCCAGTTGTTAACACATCTTGTTCTTCTTCCTTTAATTACTATATAAGAGAGCCTTTAGCAATTGTATACTACTTCGCATCAGGTAAAATCCTGAATATTTAGGTAATAAAAAATTATTAAAAATAAATATTTACAAATTATTAATAAGTTCTTCTGTAGTTCTAGCGACACCTCTAAATAGAATAGATCTAAAAAGTTCATCATCCTTTTCAGACAGCGAATATATCGGCTTTCCAAGCCCTACAGCATATCCAATTTCAAGAGTTGTACTTATGCCAACATATCCATCTTTATTGTAAATAAAAACAACATCAGCAATCCTTATCTTATAGAAATGATCATGAGTAAGCCCTAATGCCACAAACTTTTTATATTGTAAAGATAATCTGTTCCACTCATTATTATCTTCTTCAATATATGGTGAAAACACTATAACTCCCCTTTTCTTTAAATCTTCAGTGAAATTTTTAATTTCCTTTTTGAATCTCATGCTTCCACAAATTGCAACTGTCTTCATATTTTAATATGATATCATAAAACAATGTCCAATAATAAACAGACTTTATGTGAATCAACTTAATAAGCTGTAATACATCAGGGTTATATATTAATTGTTTCTCCTGTATAATCAATGTGTTAAAAATATATATAATTTTTTTTTAATGAGTAAAAACGACAACATACGTGACGAACAAAATAAAGGGCAAGCTTTATCTGAAGAGAAGCTTACACAAATTCAAGATTATGAAGGTACTATATTTAAAAGATATAAGGAAGCTACTAAGATAACGAGCTTTACTTTTTCAATATTTGGTATAGAATACTTTCTAGATGAAGGTTATAAATTACTTATTGAAATTAGTAATGAATGCAATGGTGAAAACGTAAGTGAAGACATACATAATACAAATATACATCGCAATGAACGTTTAAAACTTCTTCTAAATACATTAGACAAGTTAGATTTTTCTAAATTATGTAAAAGAAGGAGGGATGAGATAATCAGTATTTGCCAATCTGAATCTGAGAAAAGATTATTTAATTCTTTAATAACACAAATACAACCCACTGGGAATTTTTCCACTTCATGTTTTGCAGATGCTCCTGTAAATTATTCTATGATACTTAATCCAGATAAATCCAAAGATAGATATAAACAATTAAAAGAATTTAAAAAATATTTAAAGCAAGAACTTAATAAAAATAAAGAGGATAAATACATATGTGCAATATGTAATACGTATTTGGAAAAAATAAATTCACATATTGTTAACACTGTTAGAGATTTTATAATAATTAATGACAAAAATAACAGAGAAGCAGATGAATCACAAAAAGAAAGAAGAGAAAGGAACCTATCAAGGCTGAATTTATATGAGCATGGTATAGGAAATTTAGGTCCTAACGGAGATTACGCTCCTACTACAATAGATACTGTTCCAGAATCAAGAAATGAAATCAATCCAATACAAATTAAAGACTATTATACAGATGAGTATGGTCCAAATTTTATGGTAAATGCAGAAATGATAAAGTCGATGTTTGAATTGGTTCTTAGTGCAAATGGTTTTTCAAAATGGAAAGTTATAATTAATCCTAAATCAACAACACTATCTGTTAATGGCGTAATACGAGTAATAAAGATACCTTCATCATTTTACCGTTACTTCTATTCTATAAAGCCTACATCTTCTATTCTAGCTATGATTGGACATGAATTTGCACATGTAGTACAACATGAGATAAGAAGGCAAACTGGTATAAATCTTACAAGAACGTATGCTACTGCAAGCGATGGTGTTGCAACTGAGGGAGCAGCAGTTAATGAAGAAATATATATTCAAAACCTTTTAGGACTTCCTAGAGATGTAAATACACAATATCTTGCAGCAATGAGGGAAAGACTTAATGGTGGAAACTACATTGATTGCGTAAGGGCATTCTATACATCATACCTCACCCAATACCCTGGAAGTGAGATAATCGAAACTCTTAAGTTAGCAATAAATAGAACGAGAAGAATATTTAGAAATTCAGGGGATATGGAGAGTCATTTACCATATGTCTCTAATAGTCACCCACTTAGTTATCTTACAAACATTACACTGTTAGATAAATATGGATGTATAACTCCTTTGTTTAAAGAGTTAGTTGACTTAGGAATAATAGACTTTGATAAAATAGATAGATTGGAAAGTGCAATAAAACCAGTATATAAAGTGTTGACACGACAAGTTATAGATCAATTCAGATATCAATAATTATGCTGATGACAAATATCAAGATCAGTAAAATAAAGTATATCTACTCACTTTTGGGCTCTGTCAAGAGTTTTGTGTAAATAGATTTTTTTGATGTATCTCATATAATTTTATTAACACCTCCCCTCAAAAAATATTTGAAATTGTGTAAGGATCTGTCCAAAATTGGCTATTGGCATCGTC
>JAKAPS010000013.1 GCA_021806925.1 bacterium | reverse complement strand
TTCCGATCTAAATAAATAGTTAAGAAGAAGCAACCTATATATACATGGGGCTACGATGCAATTAATCTATTAGAACAATATGGATATAAGATTCATTTAATATCTTCATCAATACATTCTATTACTAATACTATTGGAAATATTTTACATGTAGATTCATCTCACGGAACTGAGCTTGAAGTTATAGATGGAGTATTTACTGGAAATATTTCGAATATAATTGACCATAAGGAGAAAATTAATATAGTAAGCAGATTAATCTATGACAACTCATATTCTATTGCATTCGGTGACAGTGTTGGTGATATTGATATGATGAAGATTGTAAATCAAGCGTTCGTAGTAAACCCAAGACAAAGTGAATTGATTGAAGAAATAAAGAGAAACAAATGGATAACTTTAATTAATGGTTGTGAAATTGATCAGATTAGAGAAATTATTCTTAATACAAATATCTGAATATATACTAAATTATTCACTTATCTTCCCTAAATTCTTTCCATATTCTACTTGGTACAGGATCGGACTGACCAGAATATTTATTTCTTACTGCTTTTGCCCCATATGGAACATCTGCCTTAGTAGTTAATTCTTCAAATGCAATCTGGCATATACGCATATTCGGATATATCTTTATTGGAATAGCAGAAAAGTTCATCATTTCAAGAGTTATATTACCTTTAAATCCTGGATCAATAAACCCAGCAGTCATATGAACAATAAGCCCAGTTCTTCCAATAGAACTCCTACCTTCAAGTCTTCCAACAATATCATCTGGTATTTTAAAAGATTCAACTGTACTTGCGAGTATAAATTCATTCGGGTGAACTATAAAAAAACCATCTCCCCCTATATCAACCGTTTCAGTATTATCAATGTTTTTCTTCACATCATAAATATCTGTTAAATAATTTTTAAATATTACAAATTTATTTCCTAAATGGAGATCAATACTTGCAGGTTGTATATCATCCATATTCAAAGGGTCAACTATAATATCTCCTTTTTTAATTCTTTCCTTTATAGATTTATCTGATAATATCATTCTTTATATAAAAACAATATCACATCATGTTAATAAATTAAAGATATTGCAGTTATATAATTATATATAGTGAAAGTTGTTTAACATCAATTATTAAACACATATATAACAGAAGAAAAAAAATAGATAAATAACAAGATGAATGTGAAAAACATATGAGAAATAATATGCAGAGTATAGAATAAAATATATTTATACTCTGCAATTATTTATACGTGTCTTACAAACCAAACAATGACTTAAAGTCACTTACAAATTGAGTAAAATCAGAATGTACTGTTTGTGCATCTGTATTAACCAATTGGAAATCACTTTTTATTGCAGTAAATGCACTCATCCCTTTTTGATAATCAGCAGGAGTTATTTGATTCAGTGCAGTTTCTGCATTCTGCAAATCAGTATTGTACTTTGCTAAATCAGAGTTAAACTTTGTATTATCCGCATTAAGCGTTGTTACATTCTTATTTTGACTCTGTGCATATGCTATATCCCTTGTTATATTATTCTCTATAGCAGTAAAGTTATTACTCACTGCTCCAAGAAATGCCATATGCAATTCCATATGATCTTTAGGCAATTCAATTGCATAAACTCTATATGTAGTGAATATTTCCTCTACTAATGGAAGTAAACCGTTTTTAATATCAGAAGGATTATTAAAAGCATCAATCTGATTCTTCAGTGCAGTAAGCTCATTAAGTGTATTATTTAAATCAGTCAAATCTGCCTGACCTTGAGTAGATTGGGCTTCTTTTGATGAATTAATATAACTTATCATACTGTTAATTGATGTAATTCTTTCAGAAATAAAGGTATTTGCTCTAGTTATTATATTTGTCATCCTGGTTTGCTGATTAGCAACAGTTTTAATAACAGAATTTAATAAATTGTTATTGCTTGTTGGAGTAACTGTTGCTGATACTGTTGACGTAGTGGTTACTGCAGGTAAAGTTGTTGTTATTGTTTGTGCAAAAACAAAATGAGCAAATATAACTGAGATAAACAAGAAAGCTGATAAAATATATACATACATTAATCTTTTCATAACTGTGATGCTGTTGTAGAATCTGTACTATCATTTCCTGAACTTGAAATGCTTGAATTTGTTAAATTCAAATCATTTGAAGTATTCGTTAAATTAGTTGATAGTTGTGTATTCAATAAATTGAGTTCACTTAACGCTCCGCTTGCACTTGTTATTGCTGTAGGAGTAACAGTTACAGCTGGTAATGTAGTCCTAACAGATGAATTTTTAACGGATGATGAACTACTAGCTACTGTTGAATTTCCATTTACAGATGTTTTCATCTGTGTTGTGTTTGATGAATTATTAAATTCATAAAAGAATGCAGAAGCTAATGTAATCAATACAAGTACGATAACTACAATTAATACACTGTAAACAATTTTCTTTTTATTATTATTTGCTCCACTATTATATATATTTTGTAGACCTGCTTCTTGAGATAAATCATTAGCAGCACCTGTTTGAGTAGTTTGTATATTTGAAATATTATTGTTATCCATATTCTATTTAAATAACAGCATTTTCACCTCCCCTCATAAATACCATGTTAAGTATATACTATTTCTTAGAGTAGAATAAAGAATTAAAAAAATAGAGAATATACTGTGTGTGGTTATAATAGAATAATATTAAATCTCAGATAGGTAGTAGTATTTGATTTGGAAGGAATATACTCATAGTTATTCATCATATTCAGCATACATATGTTCAGAACATGTATTCTTGTAACTGCCAAATAATCTTGATTAAATACCTACGTGTTGGAATAACCTAGACTGTTATTCATTTATTGAAATGAAGAAGTAATGACATGTGAAAAAAATTACCTAGCACAAATATACTAGATAATACAAATAAGAGGTTTTATTTTTACGTTACACATAATGAATAAAATAGGTTATATCTTTCTCAGAGCATTAATTGCAACCTCAATACATTTAAGCCTTGAAGGTGAAATAAGATTCTCAAGATCTAACTTCTTTAATATATATTCTAAATTTATTTCTTTTGCCTCCATTATTGTCATACCCTTTATTGATTCAGTTAATATCTCTGCTGAAACCTGACTTAATATACAACCATCACCAGAAAAGCTTGCATCCTTAATAGTATCATTTTCAACAAAAAGAAATATTAATATTTTATCTCCGCACAGTGGGTTATATTCAAAAGATACTGTTTTTGTATTTATCTCCCTTTTATTTGAAAGATTTGAATATATTGAAAGTATGTACTCTTTATATATATCACTACTAATATTATCCATAATTTAATAAATCTATATTTTTATAGTTATTTTATTTTCAAATATTTATAGCAATCCTGGATACTGTCAATGAATTTATCTATATCTTCAAAATCGTTATAAATATGTAAGCTAACTCTGGCTAAAGATTCATCATGATTAATATAGCTTACAAGAGGCTCCGCACAATGGTATCCTGCTCTAATAAAAACATTTCTTTCACTTAAAAATGATGCTATATCATGTGAGTGTATACCTTTTATAGAGAATGATAATACATCAAAGAACTTTTCTATGTTTATTGCATTTATGTAATCTAAATTCATGACTTTCTTTCTCAAGTAATCAGACAATACTTTCAATCTTTCTTCAACATTTTCTATACCAATATTCTCTATATATTCAATTGCAGATTTCAATCCTATAGCAGATTCGTAATTTTGAGTTCCTGCTTCAAGCATGTATGGCATTTCCTTCAATATACAGCTATTAGTCTCAACATGATTTACCATATCTCCTCCATAATTTACTGGTTTTATTTTATTCTCTATATTTTTGTTAACATAGTACACACCAAGTCCAGTAGGTGAAAAAACTTTGTGTGCAGAAAACACATAGAATGATGGATTAAGTTTATCTATATCAATTTTTATTTTTCCAACTGCCTGAGTTCCATCTATTACAGTAATACATTTTCCATTATTAAGATATTCTGTATTATTCACATAATCCAAAATTTCACCAATGTCAAAGATATCACCAGTTACATTTGAAAAATGAGTAAGTGCTAGTACTTTTGTTTTCCTATTCAAAGTTTTTTTTATATTCTCAATATTAACTTCATATAATATCTTTAAATTCAAATGTTTTCTTTTAGCAACTTCAATCCATGGAAGGAAATTTGAATGATGCTCATATATTGAACAAATAATTTCATCTCCCTCATTTAAATATGTTTCTTCCATCATACGTGCAATCTGATTTAAAGCATATGTAGCATTTAATGTGTATGCAATATATCCAGATGCATCGCTAATATTCAAGAACTTTTTTACTTTTTCTTTTGATGACTCATATTCTGCAGTTGTTTTTTCACTAAAAATATATACTCCACGATGAATATTAGCGTTATATTTTGTATATAATTCATTTATTTTGTTTATTACAACAGTAGGTTTCTGGCTTGTTGATGCACTATCTAAATATGTTACATTATTAAGAATTGGAAAATCGCTTTTAATATCCTTCCAGATAATCTCATTTCTATTTTTATTCATATTTAATTACTAATATTATCTTTAAATAAGTTATATAACTCATCAGACATATATTCTGTAAAATTCTTTTTCAGCAAACCGTCTATTAATATATCATTTATATCCTTCCTTTCAAATCCCCTACTCTCTAAATAGAATATTTGACTCTCATCAAGCATTCCAATGGTTGCTCCATGAGAAGCCTTAACATCATCAGCCTTTATTTCAAGAATTGGGCTAGTCTTTGCTATAGTCTTTGGAGATAACAAAACATTGTTATCTTTAAAGTATGAGTCAGATTTATTTGCAAATTGAAATATGTTTATAAGTCCTTTTGTAAAAATGTGAGATGAATCATAAAGGAAATTTATACCTCTATAATATCCTTTAGTATTCTTCTTCCTGTTATTTATGACTATATTTATATCAGTATCAGAATTTGAATGATATTTACCTGCAAGAAAGACCTCGCCTCTCGCGTTTTCGTGCAATAGATTTAATGTTATATTTATATTCTTCTTATCCTTAATACTCCTACCTTTTGTATTGTATGTAACGAGTACAAACAACCTAAGATTCGTTTCATGCTCAAGTTTTATATGTATATTTGTTTCTTTTATATTTTCATTTGATAGTATGAACATCAATTCAGAACTGCAATTTGAATTATCTTTGAGTGATATATCAATATTCTCCTCAAATTTAAAAACTTTTAAATTGTTCCTATCAAGAATTAATCGCTTTATACCCATTTTTTTCTAATTCTTCTATTAACTTCTTATCACCAGTTTTTTTCAATTCACCATCCATTATTACAAAAACATTTTGAATATCATCTATATATTCAGTCAATCTTTTGTAATGAGTCACTAAGATTATTGTAGTTCCTTGATTTTTTACAGTGTTTATTGCATTTGAAACAATTCTCAATGCATCTATATCTAATCCAGAATCTATCTCATCAAGAATTGCAAGCTTTGGTTTCAACAAAAGTAATTGAAGTATCTCAGATTTCTTTTTCTCTCCTCCAGATAAATTTTCATTAAGTGATTTTGTTATAAAATCATTATCCAACTTTAGTAACTCAAGTGATTTTAATAATTCCTCTTTGAAATCATTAAATTTCTTATCCTTAAATTTATTAAAATATGACTGCCTCAAGAAGGATGCTATACTGACTCCTGCTACCTCTACAGGATTCTGAAATGAAACAAATATACCTTTTAATGCTCTCTCATTTACTTTTAGTGATTTTATAGATTCATTAAAAAATAGGATATCACCTAAATCATCTGTAATTGAATATTCAGGATTTCCAATAATGGTTTGACAGAGACTACTTTTTCCACTACCATTTGGCCCCATAATCACCGATACACTTTCTTCAGGGAATTTAATAGATAAATTATGAATTATCTTTAAATGATTCTCATTTGCTTCAACTGAAAGATTCTTTATTTCAAGTATATACCCCATACTAAATTACATTTTAGCACAAAAAAAATATTATGTTTTATATATCCATTTATTTAATATTAATATATACAAGAAATAGATACTTAATGTGTTCATATGCAAATACTATTTGAATATAAACCTAAGGAATATCACTATCAACATTAATATTAGTATTGTTAAAGCACAGTTTGTTTCAGTTTTAGCAACAGATTTTGCTAGTTCATCATGTGATAAAGGTGATAGACTATCACGAGGCTTCTGCTGAGCTGTAGACTCATCAACTATTTTTCTTGCTTTAGAGGATATATAGTAAGGAGGTTCATATACATCATTTACTCCACATAAATCATCAAGTTCAGGGATAAGTGAATCATTTTCTTCATCACCCACATACAAATTATATGTGTAATTCCTCTAAAATTGACGATCCTTCACGTCTCTGGTATGGCACTCCTGTTGTGGAGTTTAGAGTATATGCGTATAAACGTTCTTGTGAGGCAGCAAGTTGATTTCTGACCTATATAGCTATTTTGTCGTGCGTTTGTATATCCATACACTTTATATATTAACGTATTGATACAACACTGTCAGGTACTGTATCAATACAATGATATTGAAAAGCTTGTCAATATTTATTTTCTTTTTATTACCATTTCCAGTTTTAGCACATTGCATAATTTGCTAACTGACCACTTCATGGCAACAAATAGCATAAAACACACATATTCTAAGTATTTTCATTCCTAAGGCATGGTTAGAGAATAAAAAGAGCTTTTACTAATGCCTAATTGGACAACTGCCGAAACATATAAGGGATTACTGCCAGAGTAAAATGAACAAACTTAATATTCATAGAAATGAATTCCATGGTGAATGAAATTATACCATCTTCCCTCAATAATTGGATATATTATTTTCTAACATCCCATTAAGCTATACAAATGTATACGGAATAACATCATCTCTTGCGATTATACAGTTTAGAATAGTTCTACATTTTTCACATTTGTATAATATTTTATCTTTCCCATTTCTCTTTATAACCCCTATAGGCTCTAGTAATCCTTTACAATTATTCAACCTATCTCCTGGGGTTATATCAACATGAAGTGAATACAAACAAAAGGGACAATGATCTCTGCTTGTAGTAACTAGTTTGTGAACCTTTTTCCCACAATTTAAACATGTGAAACCTTCATCTAATTTCTTAAACATTTTATATTTATATATTTTATTTCAATTTTTTATATCCCTATTTTTCCAATTATTGTGCTTAATAATATATATCTTATATATCCTGTTTATCTCAAAAAGCAATACAACAATAGCCTCAGATACTATAAATATTATTCTAGAATTTGTCGCTATAAGGACAGAGGTTTGTAATCCTATTATGTTCTTAAGATAGAATGCCATAACAGATTCCCTTATACCCAATCCGCTTGGTGTAAGAAAAGAAATATATCCAATTAACCAGGCAAATGGATTTAGTAGTAGCAAAAATGTTTGATTTCCATTTACTCCAAACGCATATGCACTAAATACAAATGAATAGGAGAAAAATAACCAATACAAGATGAAGAAAATAAAAGATAAAATAATATACTTGTATTTGATTTCAAAGTAAGCAATTTTACCTCTTGATATTTTATCAATGAATATCAATACCTTTTTGTAGAATATCAAAAACAACAGAAAAAATACTGGTAAGGTGTAATATATATATATATATTTAGAATAAACTTTGTTATAGAACAGGATAAAGAACAAACTAAGTAAAACACTTATACCAATAAGATTCACGTTTTCAACAAGTAGAAAGAAAGTTATTTTTGATTTTGTCGTATTCTCATTTTCAGATAGCTTATACCTAAATAGAAATGACCATATGTTACCTGGTATATATCGTGCAATCTGTGAATAATAGTATGATTTCATAGCTGCAAGTAATTTCGTATTCTTATTACCTGATTTTAACAATACAAACCAAGATAAAGATGCACATACAAATGCTAATATATTCAATACTAAAGAAAATATTTCAGGCAATATGGAAAAATGGAAGTTATATGAATTTAGGTGAAGATTAATGATAAAATATACGATATATATTATTGCAAATATATACAGTAAATATGATAGTACGGACTTAAAGCGATGAATCAGTTTCACTAATCGGGTAATCATTTGCCTTATGGTTATATTTTGTCAATAATTCAGCAAGAAGTCCAGTAAATAAAAGTTGAAGTCCAGCTAATAGTGATGTTGATCCAATTGTTAATATTGGCCTTTCTGAGACAGAAATACCCATAAAATGTAACACTGTTAGGTATGAAAGAACTCCTAGTCCAAATAGGATCAACAATGCTCCAGCAAATCCAAAGAAATGTAGAGGTCTCTTAGCATATTTTGAAATAAAGACAATTGTAATCAAGTCCATTAATCCTGGGAAAAATCTTTTCCAATTGTATTTTGATGATCCATATTTCCTTTTATTATGCTTTACCTTTCTCTCAGATATTTTAAAACCTCTTTCATATAGAATATATGGTATAAACCTATACAACTGACCATATATAACAATCTCTTTAGCAGCCTGTTTTGTATATACTTTAAATCCACAATTAAAATCATGCAGATGAAGTCCAGTCATATACCCTATCATCGAATTGAATACTTTAGATGGTAAAGTTTTACCTATTTTATCCTGCCTATTCTCTTTCCACCCGCTTACAACATCATATCCTTTCTTTAATTGACCTACCATTGCAGGTATTTCACTTGGCTCATCCTGCAAATCACCATCCATTGTTATAACGATATCACCTTTAGCGTGACTGATTCCAACTGAAAGTGCCGCTGATTTACCAAAATTTTTCCTGAATGATAGAAATTTTATCAAATCACCATGAATTTTCTTTCCTCTCTTTATATTCCTTAAAGTCTTATCAGTACTACCATCATCAACAAATATAATCTCATATTCATCAGGTGATGCAAGAGACTTCATAGCAGACATAATCTTTTCTATAAGCTCTTTTATACTATCTTCTTCATTCATTACAGGAATAACAATAGAATACTTCATATCTCTACCCAAGGAATATATACCTAATATGCAGATATATCAATAATGTATTGTATTAGTTGGAGTACCGCCAATAAATTCAACAATACTTTCAACAGTAACATCCTTAATCCTCTGCAATGCCTCAATTGAATTAAATGCATTATGAGGTGTTATAACGACATTATTTTTGCTTAACAGAATTCTGTCTTCAAGTAAAGTTAAAAGGTCTGAAGATTCCTTTTGCTTTAGTACTTCCAATTCATCGTTTATATCACCTTCTTCTTCAAGTACATCTAATCCAAGACCACCTATATGGTCATGTTTCAGTCCTTCAAAGAGGCAATTTGTTTCTAATATACCTCCCCTGGCAGTGTTTAAAATTATTACACCTTTCTTTGTAGTATATATATTGTTTACATTTAACATATGGTGTGTCTCAAGTGTGTCAGGAACATGAAACGATAATATATCAACTGTTTTTAATAGCTCTTCGAATGATAAAAACTTCACATCGTATTCTTTAACCAAGTCCTCTCGTATATGATGTGAAAAGGCATATATATCCATTTCAAATCCGTTTGCTATCTTTATAACTTTCTCCCCTATACTTCCTGTACCTACAATACCAATTGACTTTCCTCTCAAATCAAAACCACACAATCCATCACTTATAAACTTACCTTCTCTAGTTATTAATACAGATTCAGTTATTCTTCTAGATAATGTTAGCAGTAAAGCAAATGTATGTTCCGCCACAGTTGAATCACCATATTTAGGAACATTTGAGACAAGTATCCCTTTGGATTTTGCTTCCAATATATCAATATGGTCATAACCTGTTGAACGTGTCTGAATTAATTTAAGATTTGTAAATTTATTAATAATTTCTTTATCCACATGTGAATATATGAATACAGAGATTATCTCTGCATCACATACACTTTCAAGTTCCTCATAGCTTAACTCATTGATCTTCTTACTAAAGAATATTAATGAATCCATATTTATTCCATTAGATTCAAACATAGGAAAAAACTTTGAGGCATCATTTACTTCAAAAAACACTATTTTCATTTCTATTCAATTATTATGTTAACACAAAACTGTTTTATGTAAACAATTATTCTATACATATCAATTACCAATATCTTAAATAAAATATTTAAGTATACTCAATAAAAATATTGTATAATCTGTATATTAAAAACATGAAATATATAACACAATGGAAAAATATCGATACCTTAAAGAATTCTGATTATAAAGAATACATTGAAAAAGCAAATATAGCGTATCAAAACTTTTCAGATAAATATAGAAACATTGATTTATCTAGTATTTCAAATTCCGAATTCCTAAATATTTTAGATGAATATATTAGTTTAGGTGAGAAATTCGAATACCTTGGTGGAATTGAATACTATTTCATGCTTAAACTTGCATTAAATTCTGAAGATACAGAAGCAAAATCTGAAGGAGCAAAATTAGATGATGTATCAAAAACTTTGACTGAAAAAATTATGTTCTTTCAAATTGCAATAGCTAAGATCAATGAAAGTAAGCAGAAAGAACTTCTTAACGATTCAACATTCAAAAGATATTGGTACTATTTAAAAAGAATTTTTGATACTGCAAAGTATGACTTAAGTGAAAAAGAGGAGACAATAATGCTACAACTATCAGAATCTAGCTATAGTAATTGGGAGACTCTAACTGATGAGATACTTACAACTAGTAGTGGAGTAATAAATGGAGAAGAAAATGATTTCTCCAGCCTATTATCAAAAATGAATGATAATGATAGAAGCGTTAGGAAAAATAGTTTTGAGATATTAAGCAAAATATTTAAAGATAATTCCAAGGTATTCGAGAGGGAAATAAACTCAATATTAAGTTATAAGGAATCAGTAGACAAGACAAGGGGATATGAAAAACCTTTTTCATCAAGATTAATTGCTGATGATATTCAAGAAGATGTTCTCTCAGCACTTGAAGAAACTGTAAAAGATAATTTTAATTTGTCACAACGATACTATAAATTAAGAGCAAAAGCTTTGGGATTAGAAAAGTTAGAATTTTATGATAGAGGAGTTCAATTTATTGAATCTAACAATAAAAATTATTCATTTGATGAAGCTGTTGAAATAGTTTCAAATAGTTTTGAAAGATTTTCACCTGTATTTAAAGATATATTCATGGATTTGTTGAAACAAGGAGCTTATGATGTATTTCCAAGTAAAGGAAAATCGTCTGGAGCTTTTTGTGTGCATGTATCGAAACATTATCCTGTACACATACTCCTAAATTTCACTGGTGATTTACATGAAGTTTTAACACTTGCACATGAAACAGGTCATGCAATCAATTTCTACCTGGTACAAAAGAATCAAGATTACATTTATAACGATGTTGCACTTCCATTAGCAGAAACTGCATCAACTATGATGGAAGATTGGGTATTTAACGATTTACTGAAAAGTATTGATAACGAGGAAGATAGAGTTAAACTTATTATGAATAAATTAGGTAATGAAATTTCAACACTGCAAAGGCAAATAACACTTTTTGAATTTGAGAAATACCTACATTACACATACAGATCTGAACATTTTATATCTTTTGCAGATATATCTTCAAAATTCAATGAATACTTGAGTAGATATTTGGGCGATAGTGTAATACTAAATGAAAACAGCGGTTATTGGTGGACTTACATTGACCACATACGCAGAAATTTTTATGTTTATACATATAGTTTTGGGTTATTGATTGGTAAAGCTTTAATCTCAAAATATATTCAGGACAGTAAATATATTAATAACATAATAGCATTTCTTTCTAGTGGTGAAACAACGAACCCATCAAACATACTTAGTTCAATTGGTTTGGATCTAAAAGATACTAACAATTGGAAGGATGGCTTTAAGAATATGGAAGAGAATATTAGTTATTGTGAAAAATACTTTGAGACAAGCAGATGAATCCAAGTTATCTTGCATTATACTCATCTTGTGCTGCTTTAACTACTATTAAGAATTGTCGCATTAGCTTATCACCTATTTTCATAGTAAAGTCATCAGCATTGCTAAATACTAGTAAATCAAATAAATAATGTAGACAGTTTATCAATGAATACTCTTCTGGCATATTTTTAATAAACTCTTCTATAAATTGTAAAGCCCCCTTCTCTCTTACATACATCTGAGGATAATGTTCGATTCTTTCCATTAATTCTCTAACTCCAGCATGATATATTGCAATATTTTTCTTAAACTCATCTTCGCTTGGTTTTGGACTATAACTCTTTCCACCATAATATAATATTTCTAATAGTGCCTGAATTATTGAAGAACGGGATTCTTCTAACACCCTTTGTATTAATGATATAGGGAATCTAAATCCGTTCTTTTTATCATGTGCATACCCAGAAAATCAGTTAATTATAATTTCAATGTCAGTATTTTGTATTGAATTAGGATCTTTACCATTTTCTTCTAGTATTTCTTTCAACCAGTTAAAATACTCTTCATGTGTATGAAATGGAGCTATTTTTAACGATTCAGACTGAATGCCGGTTAAATCTGAATTATGACTTTTACTTAATGCATGTCCAATTTCTTCAAAGATTAAATCAGCAACAAGGTCTATTGGGTCGATATCTATATTAAAACTAGAAGCCATCAGATTTAAGCATCTTGTTAATTCACTGTACCTTAATATAATTTGACCTAAATTATTTTTTCTATTACTTGGAATATACATTCCATTTGTACCTGCCAATTCTTTAGTAAGCATCTTTGATAATTCCTCCTCATTATATACGGTTGAAACATTTTCTGAACACATTTTAACAAAGTCAGAATCTTTACATATTTCAATACCACTTAGCAATACTTGAAATAGTATTTGTTTAGGAACTGGTGGCACTATACAAGTTAGTTCTAAAAATTTATTTATATCCCACAATATATTATTAAGGAGTTTTTGCTCGTTAGTAGGATCTGCACCATCATTGGTACTCTATTATCGTATGCCATAGCTTATAGTAATGAATCATTCTATCATATTATGAGCTAGGATACTAGATGTTTATATTAATTACTCAATATTTCTAAAAATTTCTTTGTAATTGCATTGTTATTTCTGATTTGTTATATAAACGCTGTAAAACTACTTGCATATATTAACCATTTAGCATAATATATGTATATATATGAAACATATTATACATGCATATCAAATCAGCCCTAAGGATCCAGAAAAGTATCTAACAGGTGAAAGGAAGAACCTTATACTTTTAGGGTATTACATACTCCCTGTTTACGCTCTAAATCAAGGAATAGTTGAAATAGTTGATTCAGAAGATAATATTTTAGGCTATGTCGCTGTAGAAGAATTTACAGTTACATGCTTAGATAAAATGAATGAAAGAAGGGCAAAGAAGTATGGATTTAATACACTTGAGGAATTAAAGTTGTTTTGCAAAGGTGAAGAAGTAATAACACTTGTTAAGGTTATACCTGTTATCGAAGATGTAGAAGAGGATTGTGATTGTGAGGAATGTAATTGTGAAAATTGCGATTGTAAGAACAGAAAGGAACAACAGTAAACATTAAAGAATCTATGAATATAATAGATGATTTAGAATCAATAAAATTACTCGACAAATCTGGGATACTTGAAAGTGTTGATAATCTACCTTATCAGATGACAAGCGCTATATCTTCAGTTAAGGATAGTAATGTTGAGATGTATTCAGATATTGCAAACGTATGCATATCAGGTATGGGCGGTTCTGGATTAGGTGCACATATAATGAAATCTCTGTTTATTACCAAACTACCTATTGAAATTATAAACAGTTATCATGTTCCAAGTTTTGTCGGGAAAAATACTTTATTCATCGCTTGTTCATATTCTGGAAGCACAGAAGAAACTGTTAGTTCATTAATTGAAGCAAAAGAAAGAGGAGCCCAAATATATGTAATAACAACAGGCGGAGAATTAGAAAGATTTGCTCACGAACAAAATATACCGTCATATATTTTTACAAAGGAGTTTAATCCATCAAATCAACCAAGAATGGCAAGTGGGTACCTATTAATGGGATTAGTTACAATTCTTCAAAAATTAAATATTGTTGATATTGATATGGATTTACTACAGAAGTATGTTTCACAAATTAAAAGCAGCTATCCTAAAATTGGTGTTGAGTTTTTAACTCAAGAGAACATTGCAAAGGAAATCTCATCGAAACTTTATGGTAGAATTCCAGTAATATTTGCTGCAGAATTTCTTTCAGGTATAGCGCATTTATTTGCAAATCAAATCAATGAAAATGCAAAAATATTTTCAAGCTATTTTCTATTAAGTGAACTGAATCACCATTTACTTGAGGGGCTTGGGCTTGAATCACATAAAGATGATTTGTATTTCATATTGCTAAATTCACAACATTATTCAGAGAGAATTAAGCAGAGAGTCAAAATAACAAAAAGCATAATTGAAAAGAATAATTTCAAATGTATTGAAATAGATATTATTGGAAATAGTACATATTCCACAGCATTCAATGCTATGTACCTAAATTCATATATATCAGTTTATCTTGCACTAAGCGAAAATATAGACCCATCCCCTGTTCCTTGGGTTGACTATATAAAATCGCAGTTAAGTCAAATGTAGTTTTGTTTATTCTGTTTATGTACGATTCATTTTATGATCGAAAAAAAATAAATGGATTATCCATTATTGTAAGCGGCGATATACAGAAGTCAAAATATATTGCTATATTCATACCAGGTTTTTTAGATTCTAAAGATCATTTTCATATTTATTCATTGATGTATTCACTAAAACATTGGTATAAGGATGATTATATGACTCTGTCATATTTATCATTTGACCCATATGGAATATGGCAATCTGACAATATCTATACATATTCTTTCCAAGGATATATAAAATCTATAGATGTGATTTTAGAATATATAAATTCTATAAATCCTACAATAGAAATAATATTAATCGGACATAGTTTAGGAGGATATGTGTCCTGCTACATAAATAAGATATTGAATTTAAAAGCTAGAAAAGTAATACTACTAATGGCACCCGAAAATCCAACAAAAACATATGTATACAAATCAATAAAAGAGAAAATTATGAATTCTGGAGGATACGTTGATGTAGAAAATAATGATCCTTTTTCTAGTGAAATACATAAATTTAAAATAAAGGATATATTTGAGGATTATACAATTTACGATATAGATACATACATTAATAACTCTCCAGATAGTGAATACAATCTCGTATTTGGCAAATTTGATAGAGTTGAAGTGCCATACTCAATAAAAAATATATATACAGATTCAAAAACTCTCCCTGTGATACATAACTATAGAAGGAATTTTATACAAGTAGCAATTGTAAACTCATATCTATTGGATTTGTTGAAGAATTTACTATACAATCGTAGATAGTGAAACGTATAGTATTACTTGATAATGTAAGAAGTGCTTTCAATGTCGGATCTATATTCAGAACTGCAGATGGTGCAAATTGGAATGAGATTGTACTTTGCGGAATAACACCTTATCCGCCTAACCCAAAGCTTTTGAAAACTGCATTAGGAAGTACAGAATACGTGCAATGGAAAAGATTCAACACAACGCTAGAAGGTGTAGAATATGTCAAATCACTATCAATACCAATATATTCAATTGAACAAAGTGATAATTCAATTATGTTTGATGAAAGAACAATTAATTATCCTGATGATTTATGTATTGTGTTTGGACATGAACTATTAGGTGTTGATAAGAATATCTTAGAACTATCTGACAAAGTGATCGAATTACCTATGCTCGGTAAAAAGAATTCATTAAATGTAGGTGTGACAGCTGGTATTGTAATGTACTATATAAATGCAAGAACAAAGTAAAAATATTGTCAATGAGGTAAAGAACAGATTGAATATTGAGGATATTGTGTCTGAGTATATTACTTTAAAACAAAGTGGAACAAACCATTTTGGATTATGTCCATTTCACGATGAGAAATCACCGTCATTTTCAGTCAACTCTGGAATGCAAATATTTAAATGCTTTGGATGTGGAATTAGTGGAGATATTTTTACATTTGTTGAAAAAATTGAAAATATTTCATTCAAGGAAGCTTTAGAAAAATTAGCAAAGAAAGCAGGAGTTGAAATTGTATACAGTAAGAAGGATGGGAATAAACTAAAAAAGAAGGATAGGATAATATACATAAATACATTGACTCAGAAATATTTAGCATACATTCTGGAAAAGTATCCAACTTATGAACAGATTGATAAATATATTTTAAAAAGAGGTTTAAATAAAGAAACAATAAAGACATTTGGACTTGGCTATAACCCATTTAAGGGAAATATATTAATAAAATTTCTAATGAAAAGAGGAATAACAAAGCAAGAAATACTTGATTATTCTCTTGGTGTTATTAGAAACGGACAGTTAGTTGATAAATATAGGGGGAGACTTGTAATACCTATATATTCTGTTAGTGGTGATATATTAGGATTTAGTGGAAGAACCATATTTAATGATAAAAAATATCCAAAATATATAAACTCTTCGGAAAATGATGTATTCCATAAAAGAGAAATTCTGTTTGGTTTATTTCAATCAAAAGAATATATAAAGAAGCAGAATAAAGTTATTTTGCTTGAGGGACAATTAGATGTTATTACATCTTACCAAAATGGACTATTTAATGTGTGTGCAACTCAAGGAATTGGATTTTCTGATTTTCAAATTAATATATTAAAAAGATTCACAAACAATATAGTCCTTTTACCAGATATGGATAATGCTGGAAGATTATCACTTGAAAGGAACTATATACAACTTGCAAGAAATAGTAGTCTTGATATATCAACTATATGTTTAGATAAAGGTATTAAAGACATAGATGAGTATTTTAGTAAAGGTAGATCTATTAATGATATACATGAAGTTGATGTTATATACATGTTTCTGGATAAATGGATAAACGAGTCAAATGATATGAGTTCAATTGACGAGAAGATTCGCATTCTTAATAGAATATCATCACTAATCTATTTTGTTGGAGATAATATAAAAAGAGAGGAATATATAAAAAAGACTGCACAGATACTTGACTTAGATATATCACTCGTAAAAAGTTATATTAGAAGAATAACTGATCATGAGAAGAATAAGATAGTTGAAGTGTTGAAGAAAAAAATAGAGGATAAACAAAGAAATATAGAAGAATATTTATTCTCTCTACTATTAACACACTATAACACATTAAAGAATGAAATAAGCAAATTAGATATTAATACAATAAAAAATGGAAATATTCGTAATGTCATATTGAAATTAAAAGAAAACAGTGATAAGGAATTAAGAGATATAATCAATTCGTTGGATAATAGCGAACAGGAGATGTGTATAATATATCTTGATATTCATACAGAATCTCTTGATCCTGTAAAAGATTTCAACTTCTTTGTTCATGAATTGAAAAATAAATATATAAACGAAGAATTAAAAGAGAAAAGAAATAAATTAATATTCCTAGAACAAAATGACGATACTGATGAAAGTGAGAGTATCTTAAAAGAAATACAAGAACTTATAAAGATTGATACACCAAAAATATAGTGCGAATATTATTTTTAGTTTGTAAATATTCATAACAGATATGAATAACCATGCTTTAACTTCCATAAGAAATACTTTTCAAGCATCACTTTTGATGAATCAGAAAATACATTAGGAATCATTAATGCAAATGTTCTCGGTTTGAAAAATGAACTTCCAAGTATTATTACTTCCATATTGCCTGCATCCATTACACATAGTGCTGCAATTCTTCCCCAGGTTCTTGATATGTATTTTCCATTTCCTGACAATTTTACATATATGTTGTTTGCTACAATCTTACCTGTAGTGTCACTAGGGTATCCTGTTTTTGGAACACTAAATGGAATCTCTGTTTTCTTGAAAGGTGGAACAACATTTACTGTAAGTCCTGCCCCCCATATATTCTCATAAGTCTTATGTTGGTAATTGTCCTTTAAATTAAGAAAATAATTATTAGAATCATATTCAAGTTCAGGTGAATTCTTTATGAAATCTACACCAGTAAACGGTAACATTAATGATGTAAAACTACTTTGAATCTCTTCTCCAGTAGAAAGTATAACAGAATTAGGTGTAATGCTATTTACTCCAACTGAAACCCTATACTCAATATCGAACATCTTCATAAATGCCTTTAAATATGTTTCACTTAACGGCATTCCATCAATTCCAAAATGGCCTAAATATGGTTCTGGAGTAATCCAATACAGCTTAACCTTATCTCTAATCTTTTCTTTCTTTAACCAATGATTCATATTGAAAAGAAACTCATACGCAGCACCCATACAACCAGCTTTCTGAGTTGCTCCAATAACAATTGGTCCAGGATTTTTCTTAAAATCTACAAGTCTTTCTTTTATTTTTTTAGCTCCTTCAATTGATCCGATATAGTTGTTATATTCATTTATACCCGGAACAATATCTGTGTTTACTTTTGGGCCAGTTGCAATAACAAGTTCATCATAATTATATTGTGAACCACTCTCAGTATATACTATTGATTCTGATGGAGACACTCTTGTTGCACAATCATTTACAAACGTCACATTATATTTATCAAAAACTGGTTTCCTCTCAATAAGAACATCATCAATATTTCTTCTACCAAATGGAACCCAAATTAGCGATGGAAAGTATATTGACTTATCGAATTTATCTATTACAGTTACATTAACTCCATCCTTCAGTTTCCTCTTGATTTCAAGAGCTACTGTACTTCCTGCAAAATTAGAACCTACAACCAATATGTTTTTCATATACTATTATATTAGTCCTAATTTATATAAAGTTAAAAGTAAATTAAAAAAAAAAAAACAGTAAAATACTCAAAACAGATTAGAATAAAAATGTAACTTTTGTTTCTATGTAATACTTATAGAATGATATATAATAAAAGTGATATTAGAGGATGAATAGAAAAAATATTTACATCATTATATCAATCTTTGCACTTATATTTACCATAATCCTTATACCATTAATAGTAATGTATTTAAATAACAAAAAAGATAGTACAAAACCAATAAACATATATGCAAATTGGCACTCATATGTAAATTCTTTATATAATTATTCAATGAAGTATCCACAGAATTGGACAATATATACTACAAATGCAAAATCCCCAAGTATTAATTATACTACGTGGGATACAACTCCAACTTTAAGAGATTATCTAAGTGGTATAATGATAGAGAAGATTCTAGTGGTGATAAGTTTCTATTCTATTTCGATACTCTTAGCAGATCAGAAACACTTACTCAATACAATATAATTAAATCAGAAAGTGTAGAAATAAACGGCTATCCACTTTCAAAAGTATACCTTGATTATGATTTGTCAAATCAAACTATAACAGGTTTAAGTAACTGTTCTAGTAAAGATGTTTTTATATCATATGTAGATCCATTTGTAAGCGGTACAGAAACATTTACATCAACAAGTTTTGATTGGATTCCAGGAGATATGACTGAGACTCCTATTCCATCCAATGCATCAATAGATCAATTACTTAATAATTTTGCTAAGAATCTTACAAATCATTACTTTATATCAATACTATATATTCCGAAAACCCCTGTGGAAATGAATAGTCAATCATTTGTACAACAAGACAATATTGTGAATGAAATTGTAGCTAGTATAACACTTCCTACAGTTCAAGAATCAAAATCATTACCAAAGACTCCATATATATCAATAGTACCTACACAGTAAGATTAAAGAAAATAACAATCACTCCCAAGTATAAGGAATGAAATATAGCATTAGCTATATCTTATCAAAATATATCATGCCAAAGATGTTAAATATTTTTTCTAATACTTTTGAAAATTCCTCCAATATTTTAATACGAATACATTCCCTCTCATGACCTAATATTCTCTCAGATTGATAAAATGAGGAAAATTCATTACATAATTCAAAAACATAATTAGTTAACAAATTCAATTCATTTGTTTTCTCAATGTTCTTTAGAATTGAATTAAATTCAAAAATTTTCAATATAAGGACTTTCTCAGATGGAGTTATGTTTGTCTGATTATCGGTTTTTACAGAAGAATTACTTTTCTGTTTTATATCTGAATTTACATCATAGTATTGATTAAGAATATTCTTAGATCTTGCATAAGCATACATTAAATACATTGCACTATTACCTTCAAGAGAGAATACTTCCTTATAATCTAAACATATTGGTGTGCTGTAAGATCTGCTTAACATAAAGTACTTAATTGCATTTGATGCAATTATTTTATTCATTTCAGCATTCACATCCCTCTTATTCTTTATATTTTCGTTCGCGATATATTCAGTAAATTTAGCAAGTATATCATCAGCACTAATAACATTCCCCTTTCTACCTGACATTCTGTAAGCTTTTTTAGTATCATCTCCAATACTAAATCCAAGCTCTTTCATTATTTCCTTAGAAATTAATACATGGTCGTAACCTATATGTATCATTTCTCTCTTATCAGTTATCTTCTTTATTATTGCTGAAAGTACCTTCTCAGGAAATGACTGCTCATTACCTACGACTAGCATAAATTTCGATGGATATGTATCTATTTTCTCAATATTCTTATTAGGGTCATCAGTATTTGTTGTCACATATTCTGAAATACCATTGTTTTCCCCTCTTTCAAATGAAAAAGAGAATTTTGTTAAATGCAATATTAGTAATCTATAAACCAAATCCTTTGCTGAATATACATATGTGTTATTACTCCTTATTAATATTTTATCAGGTATTTCCTTGTTGTCATTGTCATATAAATTTTTAGAAACAAAGCAACCAGCGTTTTTACCATCTACCTCCCTTTCTATAATACCAAGGGATTTTAAGTTATCAAATACTTCATCTATAAATCCGTAAACATCTGATTCTTTTACAACAATATCAAATTTTGATATATTGAAATCTCTAAGGGTTTGAATATTTGCTAGAAGAATCAAGTTAGTAACATCCATTAGCCTTCTATAATATTCATGATTTTGGTTTTCAGCTAGCTTTGCAAATTCCTTTAATTCATCTTTCAAAGTTTCATTTTCCTCTAATTGCTTAGATATCTTTGTATATATCTTACCTGCAATATGATCTTTTTTCCCTTCCAGGTCGAAATTTTCATGATTAATAATTATTGCATAAAGTAATGTAATAACCTGCAGTCCAGTATTATCAAAATAGAATAGTCCTCTTACATCATTTACTCCTATTGATTTATAGAAATGTATTAATGAGTCACCTATACATGAATTTCTTAATTGCCCAACATGTAATGGTTTATTAGGATTTATTGATGTATGTTCAATCCAAACCGTATTACCCCGTTTATCAGTAATGTAATGAGTGAATTTATATAGCTTATCAATTAAAAATCTATCATCAAAAAATATATTAGTGAACCCATTAACAATCTTTATTTCTTTTATTGCATGTACATTGTCCTTTGATAATATATATTCCTTTATATTTTCAGCAATTACTAAAGGATTCGTATGATTTATTTTTGCTACTTTGAATGCAGTAGATATAGATATATCTCCAAAATTTTTCTTTGGAATACTTATATCTTCCTCACTAAATCCTACGAAATCTTTTAATAATGATACGATATATTCATTCAACATACTTTTCTTAATTGTATCATAGAAAATATATAAATTGATAAAAATATAATAGAAATGGGAAAGATAAGAAGTATGTAATTAAGCCTTGCACCAGTATCCTGAAACGTATTATTGTTATAAACTCCAAGCGACGCTCCGTTAAAGTATCCACAAGCATTTACATTAAGGACACTGCCATTTACAGTGTAGTTATAATTCTGAGTGCTGAACATATGAGTACAATTTGTTAAAAGTACAACAGAGTATTTAGAATATGTACTTTTATATGTATAACCTTTTGGAGTTGGTATATATATACTCACCTTGTCGTTCATAGGTATTCCAGAAAGCATATACACACCAGAACTATTCGTATAAGTTTCCTTTGTTACATTATTTATTGTGTAAAATACCTCAGCGTTATTTATTGTAGATTCACCATTATTAAATATACCATCCATGTTGTAGTCGTTCCATACAAGTCCAGCAATATCTCCAGTTTGTAATGAATAATTAGATGATGTGCTAAAAAAGGTTTGATTAATTGCATTTACAGTATTTTGTTGAAGAAGTGTATTAGCATCAACAAAATTTGATAGCAGCATCCCATTGTAATTAAATACTACATATGCACTGTTTGAAATATCATCTCCTGGAACTGCACTTGAATTTACGATAGAACTAAACGTAAACGTTTCACTAGCACCAGGAAATAACACTGGAACAGCCCAGTTCATCTCATAATATGAACATCTTCTTGTTTGTGAATAATATTGAGATACCAATCCATTACAATACAGATAACCAGGACTGGCTTGAGTTACTGTGACTTGTGGAGGAACATCATCAAAGACACCAATTAAACTTACAGGATAATCTCCTGTATTAGTTATCTGTATAGAATAATTTATTGTATCACCAAGATTAACCTGTATCGTATTTTCAGTTCCATTCTGTAATTTCACTATTTTTAATTGAGGATTCAAAGGAACTGTATTTATATTTGTGTAATATGTATATGGTAATAGGGTTAATGACATGTCTCCAGAACTCAGAAGTGGAAGATTTTGCTGAAAAAAAATATCACTAGTATCGCTGTCAGGGTCATTCCTTGGAATTAAAGTTGATATTGCATTTGCAGACAATCCGTAATTACTTTCATATGAAGCAAAAACTTCAGTTTCACTAGATGGTATATTAATACTTGCAGGGCCAACCATTAATGATTCAGGGTATGTTGCACCAATATCTTCACTGTATGTTAAAGTTAATGTTGAATTTGGTGCAATAGAATTTATTACATAGTTATACGGCTTATTAAATTCAGTAAAATCTGATACTGATATATTGTTTTCAGTATAATTTGACTGATTTTTTATACTCAAGCTCGCATTTATGATTATATCCCCAGCATTGTTATATGTTGCAGTTATCTGTCTACTTGCAACAATTGGCGTTATTGTTGTGAACGAAACTAATGGAATAGTTCTAAGCATATTTGGAAATATATTCCCTAGATCTGGCAATTTAAAAGCATACCCGCTTCTTGTTAATATTGAACCATTGTAATTTACAGTACTATTTACATATGATATCGGTAAATTATCTACTGAAGACATCAAATTCATAAGATTTCCATTGGCACTCGGTAATGATAAAAATTGATAACCTCCAGATGGAAGTGAAAGAATATCATTATCATCATTTTTTAAAAATGCTGTTAAGTCAACATTAGTGTTAGGAGGAACAGATAAATTAGTTGCAATCCCGTTATACCTCTGGGCTATCGGATATACATCAGTTCCGAAGCTTGAAAATACATATTTGTTACTCCCCTGCTCAAAATATGTTCCATTTACTTTAGTCGAATCATATGAAATGTACCCATTTGGGTTAAACATTCCGTCAGCAGGTAATTGCGAATATGTTATTGTACTTGTAAAGGATAGAAGACATACTGCAGTATTTCCATTTTGCTGTGCAAATTGATCTGCAAATACATTACCGTTTATTGGTATACATAAATACAAATATTGAATTGGGATATATAGACTAAGGGAAAGGATGATATATATTTTTCTCATCCTTTTATATTTTCCTAACTCGGTATTATATATTCCTTTAAAACATTTTGAAAGTTTTAGATATATTTGTTGATGTGGCAATAAAAAAGATATGCTTAGCAAACTCTTTTTAACTGAATATGATTTATGTTATTAACTTTGTATTGTATAATAGATATATAAATACGTATGTACTACTTTGATAATAACGCAACAACGAAACTGACTTATGGTGTTTTAAAAAGAATTGAAGAATATATGAGTACAAGTTTTGCAAATGCAAGCTCATCCCATTCATTAGGTCAAATTGTAAGGGAAGAAACAGATGAAGTTAGAGAGATTATTGCTGATTATATAAAATGCTCACCAGTTGAGATTATTTTTACATCAGGTGCAAGTGAATCCAATAATTTCATAATCAAAGGAATTGCATCAAAATTGAAACAGGTTAATTTTACATCAAATGAGTTGCCAGTAATAATCTCGAATAAAGCAGAACATTCATCAGTTACAAAACAATTAGATTACCTTTCAACAATTGGATTTAATATCAAGTACTTGAATCTAAAAAATGATGGAAGTATAGATTATAATGAATTGAAAGAGTTAATTGATAAAAACACTATTCTTGTAACAATACAACACAGTAACAGTGAAACTGGAACCATTCATGATATTGAAAAAATTGGAAATATCTGCAAAAACCATAATATATTTTTCCATTCTGATATTACACAGGCATTCAAATTTTTTAATTATGATGTTACAAAATTAAATGTTGATGCGTTAAGTTTCTCTGCACATAAAATTAATGGACCGAAAGGAATTGGAGCAGTTTTCTTAAGAAAGAAGACACCTATAATTCCATTAATCCACGGTGGTGAGCAGGAATTTAATATGCGTGCAGGAACACTTAATTCAATTGGAATAATTGGATTTGGAGAAGCTGTAAAAGAATTGATTGATAATAGAGTTGATAGAGTAAATTATGTTAAGGGATTAAGAGACTATTTTGAAAGTAGAATCTTATCAGAATTTTCATCCAGTAAGACTCATATAAATGGGAACATAACTAACAGAATGCCAAATACAAGTAATATATCTTTTATAGGAGTTTCTAATGATTCACTTCTATATAGATTGAATAAGAATGAAATTTATGTATCTGCTGGTTCAGCTTGTACATCTGGATCTATACAAAAATCAACAAGCTTAGTTGCTATGAAATTACCAGATGATATTGTGTCAAGTGCAATAAGATTTTCATTTTCTTTTGAGAATACAAAGGAAGAAATTGACAGTACATTACCAATAATATATAAAGAAATAAATAGTATTTTAGATATATGAAATATGTAATTATTGGAGGCGGTATTTCAGGTGTAACAGTAGCAGAAAAAATACGCCTTAAAGATAGATCATCTAGTATTAACATATTATCTAATGAACCAATCCTTCCTTATTCACGTATAACAATAAGTTCAGTTGCAAGTGGTAATATACCCGGAAATAAACTAGTGATTAGAAATATAGATAAGATGAATAATGAGGGAATATCTATTCGGATTAATTCAGAAGCAAAGCATATTGACATTGATAGAAAGGTAGTAATATTCAAATCAAATAACAACTCATCTGATGAAGAGGTTCCATATGATAAGTTGATAATTTCAACTGGAGGAGCATATGCAAGACATTTAGGTGTAGCTGGAGAAGATGAAGGCATAAAAAATATTGAATATTTATATAATGTAAATGATGCAGAGAAAATCAATAATGACTCTACAAACAAAAAGAGTGCAGGAATAATTGGTGGTGCATTTATATCTGTTGATTTCATAAACATATTCACAAGTAAGAACATTCCAACAACTCTTTTTCTTAGAGGCAATGGTTTTCTATCCAGATATCTTAATATCAATGCTCAAAAGATTATTGAAGAATTCATAAAAGAAAAAGATGTTAAGATACTAAAGAATATAAACATAAATAAGTTTAATAAAGATGAAGATAACAATCTTAAATCAATCGAAACTGATAATGGAATATATGATATAGACATAGTTGGAATTGGTGTAGGAATTGAAAGGATTACAGATTTGATAAAAACATCAGGGATAAAATATATGAACGGAATCTCTGTAAACAAACGGTTTGAAACTAATATACCAGATGTATATGCATGTGGTGATATTGCTGAAATTGAAGGAAATACTTTTGGTGATTGGTTAAGTGCAAGATTAATGGGCGAAACACTAGGGGCAATACTTACAGGTGAAAATATACATTTTGAGGAAGAACATGTGAATACGCTAAATATGTTTGGTCATAATGTTTGTATCTTTGGGAATCCTACATGTGATAATGTAAACGAAGAAGTATTTGATTCAAACATGTATGTAAGTATTAATAAGGATTATGACAATCGTATAGTAGGTGGAATATGTATTGATTCAAAAATACATATGAATCAGATAAAAAAAGCAGTTAAGAACAAAGTAAGTCTAAGCCTTGAACAAGTTTTGAATTCTTAGTATAATACTAACTGTATTCCTCGATAGCTCAACGGCAGAGCAGGAAGCTGTTAACTTCAAGGTTCTAGGTTCGAATCCTAGTCGGGGAGCCATTTTGAGTGTTCTCCAGAATAGACCAAATCATTGAAGGGTTTTTGCAAGTCAATCTGGACTTTTTCGCCTATTATGGTTGGGTTCTGAAGTAGCAGTCGCACAATCTCTCTTTTTTCATTAGGTTCAGAACTCATAAAAAGCTCGTATGCACGGGAGGATAATTCCAAAATATAGGCGGCACTAAGGTAATATTTGAGGCTGTACAATATTTTGTGTAAATAAGCAAAAAGAAATAAAAAAAAGTAAAATAAAAAGAAAGGAAAAGAAATGAAAATAACAAATAAGAAATTAAAACCGATAGAGAATTTAGAAGAAGAAATA
>JAKAPS010000012.1 GCA_021806925.1 bacterium | reverse complement strand
GGACCTAGATTTTCCTTTACTGACGAGAGCAAAGTACTCATGCTGAGTATAAGAAGATAAGGAAGAAAATTGAAACATTTTTTGCATTGGTACAGTCATTTTGGAGGATAAGATTTAGGAGAGAAAGGAATAACTCATTGTTTCATGCCTTAGTTTATACGGCTCTTTCCTTATTATATAATCAAATGAAAAAACTTTGAATATGTTCTTTCTTTAAAAACATAATGTATTTTTTCTGAACATTATATTAACCCATAACAATCCCTCACGCCAAACCCCTAAACTCTTGACTCCTTTTCTTCCCATTCATCAATCCTTCTACAACCTTTTTATACCTCCTTGCTACAAAACTCAGGATTTCATCAATCCCAATTCTACTGGACTCACTTCATCTCCTTCAATACTGCATTTTCTATTAGCCTTAACTTCGTCTTCACTGCATTCTTGTATTGGCCAACACGGGGATTTGACTAGACTGCCTATTCTATAGTACACTTCACAGAAGTAAATGCTATGAAACTGCTGACACAGTGGAGCTAGAGGAAGAAAGCTAAGGCAAGTAGAACCTCTCGGGAGTTCCCGTAATAGAACTAGACCGTATGTTGTTTACAGCAGTGGTCGAAAGGTCTTATTAGCAATAATAAGATGAAGTAAGGTGGTACAGCGATTTTCTAACTCGCCCTTACATTCAAATCAAGTGATTGGTTTGTTTGTAAGGGCGTTTTTTTATTATATATAAATATGGAGAGAATATATGTAAACCAAATACAAGGGAAGATTGGGCAAAAAATTTTATTGAAAGGATGGGTACATGTGTTAAGAGACCATGGGAAGATAAAATTTTTAATATTGCGCGATATTACAGGTACATTACAATGTGTTATTAATTCAAATATTATAGAGGCTTTTAAGACTTCAGAGACTTTAACACAAGAATCTGTAGTTTCCGTAACAGGAGTAATTGTAGAAAAGAAGCAAGCACCAGGTGAAGTTGAACTTCAAGTTGAATCTATTGAAATTCTCTCATTGGCTTCTCCAGAACTTCCAATTCCAATAGTTGAAAAAAATGAAAATGAAACAGAGCAATCTATTCGTTTGGATTGGAGATGGTTAGATTTACGTAAACCTGAAAAAGCATTAATCTTTAAGGTGTGGACAGCAATGGAAGAAGCATTTAGAGAGTACTGGGTAAAAAATAACTTTATTGAGATCCATTCTCCAAAGTTTATGAGTACACCAAGTGAATCTGGAGCGGAGTTGTTTGAAGTGAAATACTTTGATAGAACTGCATACCTTGCACAATCCCCTCAGTTTTATAAGCAAATGGGTATGGCTGCAGGATTTGAAAAAGTGTTTGAAGTAGGTCCTATTTTTAGGGCTAATCCTTCTTTTACGTCTCGTCATGATACTGAATTTACTGGATATGATATGGAAATTTCGTTCATAAACTCTTTTCAAGATGTTATCTGTGAGGAAGAACAACTATTAATGTTTGTCATAAAAACTATAAAAGAACAATATGGAGAACAAGTAAAGAAATTTTACGGAAGAGAAATTATTATTCCAACATCACATTTTCCACAAGTAACAATGAAAGAGGCAAAGAGCATATTGGCTAAATTAGGAGTTACTAGTGAAGAAGAAGGTGATTTGAACCAGGAAGAAGAAATAAAGCTTTGTGAGTATATAAAGCGAGAACACGGACACGAGTTCGTGTTTGTTACAAAATATCCAATTTCAGTAAGGCCATTCTATCATATGAGAGATACAGAAGATTCAAATCTTACGAATAGCTTTGATTTACTATGGAATGGATTAGAAATAACAACTGGAGCACAAAGAGAACACAGATATGATATATTAGTTAAACAGGCAAAAGAGAAAGGATTAACTCTTGAACCTATACAAACATATTTGAATTTTTTTAAATTTGGATGCCCTCCACATGGTGGATGTGGAATAGGTCCTTCTAGAATAATTATGAAATTGTTGGGAGTATCTAATGTTCGTGAGGTTACTTATTTATATAGAGGCGTTAAGAGACTAACACCATAATAAATATTGTAACAGAATTTTGAGGTTAAGGAAAAAAACTTAATATGCTTAACATTAATAGTATATCTTGGAATTAAGAGAACATTAGGAAAAGAATATACACTAGAAGAAGCATTAATAATATTAAGAAATATAAAATGTAAAGTATACGATGATGAAGTTTTAATTCAAGAACTTAGTAGACCTCAAAAAGAATTATGTGAATATTTAAAAATCATAATGCCTAAAAAAATGGGAATTTAGGATTATCAGAACCAGCTAATGGAGAAAATAACTTGTGAACAGCAAGTAATGTTGGTTCTTGTTCATTTATATCACCACCTGCAAATAAAACTTTAATACCACTAAATTTCTCACTATAGAATCTACTTATTATTGTCATTATAAATTCAAACTCACTTTTCCCCTCTACTATTAAGAAATTCCTTGGTAATAAAAGATCTGAGGGATTACCTCCAAGTAAATCAAAAATGATATTAATTTTTTCAAGATCTACTACTTCTTCAATATTGGTAATAGAATTTGTTTTTTCTACTTTGAAAATTTTTTGTGAATCATTGTTATCAGCCACTAATAAAGAAGAATGGGTATTTACCAAAACTTGATCAGTTACGCAAATATCTAATAATGCTTTTTTCAATGCTCTTTGTGCGGAAGGATGTAGGTACAATTCTGCTTCATCAATCATAAAAAGAAATGTGCCTCCTTTCGTTTGTTTTTTACGATAATCTGCGAATGCTTGAATAATAGAAAGCATTATTGCTCGTTGCATACCATCGCCTTTAGCTTCTGCTTTTGTCTCTATACCATCATTCACGCTTATATCAAAACTTTTTAATAAATCAGTGAAATTAGGTGGATTAACCACAAATTTAACTTTTGTATAATCAGGGAACTGTTTTTGAAGAAATAACTCAACTTGTGCACCAAGCTTATCTAATTCTTTTCTAACATCAGAACCAGCATTATCAAATAATTTAGTAAACTGTTTCTTAAAATCAATATATTCCTGAGATGTTTCAATTATGGCAGTAAGAACACCTGATAACATGGTCCCAATTGGATTTTTGTCTTTATACTTTGAAACATCATCTAATCTTATCTTAGTATTAATATATTCTAGTTTTGGTAGAAATTCATTTATTGCTGTATCTAACCCTTGTGGATTACCCTTATCTTCTCCATTAACAAAATATTTTCTTTTATGATCACTACTGGATTTAACAACTGAAAATGAAATTGCATCTCCTAGTAGTGTTCTAATTTTTGTCTTACTGGTGCCTGTAGTAAGTTTATCAATATCAGTGACAGCAACATCATCAAAAGTTATCTCCACTCTTATTGGGATCGTTTGTTCTTTTTTAAAATATTCCTCTTCTTCTGAAGATTTTGCATTATAAAACCATTCTATCGCTTCAAAAAAAATTCGTTTTGCCATGGTTGTTTTGACCAACAAAAACAGAGAATTTACTTGGTTCAAGTTCAACTTTTTTTATAGATCTATAATTTTCTACAACTATTTTTTTAATTTTCATAAGCTTTTATTCTCTCTCGAGTATACTTTTTTTGGTCTAGTTTTTCGATACCATTATATCAAACGAATGAATAGTATTGCTACAATAAGTCGTAATAGAACTTCTTTCATGTATGACTCTCTCATGCTTATCTCTGCTGATATTTGGAATCTTCATTTGAGAAGTTAAATTTATTCATCCTAAGAGAATTACACACTCCTTCCTATTCCTACTCTTTCTTTATTACTATTTCAAGACACGTCTTTTGTCTTATTTACAAATAAATTAATTTTCTAAAAATTGTAAACGATATAAGCACACCTTATTTATATATAAAACTAGAGAATCCACCAAGTAATCCTACATTATCACCAAGAGACGTTAGTTGTATATCAGGAACTGGAACAATCTTTAACCTACCTGATATTAATTCCTTTATATCTTCCAATCTGTTTTGATTATTTAATGCTATACCACCGCCAAATACAATTAGATTAGACGGTTGAAATATAATAGCATTCATAATTGCTTTTGCAGCATTATCAGTTATTTCATTCCATTCTGTATCACTGAGATTCTTTGGTTCTTTTCCATAATATTTAAGTATATTACCACCGCCAATGTATGCTTCTGCACATCCTCTTTGACCGCATCCACACAACCTATTGTTATAACTCCAGTCAATAATTTGATGCCCTCCTTCAAACATGTATATGTTTGTTTTGTTATCAATATATTTAACTGATGCAAATGAAATACCTGTCCCCCAAGTAACGTATAGAAAATCATGATTTGTATTATTGCCATAAACTGATTCTCCAAGTGCAGACATATATGTGTCATTTTCCATAACTATCTTACAATGAAAATTGTTCTCTAGGTCGAGAATAAACGGCATGTTTAACCATCCAGATAAATTTCTAGGAGTGAATGATTTTCTATCCTGTGAAGGGGTTCCTGCTACACTACATGAAATTCCTTTTATATTTTCTCCATTAGAGTTTTCCTTAATACAGTTTATTATGTATTCCATGTCTTTGGTGTAACAATTATTTATATTATTCTTCTTTAATAAATCTATTGAATTAGTTGTGAGGTCTCTTTTAAATGCAATTCTAATATTTGTTCCCCCAATATCTAATGCTATATACATAACTATATAAATATATTAATGTAACAATGAGTAATTGTAAAGAAGGTATGAATTAATTTGTAAGCTACAATTAATTACATATGTAATTTACTAATTTTATTTTGTAACTATCTATTGTGTTTCGGAATAGAAACAGAATTGATTACAGTAGAATGATTAATTATATATATACAAAGAATATATATGATTTACATTTTTCTTGAAATGGTAATTTATACTTACACTGTGTAGTACAGAAAGTGATTGAATAGTTATTTTTAGTATGTTTTGACACTTTATATATATTTGTGCTATTGTATCTGTCAACAAATACAAAACATGAGGCAAAAGTCTCTTAACAAGGTTGTGTTGTCTGTTGGAGGTTCCCTTATATACACAAGTGAAGGAATTAATGTCCCATTTTTGAAGAATTTAAGTGAGTTTATTCACGTTCAACTAAAAAATAATGAGAGTGTACAATATTTCTTAGTTATTGGTGGAGGAGGCATTTCAAGGCAGTATATGAAGGCAAGTAAGGAAATTTCCAGTGATCTAACAAATGAAGATTTAGATTGGCTGGGAATACGTGCTGCAAGGTTAAATGCACATCTTGTCCATACAATACTAAAAGATGTCGCAGAGAAAGATATAATTACAAATTATTCAATAATAAAAAAAATAAATAATAGAGTAGTTATTGCCTCTGCTTGGAAACCTGGTTGGTCAACTGATTATTGTGCTACTTTGCTTTGTGAAATGTATGGTATAAATACAGTAATTAATTTAAGTAATATTGAGCAAGTTTACACATCTGATCCTAAAATTGATAAAAATGCAAAACCGATAAGTAAAATAAGTTGGAGAAATTTTAGAAGATTAGTTGGTGATACATGGACTCCTGGATTAAACGTACCATTTGACCCAATAGCATCAAAAAAAGCACAAGATATGAAATTAGTAACTGTTGTATTGAGCGGTAATAATTTTGATAATTTCTCAAACTATATAAATGGTGGCGAATTTCTAGGCACAGTTATAGGATAAAATCAAATCCAATTTATGGGTTTGATTGAATGAGCCTCAAGATATTCATTACATTTACTGAAGTGATGGTTATTAAAGAATAAGTAGGACGAATATGGTGATGGGTGAGCAGATGTTAGTACCAGATTATTCTCCTTATCAATAACCTTCCCCTTTTCTTGAGCGTATTTCCCCCACAACATATATACAATATTCTTCCTTCTGCTATTTAGTATATGAATTATTTCATCTGTAAATGTCTCCCAGCCAATATTTGCATGTGATAATGGCTTGTTAGCCAATACAGTTAAAACACTGTTTAATAATAGGACACCCTGTCTTGCCCATCGTGATAGATCTCCTGAATCTAATGGAGTAATATTAAGGTCATTTTTTATCTCTTTGTATATATTCCTTAAAGATGGTGGAATAGTAACTCCATCATTCACAGAAAAACATAATCCGTTTGCCTGGTTATATCCATGATACGGATCTTGTCCTATTATAACTACATTAACTTCGTCAAATTTACATAATGAGAATGCTCTAAAAATATCTTTTGGTTTTGGGTACATGGATTGTGCAGTGTAATCACTGTGTACCCTATCTGTTAATTCTATCCAGTATTTTTTACTAAACTCACCTTTCAATTGGTTTTTCCATGTCTCATCTATCTGTACATCATTCATCTAAATTAATTCTATCACAAATGTAACAATTGTATTGTGTAGATTGCATTAGATTAAAATTTGATGTTAAATATATTGAAGATTAAATAAGAAAATGATTAGTAATAAATATAGAAAAAACATAATTGTGCTTTATGGTGCAGACTGGTGTCCTGATTGCAGAAGGTCAAAGAATTATCTTGAAGAAAATGGAATAGATTTTGAATATGTAAATATAGAGGAAGATGAGAATGCTGTTAAAATTGTTGAAGAAATAAATGGTGGCTTAAGGTCTATTCCAACAATAATATTTACTGATGGAACTGTTTTAACTGAACCTAATAATCAGGAGATCGCAGATCAATTAGGTATTGTAAAATGATTTTGTTTGTCTGTAATATGTTAAAATATTATTAGATGGATAATACATTTTTGATAGATCCAAAAGTCTTGGATATCTCAGTTGTCATATTAACTTTAAAGGCAAATTATCCAAATGCTGATACTAAGAAAATAAACGCAGCATATAATTATGCTTCGCAAAAACATAAAGGAGTATATAGAAAATCTGGTGAAGAATATATAACTCATCCTTTGTATGTGGCTTACCTTTGTGCAGCTATTAAATTAGATGAAACAAGTGTAATAACTGCACTTCTTCACGATTGTTTGGAAGATACGAATGCGACATACTTTGACATTCGTTTGAAGTTTGGTAAAACAGTAGCAACTCTTGTTTCAGCTTTGACAAATATAAAAAAAATAACAAAGAGTGTAACAGAAACTAACACAAGGAATCTTAGCAGATTACTTTTGGCAAGTAATAACGATATACGGGTTATATTAATAAAACTATCAGATAGATTACATAATATGCTTACTATTGATGCACTTCAGCATGAGAAGCAGGTGATAAATGCTAAAGAGACAATAAACTTTTTTTCTCCAATTGCAGAGTATGTTGGTATGTATTCATACAGGAAAATATTAGACGACTTATCATTCAAAGTTTTGTATCCAGATGAATATGCTCAGATTCAAAAGTATTTAATAGATGAAAGATATATTTTTGTTGGTGGTAGCGGTGAAAGTAATAAGCATGCTACGGATTTCATGGATAATCTAAAGAAATTATTAAAGAAACAGAATATTCTTTTTGATATTAATGCAAGAACTAAGAGCATATATTCAATATATCGAAAAATATTGAAGAAGTTTGGTGTGTTTAAAAAAGAATATATAGATTCAATTATTGATATTATTGGTATTCGTATAATCGTAAAAACTGAAGAAGATGTATATAGGGTAGTTGGAATTATAAATTCAAAATATATAACTCTTGAAGATAATTTTTCTGACTATTTTGTAAAGCCAAAAGTGAGTGGATATAAGGCAGTGCATTTGGTTGTAAACGACAATACTGGAAATAAATTTGAGATACACGTTACTACTGAATATAACAATTGGTTTAATCAATATGGTCCTGCTGCACATATATTCTATAAGTCACAGGAGAAGTATGACATTGATGATAATATCCTATCAAGACTTAATATATGGAAGAAAGATAATTTCTATAGAATTGATGTATTTAAAAATAAGATATATGTATTAAGTCCAAAAGGTGATGTTACTGAGTTACCAAAAGGTGCAGTTGTTCTAGATTTTGCATTCATGGTTCACACAGAAATCGGATTATTTGCTACAGGTGCAAAGGTAAATGGAAAATTCTGTAGTATTACTGAAAAATTAAATACAGGAGATATTGTTGAGATACTAACTGATAAGAGAAAGAAGAGTATTAATATTGATCTTGTAAGAACTGTAAAAACAAATCTAGCTAAGAGATGTATAAGGAAATCAATCTCTATAAGTGAACTTGATTCTCTTCAGCATATTGAAGAAACAGAAGAAAATGATAACCATGGAAAGATTGATATATATAAATATATATCAAGAAAGAAAAGAACTGAAAATAGAATACAAATTGAAAATAATACTTCAGACTATTCAGTAGAGATAAGCTCAATGAGTAAAATCTCATATTGTTTAGCACAGTGTTGTAATCCAACACCAAATGATAGAATAGTTTCAATCCTTACATTTAACAGAGGTATGGTAGTCCATAAACATGATTGTAAAAACATCTCTGGAAAAATAAAGAACTTCTATTTATCTGAATGGGTCAAAACAACTAAGAATTGATTATACCTATATATATGAATAAGACAGTTATTACAATAGTGTATACTGTGAAATATGATAATCCAATAGATACATCATTTTGATATATCCTGAAAATATATGTACCTAGAGACATAAGAATTACAAATAGTGCAGTTACAAGCCAGCCTAAAATGCTATTAGGAGTAAATCCAACTCCATACTTTTTCTTACGGAACATCTTCATACATATGTAATTATACTTTAGAAGTTTTAATATTTCAAAATTAATATACGGTAATATGTCAGGAATGAACGGAATTAAGAGAAATTAAAATGATTGTATTCATAGAAACGTATCCATGTGGGAAAATATATTTTATTAATAGAAGATTCTTTTAGTGTAATTGCAAATCACTTATTCGTTTTTAATTAACAAGAGTTAATGGAAAAATTGAAAACAAAAGATATTTTGTATAAAATATCTTTTTAGATGTCAAATGATTTTTCAACTGATAGTTTTGAAATTAATGAGGATGTAAGAGATGCAATTGATGTATTATTTAACTCTAACAGGAATGTATTCATAACTGGGAGTGCTGGTACTGGAAAATCTACACTATTGCGGTACTTTGTTAAAAATATTCAGAACTCAACAGTAGTTATTGCTCCAACTGGTGTATCTGCTTTGAATGTCGGTGGACAAACTATTCATTCATTTTTTAGATTCTCACCAGACGTTACACTGGATAAGATAGTAATCGATAAAAGGTTACAATCAGTTATAAAGAAGATAGATTCTATTGTAATTGATGAAATATCAATGGTTCGCTCTGATATATTTGACTGCATTGATAAATCATTGCGGCTTCACTCATTGTGTGATGAACCATTTGGAGGTAAAAGATTGATATTATTTGGAGATTTATTTCAGTTGCCACCAATTCTAAAAAGAGATGAGATGGAAATATTCCTTGATATATATAATTCCCAATATTTTTTTGACTCAAAGGCTTATAGAGTTGGAAATTTTTCAATTCTTGAATTAAAAAAAATATACAGACAAAAGAATACTAAATTTATTAATCTATTAAATAGAATTAGAACAGCAACATACATTGATGAGGATTTGGATTTAATAAATAAGCATGTCGTAAAATACAATAATACTGATGTCGATAATTCAAGTATATATATAACTACAACTAATAATAAAGCAGAAGATATAAACAATAAAAACCTAGAAAAAATTAATGGTCTAGAGTATATATTTAATGCTGAAGCAAGGGGAAGTATTTATGAAAGAGAGTTTCCAGCAAACAAAGTTTTAAAACTTAAAGTTGGAGCAAAAGTAATGATTACTGTTAATGATTCACCTTTGAAGAGGTATGTTAATGGAACTATTGGAATAATCAAATCAATAGACTCAATAATGAACACTATACATATTGATATAAATGGAAAGACTGTAAAACTTGAGAAGTATGAATGGAAGAAATATACATATAGATTTAATGAGAAATCAGAAAAGATTGAGGCAGAAGAGGTAGGTTCATTTGTGCAGTTTCCTATACTATTAGCATATGCAATAACCATACATAAAAGTCAGGGTAAGCAGTTTGATAATATAATTCTTGATACAGATAGAGGAATATTCGCAACTGGACAATTTTATGTTGCAATAAGCAGAGTAAAAAGTTTAAAAGGTCTAAAAGTTGTAAAAAAAATTCAAAAGAAGGATATTATGACTGATAGAAAAATATTAAATTTCTTTAAGGTATATGGAAATTAAAGGCTTGACAAAAATTGAAGCTGAAGAAAAATTAAAAACATCAGGATATAATACTGTTCCAATTGAGAAGACTCCAATTATAAAAGTGATTGCAAAGAATTTTTATGGAGTTATTCCAATTATGCTCGAATTTGTTATAATTTTCGAATTTATAATTAAAAATTACCTTGATAGTTCAATAATCTTAGTGCTTTTGTTATTCAATGCCCTTATAAGTATTTCACAAGAATTGAAAGTGGCAAATTCATTGGAATTAATACAAGAGAAATTAAAAAAGATTAATATATGTCTAAGAGATGGTGAATGGGTTTCTGTTGATGCAAAGTATCTAGTTCCTGATGATATTGTAAAATTCTCTCAGGGAGATTTATTTACAGTTGATGGCATTATAATTGAGGGGAATGCAAGTGTAGATGAATCTTCACTTACTGGAGAATTCATTGAGATTGATAAAGTAAAGGATAGTGAAGTTTTTAGCGGTACAATTTTAAAGAGAGGTGAAATAATTGTAAAGGTATCTCATACTGGTTTAAATACTAAATTTGGTAATACTGCTAATCTAATTCGTAATGCTCATGCAGAAAGTCAATTAGAAAAAATTATACTAAAATTAGCAAAGATATTTTTAGTTATTGACAGTATAGGAATTTTAGCGGTTATTATATTTTCAATTTTCATAAAAGTTAATAGCTTTGAATTATTTTCTTTTGTGGTTATTCTATTTATATCATCAATTCCAGTTGCACTTCCGATGGTATTCAGTTTAGCTCAACAAAAAGGTGCATTTGAATTGAGTAAAGAAGGAGTATTAGTTAAAGATTTACAGAGTGTTGAGGAAGCTGCGGGAATTGATGTTTTTTGTTTTGATAAAACTGGAACACTTACAAAAGGAATAATGAATGTTAGTATAATAGAATCATTAGATAAATCAAAATATTCTGATGAGTTCATATTATCCTTAGCATTAATTGCTAGCGATAAAGATTCAACAGATCAAATAGACTCTGCAATTGGCAAGTATGCACTTGATAGAAATATACATATTAATGAGAAAGCTGTTATAACTGAATTTTTGCCATTTAATCCTGAAACAAGAATTGAAAAATCGATGTTCTATTGGATTGATGAAGGCGGTCAGGATAATGATGGTCAAAACAATAGAATAATTCATACTGTATTAAAAGGAGCACTTACTAATGTAGGAAGTGAAGATAAAATAGAGTTTAGTGATAAGGAATTTGAAGGTTTAAGAATACTTGCTGTATCATACGACGGCACTGTTGTTGGAATAATTGGATTGTCAGATGAGATAAGAGAAGATTCAATAGAACTAATTGAGAGAATTTATGACTTAAATGCAAACATACTTATGATTACAGGTGATAATGTATATACTGCTAAAGCAATTGCAAAATCATTACATCTTGAAGGAGAAGTTATAGTAGCAGATGACTTGAAAAAACTAAAATCGATAGATGCACATAAAGTATCAGTTATAGCTCAAACATATCCTGAAGATAAAATCGATATAATTAGATTGTTGCAGAAAAATAACCATATAGTTGGAATGACTGGAGATGGTGTCAATGATGCTCCAGCATTGAAGCAGGCTGATGTTGGAATTGCAGTTTTTAATGCAACTGATATTGCTAAAGCATCTTCCAATATTATATTCACTAAAGAGGGGCTTGCGAATGTTATCTCATTGATAATTGTAAGCAGAAGAATATTTGAAAGAATGCTGACATATACCCTAAATATGTCAATAAAAAAAATCACAATACCGTTGTTTTTAACTATAATGTTCATTTTTACATCAAATATGGTTCTTTCTGCTAGATTACTTGTACTTTTAATTTTCGCAAATGATTTTCTAACTATGTCACTTGTTACTGATTCTGTAAGCTATTCTAAAAAATTAGATGAATGGAATGTGTATGATTTGATGAAGAAGACAGTAATTTTAGGAAGTGTTGTCTTGATATTTAATATAGTGGTCTTCACTTTTTTTTATTACATACTAAGAATAGGGTTGAATGAGTCTTCAACAGCTCTGTATTTGTGGCTAGTGTTCAGCACACAAATAGGAGTTTACGTTATTAGAGCTAGGAAAAACGTAGACTTTAGATTACCGTCAAGGTCACTCATGTTTTTCAGTGTTGCAGTAGTAATTGTTGTGACTTTCTTTGCATTATTTGGTATCCTTATGAGTAGTATAAACATTTATTCAATATTTATATTATTCGTTTTCTCTATCCTTCTATATATCTTTTTGGGTCTGGCCAGGGATAATATATGGCACGCTTGAGTTTTTTATATAAAAGTGAAAAATTATTTTTTTTATGTTAAAGTTTTCTAAGTATGGCAAAAATTAAAAATGATAAAGAAGAAGAAAAGCTAGTTACTGATGGAAATACTAACTATAAGGCAGAAGCTTTAAAAACAGCACTTCTGCAAATTGATAAACAATTTGGTAAAGGTGCGATTATGATGATGGGACAGAAAACAATTCAATCAATACCATTTATTTCGACTGGTGCTATTTCACTTGATTATGCACTTGGTATAGGAGGTATTCCCAAAGGAAGAATAATTGAAATATATGGTCCTGAATCGAGCGGTAAGACAACTCTTGCTTTACATATAATAGCAGAATGCCAAAAGAAAGGCGGAACAGCTGCATACATTGATGCGGAGCATGCACTTGATCCTCAGTATGCAAAAAATATAGGAGTAAATATTGATAATATGTTACTTTCTCAACCTGATAATGGTGAGCAGGCTTTAGAGATTGTCGAAACACTTATAAGGTCTGGAGCAATTGATGTTGTCGTTGTTGACTCTGTTGCTGCATTGACACCAAAGGCAGAAATTGAAGGAGAAATGGGAAGTGCAGTAATGGGTATGCAGGCGAGATTGATGAGTCAAGCTATGAGGAAGTTAACAGCAATCATAGGGAAAACTGGCTGCAGCGTTATATTTCTTAATCAAATTAGAATGAAAATAGGTGTAATGTTTGGAAATCCAGAAACGACAACTGGTGGAAACGCATTAAAATTCTATGCATCAGTAAGGATGGATATAAGGAAAAAGGAGAAGATTGAAGAGGGGGAAAATATAATAGGGCATACTGTACATGTTAAGGTAGTAAAGAATAAGGTTGCACCACCATTTAAAGAGGCTGATTTTGACATAATATATCCGTATGGAATATCTAAGGAGTCAAGCTTGCTTGAGATGGCAGTGCAGTTTAGTATAATTCAAAAATCTGGTGCATGGTTTAAATATGGAGATATTCAATTAGCACAAGGAAGAGAATCTGCTAAGAATGCGCTGAAATCTGATAAAAAATTATATGAGGAAATTGAAAAAAAAGTCAGAGAGCAGATGCTTAAGTAGAGAAGATATCTTTAATTCTGTTAATAGACTTCTATCAGTAAGACCAAGGTCTAAGTTTGAGCTTGAGAGATATATAAGAGGTAAAACTAAGGATCTTAATGATATAGAATTTCTTTTGTCTAAGATTCCTGAAGATAATGATAAAGAATTTGTTGAATATATATGTTTCTATAGAGTAAAAAGATTAGGCTTAAGTATAAAGCAGACGCAGGTATTTTTAATGTCAAAAGGAGTTGATAAACATACTATTGATACATATATTGATGTAGATGAAATTGAAAATATAAAATCTATAATTAGAAGAAATAGTTCAAGGTTCAAATTTAATAAAGCAGAAACTCTTGAAGGTAGAGATAAAAATGATTTTTTCAAGTTTTTTATTAATAGAGGTTTTAAAAATTCCTCGATAAGTAGTGTATGGGAAGAATTTTCAGATAGGGATTCATATAAAATGTATTCTGAAGGGATTGAATAAATAATGGATAGAATATATAAAACCGAGCAGACATTTACTAACATTAATGATCTGTATGATTGGATATCTAAGAACAGAAACTTATCAGATGAAGTTGAGTATATTGATCCATTTGCATTTGATTCTGAATTGTGGAATATGCGAAAAGCAACAGAGATACTTGTTGATGCTATCTCCACGACGCCCCGTAATAACGTGACAAAGAAAAATTCGATGCAGACCCCACAGGGATACGTACCTATCTTTATACATGGAGATTATGATGTTGATGGAATAACTTCATCAACTATACTATATAACTATATTGTTAATGTTTTAAAATATAAAAATGTATATGTATATTTGCCTGACAGACATAAGGACGGGTATGGAGTATCAAAAAACAATTTTGATAAGCTATATAGTATGTTGTCTAGTAATTCTATAGGAACGTATCCCCATGGGATAGGAACGTATCCCAGTGGGAAAGGTGTTAAAGATATAATGTTTATTACGGTTGATTGTGGTATAACAAATATCGAACAAATTGAAGAAATAACACACAGCTATGAGAAAATAGGCGTAACTGTTCATACCATTATTATTGATCACCATAAAATTCTACATAAAGAAGATATGAGTGTGGAGGGGAGTACTAGTGACCTTCAGGTTACAAGTGACCTTCAGGTTACAAGTGACCTAATACTCCCAGTATCAGAGGCAATTATTCATTCAGAAGGATATAAATATAACAATCTATCAGCTGCAGCACTTGCTTTTAAATTTATACAGGGATTAGATAAAGTCACAGGAAATAAAGGTGCAGAGGACTTTGTTGATTTTGCAACTCTAGGATTAATATGTGACATAATGGAACTAAAAGGGGAGAACAGGTATATTTTAAAAAAAGGACTTGAGAAAATGAATAAAAATCCAAGTAATGGAATCAAGGAGTTAATTAGTGTATCTCAAATAAAAGGTGATATTGATACCTATCACTGCGGATATATAATCGGGCCTAAGATAAATGTTGCAGGAAGATTGAAGAATCCACATGATGCATTTAACCTATTTATTGAGGAAGATGAATCAAAGAGGCTTGAGATGGGTAACAGTTTGAATGAATTAAACCGTGATAGACAAAATATAACACGTGAAGCATTAGTCGTAAGTAATGGTAAAAAGAAGAACAAATTCAATAGAGAAGATTTTGATTTAGGTGTAATGCTTGTAGTATATGATACATTATCAACAGGTATTATTGGACTTGTTGCAGGTAAATTGAAAGAAGAGTTAAATAGACCAGTAATTGTTCTTTCCATAGGCGATCAGGAAAGTATAGGAAATCCAATTGGGATAGGTGATACTAGTAAAGAGAAAAGTATTGATAATACTAATGTAGTTGCATATACAGGATCACTACGTAGTCCAGATTATTTTAATATATATTTATTTCTTAAAGAATTGAATGATATGTATTTGAATAAACATGCAAAACCATTATTCTTATCATATGGAGGTCATAGTCAAGCTGCTGGACTAAAGATTGATAGAGAACTCGTTAAGAATGGTGAACTTCAAAAAACAATACTAGAACTCGTAAACAGCAAAAAATATGACTTCAAAAACAATAAAGAAATAAATATTGATTGTAGAATATCTGGAATCGAATATGAAAATATATACACAAAATTGAACGATACTCTTTCTCCATGGGGAAATGGAAATATGCAACCTATATTTGAGGAAGAATTTGAGACAGTAAACTACAGGATTATTGGCTCAACAGGAACTCATGTTCAGATTACATTAAAGTCGATTTACACTATGAAGATTATCAATTCTATACAATTTAATTACAGTAAATTGCCAAAAATTGGAGAAAGATATCACTATATATTTAATATAAACAAGGAAGTATGGAATGGAAATACAAGCTACAAATTATTTGTTTTAGATTTCTATTAAATATATATATAACAATGGTATAATCATATTGTTAAAGTAAATAATATATCTTTTATAATGAAGCTTTTAAAAATTATACAATTTCCAAATAGTGTTCTGTTTTCAAAAACGCAGACTGTTACAGAATTTAATAATGATATAGGCGAGTTGATTGATAATCTAATATATACAAGTAAATATTATGATAACTGCGTTGGACTTGCTGCAATTCAAGTTGGTATACCATTAAAGCTAGCAGTGTTAAAGAGTGGAACTAAATATATTGCAATAATAAATCCAGAGATAGTTCATAAGTCAGAAGAATTATCACAGGACTGGGAAGGATGTATGAGTGTTGGTGTAGGCGATAATCAGCTATACTCTAAAGTTGCAAGAAGTGAAAATATCATTGTTAAGTATCAAGATAGGAATGGTGTTGAAACAACAAAAAATGCAAAAGGATTTCTTGCTCATATATTTCAACATGAAATTGATCACATGAATGGTAAATTATTCCTTAGTTATGTAAGTGACCCAAAACAAATCTGGAAGGAAAAGGATTTGAATAGGTATATAAAAATTAATAACTCAATGCCATGAAAATATTATTTATAGGTGATATATCTGCAAGACCAGGTAGGGAAGTCGTAAAAAAGTATTTAGAAGATAATAGAATTAAATATGATTTTGTAATTGCAAATTGTGAGAATAGTGCACATGGTGAAGGTATTACAGATCAAATAGCAGAAGATCTATATTCATACGGTATTGATTGCCTTACTTCAGGTAATGATATATGGAAGAAAAAGGAAGCTTTTGATCTGTTAAATAGTGAGAATAGATTAATACGACCATTGAACTATCCAGACTATTATCCTGGTAAAGGATATACAATAATTGAGAAGAATAATTTAAAATTTCTTGTTTTGAATCTAATAGGAAAAACATATATGACAGGTGATATATTAAACCCTTTTAGAGTTATACAAAATTGGTTTAATGAACACTCAAGTCTTGAATATGATTACAGTTTCATTGATTTTCATGCTGAAGCGACAAGTGAAAAATTATCTTTAGGGTACATGCTTGATGGCAGGGTTGATTTCATTGCTGGTAGTCATACTCACGTTCAAACTAATGATGCAAGAATACTTCCTAGTGGAAGAACAATGTATATAACTGATGCTGGTATGAGTGGATCCTTAAATTCTGTTCTATGGGTAAAAAAAGAAATTGCAATTGAAAAAAATTTAACACCTTATGTTTTTAGTCATTTTGAAGTTGAAGAAGAGAAACCTTGGATAATGAGCGGAGTTGAATTTATTATTGATAATAAAGCAAGAAATGTCAACACCATTAATTTTATATTGAATTAACAACATATTTTTTTTTACTTGCACTGGTGCGATAAAATGTTTATACTCAATAAAGAATGATGAAATCAATGAAAGGGGGCGATAAAAATAATGTTAAATAAAACTCAAGTTATAAAAATGATTGCAACACAGAATGGTCTTACTCTTAAAGCTGCAGAATCAGTTGTTAATTCATTTTTAGATATAATTGAAAAAGCTTTAAAAAATGGTGACACTGTTCTTTTCACTGGATTTGGTAAATTTGAAGTTAGATCAAAGAAAGAAAGAACTGGTAGAAATCCTCAAACAGGTGCAAAGATTACTATTCCTGCTACAAAGAGTCCTGCATTCAGAGCTGGAAAAGCTTTGAAATCAGCAGTCAAGTAATTTCCTGAAAAATCTTAAGAGCGATATTGATTATGTCATTATCGCTCTTTATCATTACTATATCCTTATTCTTTTTCATCCATGTAAGTTGTCTTTTTGCATATCGATATGTATTTGTTGATATATTCTTTTTTAATTTTATAAATACTTCAACAGTTTTGTTATTAAAACTGCCGTTACTAATATGTAAATTATTAAACTCTTTAAATATCTCTTTATATCCAATTGTATTTTTTAAAAAATTAACTGCTCTTTCACCATATTTATTTTGTAAAAAAATATATTCATTTATTAATCCATTATTTAACATTGTTTCAGTTCTATTATCTATTCTATTCTTTAAAATATTATCATCAAGAAATGTTCCAAATAAAACATATTTATCATCTGCTTTATTGTATACAATTCCGCTTTTTTTCCATGTTAACAATCTTTTTAACAGCCTTTGTCTATTCATCCAATCACTATTGTTTATTTCAATATCTGGAATATATAATTTGGTGATTGATTGTATTACATTTAGAGGAATTGAAGAATATTTATCAATTGATATAGATTTGTTATCTAATTTTATTCTTCCGGTTAAAATATCTATATAGAAAAGTGATCCACCTACAATTATTGGAGTATGACCTTTTAGTAAAATTTTAGATATAGAGTCCTCTACAAGTTGCTTCATTTGTAAAGGGGATATGTTCTCAGTTATATCGCATATATTAGTTAGATGAATCGGGAATGAGTCTCTATTTGTACCAATTGGTGTTTCCCTATATATTTGTCTTAGGTCAATGTTTACTAATTCTCCATGAGGCACTAATTTAGACAAATGATATGCAATATCAGATTTTCCTGAACATGTTTCTCCAGTAATTATTGGAATCTTCATCTAAGAATCCATTAGTAACTATGCTTATACCTTCTGTTGTGTTTCTGCAACACTAGCGAGTCCAGTTATTGAACCAAGATTCATAGTATCAAGAGCACTGGAAGGTATAAGCATCAAAGCACCTTTTTCTTTTAATCCTTCGTATAGCATATTCATTGCTCTCAGGTGAAGTGCTGTTGGATTATTTTCATAAATCTTTGCAGCTTCAACGAACTTCTCAGCTATCTGTCTTTCTGAATCACCTAATATTACTCTAGCTTGTCTTTCCCTTTCTGCTTGTGCTTGCATACTCATTGCAGCCTGCAATGAATCTGGAATTGCTACATCCTTTATTTCAACACTTATTACTTCAATTCCCCAAGGAGATGTTCTCTTATCAATTAATTCTTTTAATCCTGTATCGATGAGATCTCTTTTACTTAGCATTGTAGATAAATCATTTTGACCGATTATATCTCTCAGTGCTGTTTGACTTGCAAGAGTAACAGAGGATCTAAAATCAGCAATCTCAAGTGCAGCTTTCATTGGATCAATAACTTTCCAAAATAGAACTGCATCTACAGTAACTGCTACATTATCAATTGTTAATGTAGATTCAGCTTTAAATGATGATGTTATAACCCTCAGGTCAATTATAGATGAAATTGAATCAACAACAGGTATTAAGAAAAATAAACCTGGCCCTTTTACAGCCTGAAATTTCCCAAGTCTTAAAACAATTGCTCTTGACCATTGATTAACTATCCTGAATGATATTGATATTAATATTGAGATGATTGAAAAGATGAATATAAAGAATACTGGTAGAATTGGATTCAACAATCCCAATATATTACCAATAAGTATCACTATTATTTCTAGTATTATAAAAAGGGCAACTTGTGCACCTACATTTGTACTGCTAATTTGAGAGAATTGTTGATTATTCATAATTTAAATTTATTTCCAAAAGTCTAGCATAAATGTATAATTTGTTCAATAATTTGATATGGTGATGAAAAGAAAAACTCTAATATATATCTCTATTATTATATTGTCAATTTTTGTTCTAATAGTATTGCTTGTTTATATATTATCCAATGAAAAGAAGGAAACTGTTTTAAAAAGCAATACAGCAAATAGTTATACAAGTGCACCAGGAGTGAATTTATGGGATATAAAATCAAAAACAGGGTCATATTTAAGCCCAACAGGTGCTTACAGAGATGGAATATATTCAGGCTTTGGTTCATTAAATTCAGGAGCATTAATTGTTCAAATTACAATAAGCTCTGGAAAGCTCACAAATATAGTGATTGAAAAATTTCCAGGTAATACTAATTTAAGTACATTTGCACCTCTAATAAATTACGCAATTGATAATCAAGTTGCAGTAGTACCAGAGAATATTATACAGAATAACAATTATACAATTGTATTTAATGATGCTCTTAATTTAGCAGTTTCAAAATCGTTCAAAGTATAGTAATATATATTTTAGAAATTTATGAAAAAAATCTTAATTGTAGAAGATGAAAAAGATATTGCTCAACTATACGCTGAAAGCTTTGAAAGTGATGGACATGATGTAAAAGTATGCTACGATGGAAGAGAGGCTTTGAAAGTTGTTCTTGAATTCAAGCCTGATTTAATTATACTTGATATTCAACTGCCAGGAATGAGTGGAATTGAGGTATTAAAAATATTAAAACAGGATCAATTAACATCAGGAATAAAAATAGTTATGCTCACTAATGTTTCTGATGTAAATTTTGTTAATCTTGGTTTTGCTGAAAAATGTGATGCCTATTTTATAAAGAATATCTATACAATTCCTCAACTTAAGGAAGAAATAAAGCAATACCTATGAGACTATGAAATAATGGACATCTTGTGGGTAGGAAGCGCTTTTCTTTTGTGCAATAATTTAGAATAAGTTGTATAATACATAGGGAATTTGCATTGGAGCATTAGAATTTTAACTTTTTGAAATACATTTAAGGTTATGGATAAATATCAATTAACAAAATCAACAGAAGAATTATTCTCTTCATTTTTAGCTTTAAAATCTAAATTTAATATTGAGTCACTAAAATCAGAACTGGATACTTTACAGGAAGAAACAAAGAGTCCAGATTTTTGGAGTAATCCTGAGAATAACAAGGTTATACTTAAAAGAATATCAGAGATTAATAGTATACTAGATAAATTGAATGATATAGAGAATAATTTGAATTTTCTAAATGAAGTGATTTCATCAATACCACAAAATGCTGATGATTCATCTTCACAGGAAATAAAGGAGTCGATTGATTTATACAATGAATTAAAAAAAGAGGTTGGTAATTTAGAAATAGTAGTTTGTTTCTCTGGAAAATATGATGATTCGAATTGCTTTGTTTCAATACATGCAGGGCAAGGTGGTACAGAAGCATGTGATTGGGCTGATATGATAAGAAGAATGTACACAAGATATTTTGAAAAAAATAACTGGAAAGTTGAGATTACTGATATTATAAAAGGAAATGAAGCGGGAATAGACAGTATTGAGCTATTTGTTTCATCTGGGGAATATATATATGGTAAATTGAAAAACGAAGCTGGTGCTCATAGATTAGTTAGAATATCTCCATTTAATGCACAAGGATTAAGGCAAACATCATTTTGTCTTGTAGAAGTAATGCCACAGCTTGATAAAAGAAATGAAATAGTAGTTTCAGATGATGAGATTGAGTTTCAAGCTTCAAGAAGCGGTGGAGCTGGTGGACAGAATGTAAATAAAGTAAACACTAAGGTGACAATTACTCATATTCCTACTGGAATTGTTGTAACTGCCTCAACAGCAAGAACTCAAATTGAAAATCGAATGCTTGCTATGGAAAAATTAAAATCAAAGTTATTGCAGATTGAAATTGAAAAGGAAAATAATGAAATTCAAAAATTAAAAGGTGTGTATAAGGTAGCTGGATGGGGTAATCAGATTAGAAATTATGTATTAGCACCATATAAACTTGTAAAGGATTTGAGGACAGGAGTTGAAACTAGTGATACAGATGGTGTTTTAGATGGTGATTTAGATGAATTCATTAATGCAGAAGTTCTACTTAATTCAAATTGAAGTTAATAGTTTTGTGTTTTTAATTACTAAACAAGAAAATATTACACATTGTAGGGAATAATAAAATAAGTGATTACTTACATGGTTGAAACTTTACGTTTTTTCGTTTATATTTATATGTGTATATATGGCTCTATCCTTTAAAAATGTATCTATGTTGTATGGTAGTGTCTATGCAATAAAAGATATTACCTTTGATATAGATGAAGGTGAATTTGTATTTTTAGTTGGTCCATCTGGTGCAGGAAAAACAACAATCTTAAAATTACTTTTCAGGCAGGATAAACCTACAAGTGGTGTAATAGAATTTTTCGGACTAGATGTTAATAGAATCAGAAATGGCGGATTACCATTTTTCAGAAGAGAAATAGGATTTGTATATCAAGATTTCAAATTATTACAAAAAAGGACAGTTTATGAGAATATTGCACTTGCACTTGAAGTAACAAACAGGAGCAATGCTTTTATTAAAGATGCGGTTGCATCAGTTCTTGACATGGTAGAGTTAAAAGATAAAAATAATAGTTTCCCATATCAACTTAGTGGAGGTGAAAAGCAGCGTGTTGCAATTGCTAGAGCAATGGCGAATTCCCCACGTTTATTAATTGCAGATGAACCAACAGGAAATCTTGATCCTGGAATGCAGTGGGATATAATACAGCTTTTAAATAAGATAAATAATTATGGAACAACTGTATTAATGGCTACTCATGCCAGCGATGTTGTTGATTCTATGCAGAAGAGAGTAATTGCATTAAATGGTGGTATGATAATTAGGGATTCAAAAGGAGGTTATGAAGTATGATAATACAATTGAATAGAATAATAAAAAGAAGTTTTTTAATATTTGGAAGAAATATTAAAATGTCAATTGCAAGTGGAGTTGTTGTAGGGCTTTCCTTTATTATTCTTACAACTTTTATAGGTGTAATTTTCTTTGCAAGTGAGGTACTGAATTATGTTGAATCTCAATCTCAGATTATTGTATTTTTAAATCCAGCAACATATTCAATGAGTGATGTTTCAGCATTTGAAAATTCAATTCAAGCATTGAATATAAAATCTACGATGACATTTACAAGCCAAAGTAGTGCATATGAATCATTTTTAAAATTCTTAAATAAAGAAAATCCAGGTCTAAGTCAGAGTGTAGATGAAACAAAATTACCCCCAAGTATTACTATAAAAACGGATAATATTGATAACCTTACTTTGATTGCAGATAAGGTTTATACAATCCAAGGCTCGACTGATTATATTGATAAAGTATTATATTACAGAAATATTGAAAATTTATTAAAGCAGTTCATAGATACAGTTAGGCTTGTTGCAATAATATTTGCTTCACTCCTTATTTTAATATCATTCTTAATAATTTCTATTTCAATATCAATTGCGTTTGATTCGCAAAAAGAAGAGATAGAAATAATGAGACTTGTTGGTAGTACATCGTTCTTTATTAATTCGTCGTATATTCTGTCTGGCGGGTACAGTGGTATTTTTGGTGGAGTCTTTGCAAATAGCCTTATATTTATAGCATATTACTCATTCAAATATTTTTACAAGAGTCAGTATAATAATATAATGTCATATTTATCAGGTATACCATTATATAATTTTTCGATTTTAAATCAAGTTGAGATAGCTTGTGTAGAATTATTTACCGGATTTTTAATAGCTACAATTTGCAGTATTGTTGCTATACAATTTTCAAAAAAATAAGGAGAATAAAATAGGTAAATAGTTCACGTAAAAAGTACTTAAATTTATAATAAAGATAATAAAACAAACAATTAACTATTTAAATTTAACATACTCTCTAATGTAATGTATACTGTTTATAGTAATATGAATGTTATTCATAGATTAAAGTTATTTTTTAGATTATCTTTGTTTGTTCTAATTTTGTATGGATTTTTTTCGAGTGTTCCTGTATTCGCTCAATATTCAAGCGGTCAAATGAGCGAGATAAATCAGCTACAGAGTCAATTGAATTCAATAAGTCAGAAGATTCAAAATTATGAATCTTCACTAAAGAGTATAAATAACAATATTTCACTCAGTCAGGATAATATAAATAATATAAACGGATTGATTGCTGCAAATGAGGATAAAATAGCAATTCTTAATACTCAAATTTCTGTTATTAATAATCAAATAAGCAGTAATAAAAGTGCTATACAAGATACTGATAGAAAAATTATTTCATTAAGAAGCCAATTTGACAGCGGTTTAAAAACATCATACGAGAATAGTTTCCTAAATCCACTTTTCGTTGCAGTTTCACAATCTTCTGTATTACTAACCCTATCTGATATAACATATTTGAATGTTGTAAGTTCAAATCAATCTAGTGTACTTAGCCAATTAAAAAATATGCAATATGTTCTTGAGCAAAAGTTAAATTTGCTTTCATCAAATGAAGAGCAATTAGCATCTACTCAGGCTTCACTACAGTCAACACAAAATTCGCTTAACAATCAAGAGAGTTACTATAACAATGAGCTCAGTACTTACTATGCAGAGAATAGTAATATTAAAAACAGTATATCTTTAGCACATAACCAATACGATTCAATAGTAAATCAACTTAGTAGTATGAAAGTATCAGGATATACAGGTGGAAGCGGTTGTACAAGCGGAAATTGGTGGTACTATAACCAGCAATGTTATGGTACTCTCCAAGGATTGGACGGAACAAGCATTAATATGCAATATGGCTGTTTAATTTCAAGTATAGCTATGGTTGCTACTTATGAAACTGGCGAGTACTACACTCCTTCAGTTATATCAGGAGGAACTATATTTTCTGGTAATTATATGGAAACATGGTCAACAGCATTATCAACAGCAAGCCTACAACCAGTAGAAGTATCATATGATCTAGGGACTATAAACTACTATATATCACAGAATACACCAGTTATTGTGTATTTGAATGCACCAAATGGTGAACACTGGGTTGTTTTCTATAAGAATTTGGGCAATGGTAATTATTTAATAAATGACCCATGGTACGGATCTGGATTGGATTTTCTTGGAACTGGAAATGGCACGCATGAATACTATGATGATACTGAAATAGGTGATGCATGGATAATGGCTAAATCTTAATGAAAGAAAATATAACAGTTATTGCAAGAAGTATAATTGCTAAATATTCAACTATTGTATCTAAATCAAGTTGTCCATTGGCAAGGTGGTGCTGAGAATTGACTGATATATAATATATTACTGCGTTTATAAAAAGGGTGTATACATAATATACTTTAAAATAGTCAGCAATAGAAATTGAAATTAATATTAGTGAGATAGATAAGATTGTAATTGATAGTAGTCTTTGCTTCTTCTCAATAAACTCAATTAGAAATATATATAGAAACGGTAATATACTTAACAATTGATTTATTAATAAGAAGAACATCTCAGAAAATAGGAATAAGAAAAATAGTATATATTGATTTGCTAGTTCTCTTAAATCATCATTCTTACTTGTAAGTATATACATAATAGTTACTCCAAAAGAAAATAATATTTCAAGAATATCTATACCTAAATTTTTATTTAGAACAAATATATTTACGGAACAAAGTATGTAGAGTAGAAATATATTAATATTTGTAAATATTTCATTATGACTTTCTATTATCATGTTAATGCCGCTTCTCGATTTCTTTATTACAAACATTGTATATGCTAGGAAAGTCGCAAGTATAAAATATAACAGGTATATATTAGAATAAGTTAGTGTAAGTAGAACCAAAATTAAATAATAAAATGATATTGTATATATTTTCATAATATTCTTCCTGAGGTCATTGATAAAATTAATATAAATAGTATTACGATAATCAGTGTTAGCTTACGAGGTGAATTTGAATTTATTTTATCAGATATTCTATTTCTTAATTTGTAACTGAATATAGTGTCTATAAAAAATATTAAGAACAGAAATATTACTGTAGATATATTTACAACTGTTGTAAATTCAATATTTGTAACTTTGGTTGATGTTTTAGAAGCGTAGATTATTGTTTTTGTATTATTTGAAGGATTATTCTGTACTCCATTTTGTGTAATCGATTGATTAGTTATATTTATAGGTGTTGCAAATAGCTCAACAACAACATAAACATTGTTGGAATGAAGAAAATTTCCTTGAATTACTCCTACGCCTATATCTGTATAATTTCTATTAAGAATGTTTGCTTTATGTTCTGGTGAATTCATCCACGCATTGTTTAAGCTACTAGCAGAATTAAATCCTTCTGCTAGGTTTTCGCCAGCATATGTGTATTCAATTCCCGAATCTATAATAAAATCCCAAGGCGTTTTTCCTGTAGTTGGATTTATATGACTCCAATACTGATATTTCATCATGTCTTCAGCTTTATTTTGAGCTGCACTGTTTAAATTTGTGTTAGTAGCAAGAGAATTCAATCCATAATTCTCCCTGTCAATATTTGTTAGCTTTATTATATTTTCACTTGTAACGGAATCGCTGTTTATATTACTTGATAGACCAAGAACCTTAGGTGAATTCACAGTAGAATAGGAAGTGTTAGTTATTGTCTGATTGAGTAATCCTGAAAATACTGTATTTACTAGAAATATAAATAGAATATATGTGAATATGAGTTTTTTTGAAATTAGAATAGGCGTAAAATTATTACTATATGTTGGAATAATTAGATCTTTAAGATTGCCAATATTCATATATATATTGTATAATAAGTTGAAAATTTGTTGCCTCTATCATCTAACGGTTCAGGATATTGGATTCTCATTCCAAACATCCGGGTTCGAATCCCGGTAGAGGCAAATTCATAGATATTATTGAATACTGTTATATTCATTAGTTATATTTGATATTATACTTTGATTAATTGCTTTATCGCTATTGTATATTTTTGAGTTCTGCTTTGTTGGATTATTAAACAAGATCTGTATATTTGCATTTACTGAATTAATTAAAGTATCAGTATTAGATTGAGTTTGTAGCTCCTTACTAAGGTTAGGGTCATTTTGTGATAGGTTATTAATTGCTTCTTGGAAGTACTCAACTTGATATATAAATGCTTCCTCAGAAATTAAATTACAAAATCCAACCGTATTACTAATTGAATTAACTTGAGAGTTAATTTTCACCTCATTTAGTGAAGACATATTGCCTTGTATATTATTAATATTTCCACCAGTTCCCAAAAGTGACTTTGTATTGAAAACCATGTTTTCATTGTATATATTTGATGTTGTATTAATAAGTGAAAGAGACGTTGAGAAATATTGCTTTAGTGATAATGGAGAAGAATTGTTAATACTAAGTGATAAAAGGCTTGAACTATTTGTAGCCTTTACTGAGCTAGCAACGCTTTGAGTTGTGATATATTTGCTTAATATAAAATAAACACCAAGAACAAAAAGTATAAAGGAAAACATTACAATAATTAATATCTGCCTATTAAATAAATATATACCATTAACATCAGCCATCTTTCTATAGTTATTTTTCATAATACTATCTAAAACTCTAATATAAAAAGATGAGATATGCAAATTATTGTAACTATTCGCTGTGTTTTTAGTAGAAGCAGAATTGATTAAGAATAGAAGGATTAATTGGGTGTATAAATAGAGTCTATAAAGTCTATATATTACTTAAATATATTTCGTTTGTTACCAGTGCCTATAATTTACTATCCATAGCGATTTTTTTGTTCTGAGCATAGAGTATAATATCAATATGAAAAATAAGCGATTCGTTTTTTTACAATAAAAAAAGAGTAAGAGAAAGCTTTATTGATTTATATCTCAAGTTAAACAAATCTTACCTATGGTAAAAGTAGGAACGTTGATAAATCAATGAATTTAAATTTATGAATAGAGTTATAGGATACAAAATTGATATTTGTGGGTGCTAGGTTTGCATAGTATTC
>JAKAPS010000021.1 GCA_021806925.1 bacterium | reverse complement strand
ATAATAATAATTACTATTATTTATTTATTTATTTTTTTTTTATTTTTTTTTTTTTTTTTGACATTACAATATTTTATGTTGTAAAATACACAGTGAAAATACGTTGAAGAGGAATAGTAGAGAATGACTATTTTACTGAAGAGAGAGTTAGCAATTTGCTGAAATGCTGACAAGTAGTAGCTTCTTGAACCTACCTGCAAGAGTTGCTTAGGAAAACCTAAGACAGAGTTATTTACTGTATAAATAAATAGACTGATGAATTTTTTATCAGTCACTGAGGTACATATTGTGAAGTATGTACGAATGCGTTAGTAGGGTGGTAACACGAGAAATATATTATGTGCCTCGTCCTTACGTTTCACTAATCTTTTTAGTGACGTGTACAGGATGAGCTTTTTTTATGTATTCATATAAAAAGCCATATATATAAAATATATGAAAATATATAAATATGGGAAACAATAAAATAACAAAAAGGTCTGATGATTACTCTGAATGGTATTTAGATGTAGTTAGAAGTGCTGATTTAGCAGAACACTCACCAGTTAAAGGTTGTATGATAATAAAGCCATATGGTTATGCAATATGGGAGCTTATACAAAAATATATAAATGAACTATTTAAGAAAAGCGGAGTCAAAAACATGTATTTCCCTTTGTTTATTCCAGAAAGCTATATTAAAAAAGAAAGTAAGCATGTTGAAGGATTTGCACCAGAAATTGCTGTTGTAACATATGCAGGAGGAAAGAAATTAGAAGAGCCTCTTGTTGTGAGGCCAACATCTGAAACAATAATTGGTGAGTCATTTTCTAAATGGGTTCACTCATACAGAGATTTACCAATAGTTATAAACCAATGGGCGAATGTTGTAAGGTGGGAATTAAGAACAAGGTTCTTCTTAAGAACAAGCGAATTCTTATGGCAAGAAGGCCATACTGCACATGCAAGTAAAAAGGAAGCTGATGAAAGAGCATTAGAAATGATAGAAGTGTATAGAAAATTTGCAGAAGAGTATGCTTCAATGTATGTATTTGTAGGTAAAAAAAGCGAATCGGAGAAATTTGCAGGTGCTGATGTATCTTACACAATAGAATCAATGATGCAAGATGGAAAAGCCTTGCAGGCAGGTACAAGCCATATGTTAGGTCAGAATTTTGCAAAAGCATTTTCAATAAGATTCATGAATGAAAATAAGGAGTCAGAATATGTATGGCAAACAAGTTGGGGATTAAGTACAAGAATAATTGGAGGTATAATTATGATGCATAGTGATGATGATGGGTTGGTGTTGCCACCAAAGCTTGCTCCTATTTCAGTTGTTATTATTCCAATTCTAAAAAAAGATGAAGATATTAATAGGAAATTACTTGATTTATCTTCAAATATTGAAAATATGTTAAATGATATATGTGATATACATGATATAGTTATTGATATGGATACTGATAAGCGTGTTGGAGAGAAGTTATATGAATGGGAAAAGAAAGGTGTTCCTGTAAGAATTGAGATAGGAGAGAAAGAATTATCTGATGGTGCCGTCTCAATTTTTCGAAGGGATACAAAAGAGAAAAACATAGTAGCAATAAATGGTATAAGATCCTACGTTGATAATTTATTGATCGATATACAAAGCAATTTATATATACGCAGTAAGAAATTAGCAGATGAAAATACAATAGAAGTATCCTCATTTGATGAATTTAAGGATGCGCTTAGTAAAGATAGCAAATTTGTATACATTCCTTGGTGTGGAAGGCCTGAATGTGAAGAAAATGTCAAAGAGCTTACAAAAGCAAGTACAAGGTGTTTTCCACTTGATCAAAAAGGATATAACCATGAGTCTAAATGTGTAATATGTTCTGAGAAATCAGTTGGTAATGTTATCTTTGCAAGGAGTTATTAATTTTATACCATGCTATTTTTAACAGATAAAGCTATAAAGTTTTTAGATGATAAAGGTGTAAAGTATTTTATTCATTCACATAAATCTGTTAGAACTGCAAATGAAGCCGAGAGTGAATTGAATGGAATTGTAAGTGGTATACAATTGAAAACAATTGCAGTTCAACAAAGAATAGATAGTGATAAATATATTCTACTATTATTAGTATTAAGAAGCGTTGATAGACTTGATTTTAAGAAATTGAGTAGATTTCTAATTGTCCCAAGAAGTAGAATAAAGAATGCAACTGTAGAACAGTTGGAAAATGATTTAGGAGTTGAACCTGGTGGTGTATCTCCAATATGTTTTGATAAGAATATTCAAATTATATTTGATGAAAATATAAGGTCAAACATAAATTCATCAGAGATGATAACATGCGGTATAGGTTTATCAACTAAAACTCTTGAGATAGGGTTGTGTGATCTAATTGATTTAATAAATCCAATGTTTGTAAATCTATCAATACTATAAATATATTTGAAACAAATTTATTTATCCTACTGTAGAACATATGTAGAAAAAAAATACAATGGAAAATAGTAATAACAATAACAGCGTAGTCAATAGTAGCAATTCTACTAACCATAATAATTTGCAGAGTGTACGTACAAATAGAAGATTTAATACAGCATATGTATTAATTGGGTTAGTTTGGTTTATTTCGCTTATCATATTCTTCTTTTTAGGAATATTTTTTGGAAGGCATGCTCCAACTTCATTGAATGTTATAAAATCACTTAGAACAAGACAATTTAGTGGAAGAATTACAAGCAGTTCATATATGTCAGGACTTACAGATGTTGATGGAACTGTCAGTTCAATAGGAGCAAATTCAATATCAGTAAATGGTGTGGTCTATACACTTGGCAGTACAAGTCAGATCTTTATAAAAGGTACAGTATCAAGCTTATCCGATATAGCAATTGGAGATTCTGTTAATGTAATATACAATTCATCTGGTAACAATAAAACTGGATTGTTTGTAATAGAATAAACAACTAGAATATACATCTTTACTTCTGGTAATGTTCGGTAGTATACTGAGTGCGGTAGAGATGTATATGCTTATTGATTGCGATAATTTTTTTGTATCATGCGAAAGATTAAAACATCCTGAATTCAATAATACAGCGGTTATTGTTTTAGGTGGGCATGAATCATGTGTAGTTTCAAGAAGCAACGAAGTAAAAGAATTGAAAATAAAGGTAGGTGAACCATATTTTAAAATAAAAGATTTAGTAGATGCATTTTCGATAAAGATATTTGAAGCGGACATTGAAGAATATTCTTGTATATCATCAAGAATAATGAGATTGCTGAGAGAATTAGATTATGGAAAATTGGAAATATATTCTATAGATGAGGCGTATATATATATTGATTTTAAAATAGATAAGGAAAATCTTTTAAATACAGCTACTTATATACGGAATAAAATATTATTATCCATTGGTATTTCTGTATCAATTGGAATTGCAAAGACAAAAACATTAGCAAAGATCGCAACTGATATTGCTAAACATAATTTAAGTCATGTAGGGTATATTGATTCGATAGAGAAAAGTCAAAAATTGGATATTGATATAGGCAGTGTATGGGGAATTGGTTATAAAACTAAAAAATATTTAAATAAACTTGGAATATATACTATTGGAAATTTTTTATCACTTGATGAAGTGAAAGTCGTTAAGAGTTTTAATGTAAATATATCAAAAACATATTTTGAATTGAAAGGTATAGATTGTATAAAGGAGCGGCCAAAAGATAATGTTCACCAAACACAAATGATTAGAACATTCAAAAAAGCAATAACTGAGAAAGATGAAATAAGGGTAATATTAATGAAGTACATTTTTAATCTCTCGCTGAAATTAAGAGAATCAGGAGTTGGAGCGAGTGAAATAAAAATATATCTAGCAACTAGCAGATTTAAAGATAATAAAATATTTTCTTCATCAATGAAAATAGAATTAACGAATGATTTTAATTATCTAATGAGATCAGGTGATTATTTACTTTCAAAACTTGATTTGAAAAGACTACTATATAAGAAAATTGGAGTTATATTTTCTGGAATCTCAACAATTAGAAATAATGATATCTTTTCAACTGACTATAACGCTAAACAAATAGAACTTCAGAAATCTATTGATAAATTGAATAAAAAGTGGGGAAGGAAAAGCATATTACCAGCCTCTATATTTTTTTAAATATCAATAGAATGTTCAGATATTTCTTGTGAATTAAAAATTGATGGAACCTCTATTGAATCATTATTTGAAGGTGGAATTGATGCAAAATATGCAGTAACCATGACCTTTGTATTTCTAGGAATTGTGAATGTATCCTTTACAACATTGTTATTAAATAATACATATGAAGGATAATATGTACTATTATCAACATTCATATATACAAAGTTGTTTTGTACTATTACTGGTTTGTTTGTTTTATTATCCATATTAAATACAATTTGTACAAAATAGTTCCTGTATGATTTTGTCTTTGGATTCATTATCATTCCACCTACAGTTCTAGAGTATACAGAGATATTTAATTGCCCAAATAGCATTATTGAATTTATATAGAATAATGTAGAATATATGAAGACGATTGTAACAATAATAATTATTATTATATTTGTCTTCTTTCCTATTTTGCCAAGAATGTTTTTTAATTTTTCCATTTTTTATTTATCTCTTTTATATATTTTTTTATTTCACCAACAATACTTTTCTGTACTCCAGGCTTGAAATCCTTGAGAATCAAATACATATAACCCTGCCATAATATTGAATAAAGGATAATTTAACAAGTCATTATATGTCAGTGTTCCTGATGTTATATTTATGTCTTCTTTCATCTTATTGACTACACTTTGGTCTGTATAAAGATTGGAATTTTCATTTATTTGGTTTTCTATAAATGTAGATATATTTGATCCAAAATGTACATTATCAATCTGCATTAAACCAACATCTACAAATCCATCATTGTTATTGTTATTTATTGCACCTGGGTTGAATCCAGATTCATGAAGTATAAGGCATGATGCAATCATCGGATATGTAGAAGATGTTTCACCATCTAGTTGACCCCAAACTGTATTGATGTAGTCATTTCCTGTTGAAGGCATTATTACAATAACACGAGATGGATTAAATGATTCAAGTCGCTTTAGTCCAATTGTAATTTTAGGATCACTTCCAGTATTGTTTTGTTTTATAAGTCTATCTGGATCAGTAATTGTAAATTGATTTGTTGAGTAATCATAATTTGTAACTGTTATATATTCACCATTATTTAATTCGAGTATTACAGGCATTCCATGTGCCGGTAAGTCTTCAGAGATAATTCCTCCAATATCAGTTGCATCAGAGATGTTATTAATATTGTATACATAACTTTTAAAGTTTTTTATGTATTGAGTGTCGTATGAGCTATTCTCCATTATATCATTCAACATGGTTTGATAATCACCAGTGAAAGAAGTGTTGCTGTCTGCTGTATCAAGTTTTAGAATTTTTTCTATTGTGATCTTTGTATTTAATCCTTTATATGTAAAATATCCGTTCAGTACGCTAGCAAGGCTACTTTCAAAAGAGTAACAACCAATGCAATTGCTAGTGTATGATGTATAATCAGATTCACTGCAATTATATTCTCCATATAAAATACAGTCTGTTGTTGTATAGGATGGATTAGTTGGATAAGATGTATAATTTCCATTAATACAATATGACACATTTCCACCACAGGAATGAGGAACATCAGCTGTGCTTGGTTGAGCTGATGGTTTCTGAAATGCTCCAGAAATATTTACTGAATATGGAAGTGGTGGTGGTGTTATTGTGCTAATAAGGTAAAAAGGAAGAGGTGTTGCTGTAAATGAAGAAACCGTATTTGCTTCGATAGCTCCACTTGAAGTTATCTGGAATGCAGATTCAGCAGTGTAATTATGGACTAGATTAATAACAAGAAATGATAAGAATATAATGACAAATCCAATTACAGAAAATATTAATGAATTTTTTCCTGCTTCGATACTTTTCTTATCCCCTCCAGAAACCATAAACTGGATTCCGCCTTTTATTAACATTATAAATACTGCAATAACTGAAAAGTATTCAAGTAATAATATAACGGTTGGTATTTTGCTGAACATATCACTAAGAACTGCGGGGCAACTTCCAGATCCACAATTTGATGATGCAAATACTGCAATACTTATATCCATTCACCCCATTATATCGATATTCTACATAAATTGACAAATGTATATGTATATGATTATTCTATTGTTAGTTATCTGCAAAAAATAATTTACGATGCTAAAGAACCTGAGTTTTGCAGTAAAGCAGTCTCCAAAATGCCAAGTTAGATTAGTCTTATAATACAAACAGGCAGTCTAGTTTTGGTAAGTTGATGTTGTCTGTAGAATTTCTTTTATTTGAGATAGTTTCAT
>JAKAPS010000020.1 GCA_021806925.1 bacterium | reverse complement strand
GCGGAAAGGAGGAAAAATAACAAAGGAATATGATAAGGCAAAAACTCCGTATCAAAGGGTACTGGAATCTCAAGATGTCAGTGAAGAGAGAAAAGTGCAGCTGAAAGAGTATTATGAAACCCTTAATTCAGTAGCACTCAAAGCTTCACTGGATAAAAAGTTAGATGCTCTTACAAAGCATGCAAGGGTTAGAAAATTACAACAAGCAACACCCTAGTCTAGGGTTAGATTTTTAACCTTGCAATTCGGACATTATACAAAAAGTAGGCCGTTTTGATATAATATAGCATACATAATAGACCTACAGTGTATAGAATATTAAACTCAGCAATACAGCAAAGGACAGACAAAGTTGAGATTTTGCTGGGAGCCCGGCAAGTAGGAAAAACAACGCTTTTAAAAAATGCTTTCCCTGAAGCAACTTATATAAACATCGAAAAGAGTAATTATATAGATATTTTCAATTCCAGAGATATCGCTTAAATTAAGGATCTTATTCATCGAGAAAATGGTGCAAAGAAACAAAACTTTCCCTTTTACGGATTTGATAGGAGAATGAGACGACAGAACTAAATAAGTTTACCTTATTTCCTGCACCACATCTACTTCTTTTTTCACACCATATCTCATTCCCAAAAGTGTATATATTTTATCTAAACTGTTTTTATCTGAGGAATTCATCTTGAGTATTTCTCCAATCAATATGGTAAAATCATCCGTATTGTATGAATGGACAACCTTACATTCTAAATTCACAGCAGCTCCTACTAAATTTGGATGCGACACATCTTCAGATTCAGCAAATTCAAAGTCAGTATTTGCTAACTTATCTACATCTCTACCCAAAACAGTTCCACAATAAAGCACTTGCTTTAACTGTTCCCTTGAAGGATATGCATATATGAACTCTTTTGTTTCTAGAATTGTCTCTAGCGTATATTCTTTATTATCTAATCCAATACATACAGCCAGAGGTATTTTATATTTTGACGAAATGGCTTGATAGTTAATTGGGCAAAGATTAACTGTATCGGTTCTTTTAGTAATCACAACACCAATAACTTCAGCAAAATAGCTTCCAATTTTTCTTTAGCGTGAATGTCATCTATAATTTGTATAATAGTATCTTTTAGAATTATAACAGAATTATTTTAATTACGCGCAAGATGCTTGTAAATTAAGAAAATAGTGTAAAGAGGTGCGGGATATCTTACATTGCTCTCAAGACAGGAATGTTGAGATAGCAATCTAAATTAATGATAGCGGTTTTAACACTTTGAGTCAACTACACTACCAACCTAATTTGACGTTTGCTTAACTTTTGCATTTAGAAAGATCTGCTAGAAACTGTAGGAGTAAGAAAAGCAGGAGCGAGGATATTTGGTTAAGGCAAACAAAACAAAAATTATCAGGAAAAGAAATAATCACAAAATTGGGTATTACGGTTTTGGTATTGTTTACCTCTCTACATTTTTGACTAATCCACTAATTACATGCCGTCATGCCAGGGTAGGTTTGACGGCAAATGATTTTTCTGTTACTATATTTATAATGGAAGAGGATATTATAAAAACAACAATTAGAATACCAAAAATACTTGTTAAACAATATAAAGAGCTGGCAAAGAAAAGTTCAAGTTCCCTTAACGATTCAATTCGTATAGCAATGGAATGTTTTTTAAGTAAAGATCCAATGAAAATAGAAAGCTTAATAATAAAGAAGAAAAAAAGTATACATTTACCTAGTAAGAACCTTGGGAAAATAAATTCTGTCAATAGAAAAGATATTTATGAGTGTGCTTTTTGATACAAATGTGTTAGTTTATGCTTATAATACTTCTTCACCTTTTTTTGATAAAGCAAGGTTATTGTATGAAGAAGTTAGTTATATATGCATAGCACAGCAAAACTTACTTGAATTATATGCAATAATTACAGATAAGAGACGTATTGAACATCCTGTAAGTCAAAAAGTAGCCTTAGCACTTCTTGATATTTATCAAAACACAGAGAATTTTACTCTTATTCATCCTAATGCTCAAACACCAAAGCTGCTCTACACCCTCATGCAACAGAAAAGTGTAAATAATACAGAAATATTTGATACATATTTGGTAGCAACTATGCTTACTAATAATGTCAAGACTATTTACACTGCAGATGAAAAAGTTTTCAAGAAATTTAATGAAATACAAATAATAAATCCGTTTATAACCTAATTACTAAAATTAAAAAGCACCTCAAAATTCTTCTTGATTCACGTTATAGTAACCATACATGTAATACCACATTTAATGGTTGGAAGTACAATTACAGGTGGATTTCTCCTTATATAGCGTTGTCATATGAATAAAGACCTTACATATCTGTGAATTGATTGAAACATAACATTACAACAAGTAAATAATAAAATAAATAGAATTTGTCTATTTTATATACAAACATGGTTGATTGAATTTTCAATTAAAATGTATATAATCAAAGTAATAGTTTTTTCATATAGACAAAGAAACAAAAGATCTTCCGATTATTGTAGAAGGAATTGTATATAGAAAAATTAAGAGCGATTATGAATTCCTTTAGGAGATTTGTTTTAGAACTCTATTCTATACGAGAAATTGTTTTCTTGTCATTACTGTTGGTATTATTATCCTTTTACCTCTTGTTATTGGATTTGCTTTCTGTCGAAGTTGAGCTCTAACCCTTTTTCATTCGTCTCTTCACTTTAACTTTTTTCTCTCCTTAGTATTGAACTTGAGTTCTAAAATTTATTTATCATCGTCAAAGGAAAATTCAACAAACATAGCTTTAGATATTGCAGTGCATTAAAATAAAAGCATGAAAAATAAAATAGAGAAGCAATCTGAAATACTCTTTTATACTTCACCAGATGGAAATATTAAGATTGAGGCGCTTTTTAATGATGAGACACTATGGTTAACACAAAAGAGAATTGCAGAGTTATTTGGTGTTGAAATCCCTGCAATAAGTAAACATTTTCGGAATATATTTGAAACATTGGAATTACAAGAAAAAGCAGTTATTTCCATTTTGGAAACAACTGCCCAAGACGGGAAAAAATATAAAACCAAATACTACAATTTAGATGCTATTATTGCAGTTGGATACAGGGTTAACTCCCAAAAGGCCACGCAATTTAGGATATGGGCAACTAAGATATTAAAAGATTTTATTATAAAAGGATTTGTTCTTGATGATGAAAGACTCAAAAACGGGTCACATTTTGGAAAAGATTATTTTGATGAGCTTTTAGAGAAAATTCGTGAAATTCGTGCAAGCGAAAGAAGGTTTTATCAAAAGATTACCGATATTTATGCTCTTTCAGCGGATTACGATAAAAAAGCACAGATTACTAAGGATTTCTTTTCAACTGTACAGAATAAATTACACTGGGCGATTACAGGCAAAACTGCTGCGGAAATTATTTATTCTACTGCTAATGCTACCAAACCTCATATGGGACTTACCAGTTGGAAGAACTCTCCTAAAGGGAAAATACTCAAAAGTGATACACTTGTAGCTAAAAACTACTTAAGTGAGGTGCATATTAAAGAATTGGAACTTATTGTTTCAGCCTATCTTGATCTAGCAGAGAATCGAGCTAATAGACAAATTTTGATGAAGATGGAAGATTGGATAAAATTTCTCAATCAGTTCCTTGAATTAAGTACTTACCCTATTCTTACAGATAATGGGAAAGTTACAAAACTAAAGGCAGAATTGAAAGCAGCAGAGGAATATGAAAAATTCCGTATCATACAGGATCAAAAATATATTTCTGACTTTGATAAAGAAACAAAAGAATTATTAAAAGAAAAGGAGATACTGCAGAAGAATTGACAAGACTTGTTGAGAATTACAAAGAAGATTAAAACTTCTTATGCAAAAGCAAATATACTTGGACAAGCTTTTTATCAAACATTATAAGCAAAGAGTATTTGGCAACAGGTCATTAGTTTCACAATATGAAGAAAGAGTAAGATTATTTATTGAAGATAGAAATAGACCAACCTTGCATGATTATCAACTTTAAGGGAAGATGAAAAATTTATAGATCTTTTTTCTATTACTGGAGATTGTAGTGTTATCTATCTTGAGGAAGAAAAGAATACCGTCTTTATATTTGTAAATATTGGAACACATAACAAGTTTACAAATAACTCTTATTTAGGATTTATTCTCTATCAAAATTATTTCTCTATACAACAACTCGTGGTAGTAGAGACGATAGTCTAGCTACGACTTCATAGTTAATAGTCCCAATTTTTAAAGCTATTTCTTCTGCAGAAATGGTTTCATTTCCCTGTTTTCCTAACAAAACGACTTCATCTTCAATTTCAACTTCTTCCAAGTTTGTCACATCTACGACAAACATGTTCATTGCTACTCTACCAAGTACATGACATCGCTTTTCGCGTATTAAAACCTCACCAATATTGCTTAGGCCTCTATCATACCCATCACTATATCCTTGTGGAATTAAAGCTATTTTTGTTTCCTTTGAGGTGGTATATGTAAGTCCATATCCAATTGAGTAATTGGCTGGAAGTGTTTTTATCTGTCCAATATGACTAATCCACCTCAAAATTGGTGTAAAATAAATTGAATCTTTTTCATATCTTAATTTTAAATCTTCTGATGGCCAAAGTCCGTACATACCTATACCGAGTCTTACTAGGCTATTTTCTCCAAAAGTTTTTTCATAAACAAGTATTCCAGATGTTGCGGATATATGTGTAAGCAGATTCGAGAATCCATTATATGAAAATATTTTCAATGCTTTTTTATAAGTGTCTATCTGTTTTTGTGCGTGAGTAAAATCACTTGTGTCTTCTATATTAGCAAAATGAGCATAAACTCCCTCAACTTGTATATGTGAATAATCTGATAACTTTGAAATAAAGGCAGATAAATTGTCTATTAATATTCCTTCTCTTCCTAATAAAGCATCAATAGCAACATGAACAATAGCATTTACACCTTCTTCCTCAGCAGCTGAGTTTATAGATTCAAGATTACTCATATCATATACTGCAAGTACACAATTAAGTTTCAATATATCATGCAAATCAGTCTTCTTTATGTATCCCAACACTAAAACAGGTTTCGAGGTCAGTTTTCGTATTCTATGTAATTCATCAATATCGTCGACTTGAAAATAGTCAATATAGTCCTGAACAATATCTACTATCTCTTCCATCCCATGCCCATATGCATTAGCTTTTACCACTGCTGCAAGTTTAGTTTCAACCTTAAGTAGTTGCTTTATATTTCTTATGTTTCCTAAAAGATTTTCTTTTGAGATCTCAATATATGATAATTTTGCCATATAAATATACTAAAATATTAGTTTATTTTTCCAATTTTCGCCATTATAAAATTGATTACCAGGACACTCTGTAGTTTTATAGATTTCATTATGACCAATTACCTTTATTACGTTATATTTTTTGATAATATTTTTTGCAGAAGTTATAGCTTCTTCTATTGGAGATTTTCTTTTTAAATCATCTATAAAGCCAATTGCAATACTTCTACAATTTGTATTCCACTCACCAGCTTGCCACCCGATATATTTATCATACAATGTATGAAAAACAGTTCTGTTCTGTGCAATCAAATAGTGGTATGCGTGAAATGTTTGTCTTCCATTATATAAATGACCTGACCAAAGAGGTTTTCCATAATATTCATTTTCTTTATTTGAATATTCCTTGGTATAAAGACGTATAAGAATAAGTGATTCAATATAACTTAGTGATACATGTGGTTCTGTACTTGTATAATGAATTACAACAGTATCAATTGGTAATCTATCAATATCCATATTAGAACCTGTTGTTCCTATTCCAATGCTTCCATCATCAAGCATCTTTGCTACCAAGGCAACAAAAGATGTACGTGTTAATTTCCACTCTTCTGGTTTTCCTTCCTTATTTGTTACCATATTGATAAAAATATTCATCTAATAAATCATGCAATTGCAAATACCAGGTAGGTGTTTAAAGAATTAATCTGTATTTACTTTCTAATGCTTTTAAGATTTCTTCTTGCATTAAGTTAATCTTAATACAAAAGGTTTCTCAGGTCAAAAGAAAAAACTATAATCTTTGCATATAATTATTCAAATATTGTCAAATACTTTTTCGTATTTGAAATGAAGAATATATGAAATGCTTCTTTTTGAATTATTGAATATAAACGAGTACAATCAATTCAGTATGATACACCAATATCCTCAGAAATTAAAAGTAGGAGATAAGATTGCAATACTTTCTCCTTCTGCTGGACTTCCAGAGATTTTTCCTAATGTATATGAACTTGGATTAAAAAGAATACGAGATGTATTTGGGCTTATACCTGTTGAATATCCAACTACTAGAGTTATGGGAGCATCGCTTGAAGATAAAGCTAAGGATTTTCATAGTGCTTTACAAGATCAGCAGATTAAAGGAATCATCTGTACAATTGGCGGCGAAGATCAAATCAAATTATTGAAGTATATTGATCCTACCGTTATAAAGGCAAATCCGAAGATATTTATGGGATATAGCGATAACACTAATATTGGATTGTTTTTATGGAACTTGGGTATTGTTTCATATTATGGTGGTAGTGTAATGAATCAATTTGGTATGAATGGATCAATGTTTGATTACACCGTTGAATCTATAAAAAAGGCTTTATTTGAAGGAGGAGAATATGATGTACAACATGCACCTGAATTTACAGATGAAAATTAGACTGGAGAAATCCAGAACTTCTTACTCAGTACAGCAGATTATATACAAATGATCCATGGACATGGGTTAATGAAAATCAAGTTGTTGAAGGAATAACATGGGGAGGATGTTTAGAAAGTATTGATTTTCAGTTAAGAGCTGGACGATATTTATCAAGTGAAGAAGAGTTACAAGATACAATTCTTTTCTTTGAAACATCAGAAGGTATACCTTCTGCTGATTACGTGTATCGTGTACTAGTCGGCATGGGAGAAAGAGACCTTTTAAAACGGTTCAAAGCCGTACTTGTAGGAAGACCTCAAGCATGGGAATTTGATAAACCAAACTCTCCTGAACAAAAGGCTGAATACAAAAAACAACAGCAAGAAGTAGTTATAAAAGCTATGCAAGAATATAATCCAGAATCGTTGGTAGTATTTAACTTAGATTTTGGGCATACTGATCCTCAGTTTATTATGCCTAATGGAGGTCATATCAGAATTGACGGAATAAATAGGAAGATAATTATTCAATACTAAATACAAAATCGCAATAGTTATTAGTGCATATTGTTAAAAACTAAAAAGTAAATCTCTGTTGGGATAAACAAAAGTGGAGGCTGTACAATATTTTGTGTAAATAAGCAAAAAGAAATAAAAAAAAGTAAAATAAAAAGAAAGGAAAAGAAATGAAAATAACAAATAAGAAATTAAAACCGATAGAGAATTTAGAAGAAGAAATA
>JAKAPS010000011.1 GCA_021806925.1 bacterium | reverse complement strand
AAAAGAAATCTGATGAAATATTAAATAAAATAGCTTAAAATCAGTATTTAATTCTTCCGTGGGTGCTAACCTATTTCTATTCGTCCCTTCATTTCAACCTTTTTCTATCTTTAGTGTTTAACTTGAGTTATATCGTTCCTCTGGAAAATTATTGACGGAACCCCATCAAATGTTGATGAAGAAGGCAATATAGTAGTTTCCCTTTTATTTTCATTGTATTATCAGGGTAATTTATAAAGTTCTAACTTAAAACTCCAGCAGTTAGAATGAGAAATGTATATTTCCTCACTGCAAATTCCTACTACTGTTTCTATTCATTTGTTTATTCTCTGGTATGCTTCATTACTATTCCATTAAACCAATTCATCTACTCCTTTATTATATCCTTTTCATCTGTAGGTGTATCAGGTGGAGGGGCTTTACCCTCCATCTTTATTTTATACATATTTCACATCATTTTATAAATTCGACATTTTCTTCTCATACTATTAATTTATGACATGTTACACAGTGAGTACTTTACTAATACCACTGGTATAGTGTATAATTATGAATACAACCCAAAAATTTGGTATAATAATCGAGTAAATTTATGGAAGATACAAATAATAGTAATAGCGTGAAAAATATAATATATATGACAAAATCTGGTCTTGACGCCTTGACTGATGAGCTTGCTGAAAGGTTAGAATTAAGAGAGAAAATCTTAAATGATATTGATGAAGCTAGAAGGCAGGGGGATTTGAGTGAAAATTCTCAATACACAAGTGCCAAGGAGAATCAGTCAATGAATGAGTCAAGGATTGCAGAGCTTAATGAAATAATTAGAAATGCAATTGTTAGTGAAAGCGATAATGACAACTCAGATGTTGTTCAGTTTGGATCAATTGTTGAGGTTGAAGTAAATGGCAGTGTGTTAAAACTTGAAATCGTAAGTGAACATGAATCTGATTTAACTCAAGGAAAGATTTCAGATAAGTCCCCAATTGGCTCTATTTTACTTGGTGCAAAATTGAATTCAACTGTGAAGCTTGATGTAGATGGTAAAATTATTGAATACAAGATAAAGAAAATTGAGTAATATGTATAAAATTTCATCTGAAAAATTAAAAGAATTAAAATCTGAACTGGCAATCCTTAAAGAGAAATATAAAAATGAAATTTCTAAAAAATTTGAGGATTTGCGTGAATCTGTAGATTTAACAGAAGAAAGTTCTCTTGATTCTGTTCTTGTAGAATGTACAACAATTGAATCAAGAATTGAAGAAATTCAAAATATTCTTGATAACTATATATTAGTAAAGCCTAAAAAGGGAGGTAAAATTGATATTGGATCTAAGGTTGTGCTTTACGCAAAGGGTATTCCTAAGAGAGTATATACAGTGGTTTCTTCAATTGAAAGTGATCCTTTGAATTATTTAATTTCAAATGAATCACCATTAGGAAGTCAACTTATTGGTAAAATGGAGGGTAATTTTGTTGATATTTCACTTGAGAATGGAAATACATTAAAATACAAGATAGTAAAAGTTGAATGACAATAAATGAAGCTAAAGCAATATTAACTGATTGGGTACATTCTCCTTCCTTGTTGACGCATTCAAAAGCAGTTGCAAATTCAGCATTACACTTTGCTAAAGTGTTAAACATACCTGATAGAGAGTTTGATAACTACTATATAACAGGCTTACTGCATGATGCTGATTATGAGAAATATCCTGAAGAGCATCCTTTAATGATAATTGACTATCTAAAGAAAAGAGACGATGTTCCATCTTATATTATTGATGCAATATATGCTCATAGATACAACGATAAAATAGATTCATTACTTGATAAAGTACTTTTTGCCTCTGATGAGATATCAGGTTTTGTTTATGCATGTATCCTTGTACGACCAAATAAGTTGATTGATGGGTTGAATGTATCAAGTGTAAAAAAGAAACTTAAAGATAAATCCTTTTGTTCTCCTGTAAATAGGGAGGATATATATAAGGCGGCGGCATATTTTGATAATATGGACTTTGATACGTATATACAACATGTTATTGATGCTTTTATACTTAATAGAGAGGAACTAAATATCTAAAAATATAATATTATGAAATTTTTTATTGATTTAAATGAAATATATTTAAATAAACTTAGAAAAGTTGTAGAAAGGGCTAATTCATTTTCATTAATTGATAATAGAGATGAATTAATTAATAAATCGTTAGAATTAAAAAAAAAAGTAAGTGAAAAATTTAAAAATGAGGATTTTGATAATTTAGATAGAAAGAGTAAATCCAAAGTTATAACAAAGTTGTCTGAGTTTGTTCCTGAAGGGTTTTCACTTGTTAAATCTGCCGTAAAATTAAGTATAGGGTTTGATATTTTTGATTCCCAACTCCTTGCTGGAGTTGCACTTTTCAACAGTACAATAGGTGAAATAGCAACAGGTGAAGGAAAAACACTTATTGCAACACTTCCTCTATATATGTATTCACTTCTAGGAAGAGGAGCTAATCTTGTAACAGTAAACGATTACCTTGTTAAACTAGGCGGTGAATGGTGCGGACTTATATTCGATACTCTTGGAATTTCAACTGGTATAGTAACAAGCTCTGCTTCGTACGTTTTTAAAAGGAATAAATTAGATTTTGAGGATTTACATTTGAATAAAATGAATGGAAATAATTTGGTTACTTGTTCAAAGCAAGAAGCATATGGTGCTGATATTACATATTGTAATAATACTGAAATTGGATTTGATTACCTTAGAGATAACATGCAAATTGATTTATCAAGTTCTGTTTTGCGTGATTTCTTTTTCTGTATTGTTGATGAAGCAGATTCAATACTTATAGATGAATCAAGAACTCCATTAATAATATCTCTACCAACAAATTCAAATACTAATGAATATATTGTTGCTAAAAATATAGTTGAGCATCTTGATAATGAGTCAGATTATATAGTTGAACAAAAGGAAAGGAAAGTAATTTTGACAGATCAAGGAACTGAGAAGATAGAGAAGATGTTGAATATTAGTAATCTTTGGAACGATTTTCATCTTGTACATTTAATTGATAATGCACTTTCAGCAAAAGAACTATACATTGACGGCAAGGAATATATGATTAAAGATGGGCAGATTATGATAGTAGATGAATTTACAGGAAGGGTGTTAGATGGCAGAAGATTTTCAGAGGGAATTCACCAAGCTATTGAGGCAAAAGAAGGAGTTTCAATAAGGTCTGAAGATAGAACAGCAGCATCAATATCATATCAGAATCTGTATAAACTGTTTCCGATTCTTTCAGGTATGACTGGAACTGCTTATACTGAAGCTGAAGAATTTGAAAAGATATATGGTCTAGATGTTGTTAGGCTTCCAACCAACAGGAAAGTTATAAGGGAAGATAAAAAGGATGTAGTATTCAAAAATGAAAAATCAAAATTAGATGCTGTTGTTAATGAAATTAAAGAAAGGCACAAGAAAGGTCAACCTGTATTAGTAGGTACTACATCAATTGACAAATCAGAGCAACTTAGTGAACTTCTTAAATCTCATGGAATTGATCATAATGTGTTAAATGCCAAAAATCATGCAAAGGAAGCTGAAATTATAGCCATGGCTGGGCAGAAGAAGAGCGTTACAATATCAACAAACATGGCTGGAAGAGGAACAGACATATCACTTGGAGAGGGAGTAAAAGATCTTGGGGGGTTGTTTGTTTTAGGTACTGAAAGACATGAAGCAAGAAGAATAGATAATCAACTTAGGGGTAGAGCAGGCAGGCAAGGTGATCCTGGTGAAAGTCAATTCTTTATTTCTCTTGAAGATAATATTGTAAAAAGGTTTGGAGGAGAAACAATTGTAAAGCTACTAGATACTTTTAAGATCGATGAGAATATGCCAATAAACCTTTCAATGATATCTAATAGAATTGAGAAAGTGCAAAAATCAGTTGAAGGTTATTATTTTGATATGAGAAAGGATGTTGTAGAATATGATGATGTAATAAATACTCAAAGAGAAATTCTATATAAAAGGAGAAAATATATATTAAGTACTTTTGCATATAACCAAAATGAAGATGATGCTATTAAGGCTGAAAGGAAGACATATATAACATCAAAAGTTTACGAATCACTTAGAAGGCAAATAAAAGATTCTGCAAATGATTATATAGGCATGGTGAATAATTCGAAATCATTGATTCCTACAGTTATACCGTTAGAGGAATTAAACATACTATTCTCCTCTTCTAATTCTAGCTTTGATGAATGGATCGAATTAATGCTTCATCAGCAAAATGAAGATAAGTTCTTTGAGAATATTAAATTGCTTATTGACGAAGCATATGATTATCTAGTAGCACTTATTCCATATGAAGTATTGGTATTTAAATTCAGAGTGGAAATTCTTAACGTCATAAGTGTTCTATGGATGGAATACATAGATACAATTGAAAGAATTAGGCAAGATACTGCATTTGCATCTACTAGGCAGAAGGATCCTCTTATTGAATTTAAAAATCAGGTATATTTTGCTTTTGAACAATTTATAACAAATTTAGAGGATTCATTTTCAAGAATAGTATTAAAGCCCAATGTACCAACACTTCAAGTTAATAATCCTGAACAACAGAATCAAAATCAACTTAGCCAAAATAAACTTAGTCAGAATGTTCTAGTTATGGAGGACTCTAATGGTAAGAAGAAGAGTAAAAGAGATCCTAATTCAGAGTGTTTTTGTGGATCAAAGATGAAATATTCTCAGTGTGGGCAGAAGAACACAAAGGAGCATAGGCTTAATCTAAGTAAGAAGCATTAGAAAAAATAGTAATACATTTATTATTATTTTTATTATTTTATTTTATTCTATTATTATTTTATTTTTATTTTTATTTTTTTCTATCTAACGCATTTTGACAATTATATGAAAGCTGGTTTATACTAAATCCAGTAAATGGAAAATAGTAGAAACAATATACAAAGCAGGAAGTTGTTGCTAGGTGTGTGTTCGTTCTTAGCAAATTATTTTTGTGTTGATGTAATACTAGTAAGAGTAATTTTTGTAGTTTTCTTTCCGCTAACATTCTTTCTATATTTTATAATTTACTATATAATAAGTGAAGATAATAAAACGATGGATAACGAAAGTACGAAAAATATGAGAGATACCAACAATGTAGATAGAGCTGCTAGAGTTGGTCTAATTTTACTTGTAATTGGTCTTTTAATACTTGCAAATTATTTCAATTTACTAGCTAATTTCAGTTTTAGTATGTTTGCTGCATCATTGTTAATTATCTTTGGTGGTGCAATGCTTGCAAAAGTAAAAATGAATTTAGTATTTATTGCTCTTGTTTTTGTGATATCAATATTTCTTGCAGTGCTTATAGGTACATTAAAATTATCGACATTTACTGCATTCCCTATGGGGCCGCAAGGTTAAAGATTTATGTTTAATTCAATACAAGTCTTCATACTAGGATTTATTCAGGGTGTAAGTGAGTTATTTCCAATTAGTAGTTTAGGTCATCTTGTTTTAATTCCTAACGTGCTTCACTGGGGAATAAATGAAAGTGGAAGTATATTCCTTGCTTTTGCAGTGTTCCTACATTTAGGAACTGCAATAGCGTTGCTTCTTTTCTTCTATAAAGATTGGGTAAGAATAATCAAAAAATTATTTAGTTCATTTATGAGTGGAAAGTTTTCAGACGATTCAGAAGAGCATTTAGGGTGGTTAATTATTGTAGGTTCTATACCTGTAGGCATTATCGGTTTGCTACTTGAGAAGCAGGTTGGAAATATATTTAAATCACCATATGTTGCAGCATTATTTCTAGTTATTAATGGTATTATTCTTTACGTTGCAGATATATATAGGAAATTGGAAAAAAACAAGAAAGATATGGTAAAGTTTTCATTAAAGGATGTTGTATTTGTAGGATTTGCTCAATCTTTCGCATTGATTCCAGGAATATCAAGATCAGGAATAAGCATGGCTGCGTGTCTTGCTTTAGGTTTAAACTATGAAGATAGTGCAAAACTTTCATTCATGCTTGCAACACCATTAATCTTTGCAGCAGCATTGCTTGAATCAAGAAAATTAATAATGTATCCAACGCTTACTCCAGAATTTTTATTTGGCGGTATAGTAGCTGGAATAGCTGCATATTTTAGCACAAAATTCTTAATGAAGTATTTTGAGAATGGAAAACTACTTCCATTTGCATATTACAGCGTTATAATAGGTATTGTGTTTACAATACTACTCAAATTCTTTTAATTAGTTGGTTGTATTATTCCGTATTTTTTATCTTTCCTTTTATACACCATAGCATATTTGTTATTTTCAATATTCTTGAATAGAAAACTTGTGTGACCAAGTAATTCCATTTGATTTATTGCTTCCTCAGGGTGTAAAGGTCTGTCATCATCATAAAATTTTCTTTTTACAATAAGTTCACTACTATCTCCAACAATAAATTCTAATTCATATTCTTCATCATTAACACTATCGCTAGCGATAACATCATTTGTCTTTCTACTTTTTACCAGCTTCTCATTGAATTCGGCTATTTTTCTTGAAAGTTTTTTTAATGAAGATGTTACTAATTTATATAAATCCTTACCTTGATCCTCTACTCTAAATAAATGATGCTTAAATTTTAATGTACACTCAAAAATATATTTAAGATTTTCTGAGTTCTTTAATTTAACTTTTACATCAACTTCGCTTATATCATAAACCTTCTCAATATTACTTAATTTTTTCTCAATAAATGACTCAAGTGAATCTGATTTGTCAATGTTCTGATAATTAAATATAATCTGCATACATATATTATATAAAAAATGGAGGAAGAAAACAAAGTTAGAGATGTTCTTAAGGGTATATATGATCCAGAAATACCAATTAATATTGTAGATCTTGGTTTAGTTTACTCTATTGAAATTGGTAAAGAGGATAAATCAATTTTGACAATTACAATTGGTTTGACAACTATTAACTGTCCTAATGTTACTGATTTTATTGAATCAATAAAATCAATCTGTTTTAAAGAATTTCCAAACTTTACAAAAGTAAATGTTAATGTTTCTTTTGATCCGCCATGGAATCCGGACATGATATCTCCTTCTGGACTACTCGATTTAAATATATTAAAATAGGTTTGATGGACTACTCAGATTTAGATTCAAATAATTCACAATTTAATTTTACAAATTTGGAGGAGAATATAACCAAGTATTGGAAAGAGAATGATACATTTAATAAATCACTAAATAAGAATAAAGGCAGAAAGAGTTTTAGAATGGTTGATGGTCCTCCATTTGTTTCTGGAAATCCTCATTATGGTCACTTAATGTGTAGTATTGCTAAAGACGTTATACCAAGGTACATGACAATGAAAGGCTACTATGTAAGAAGAGTGTGGGGCTGGGATTGTCATGGTTTGCCAATTGAGGCAAAAGTAAATAAAGAATTAAATATAAATTCGTCAAAAGAGGTAGAATCATACGGAGTTGACAAGTATATTGAAGCATGTAGGAGTTATGTAAATTCATGTAGTGATAACTGGAGATGGTATATTGAAAAAATTGGAAGATGGGTTGATATGGATAATGCATACAGAACTATGAGTTTTGAATATACTTCCTCTGTTATATGGGCTTTTAAAGAGATATATAATAAAGGATTAATATATAAAGGAAAGAGAACATCGCTATTTTCAACTGATACATCAACTCCGGTTTCTGGTTTTGAAGTTGCAATGGACGATGATAACTATAGGGATACTGAAGATTTATCAATATTTGTAAAATTCAAATTAAGAGATAAGTTTAAGAATTATGATAATGTGTATTTAGTAGCTTGGACAACGACCCCATGGACTATTCCTTCAAACAGTGCATTAGGTATTCAGAAGGATATTGATTATGTACTTGTAAGGTACATGATGGAAAAAAGAAGTGATTATTTGATAGTTGCAAAATCAAGAATTGAATTTACATTTGATATTCAGAAGAGTGATATAGGTAAGAATGAAGATAATTTAATTCAAATAATTGAAGAATTTAAAGGCAGCGAATTGATTGGATTGAAATATGAAAGGATATATGATGAGTTTGATGAGAATAACAATGATTTTACTGTATACAACACAGAATATGTAGTTGAGAGTGAAGGAACTGGAATATTACATTGTGCTCCTGGGTTTGGTGAAGAGGATTTTGAGATTGGGAAGGAAAATGGTTTGACAGCATTTATTGATATTGATGAAGAGGGTAAAATGGTTGTAGGTAAATTCAAGGGAATATATTTGAGAGATGCTTCACCTCTAATTATTGAAGATATGCAGTCTCATGAATATATTCTGAGAGTTCTTCCGTATATTCATAAACTGCCGTACTATAGAGGAGATAATCCTTTGATATATAAAAGTCAGGAAGCATATTTTATAAATCTAACTGATGTGAGAAAAAGGATGCTTGAACTTAATGAAGATATAAACTGGAACCCTAAATACTTAAAGGAAGGGAGAGTAAAGTATACAATAGAGAACTCACCTGATTGGTGTATATCAAGAAGCAGGTATTGGGGGACAGTAATTCCAATTTGGGAATGTTCTGAAACAGGAGAGAAAATAGTTATTGGTAGTGTTGAAGAATTGATGAAATATTGTAAGGATATTACATTCAAAGATAATAAATACTATTTCAAAGAGAATACAGAATTTGAATGGCATAAGAATGTTTGTGATAAGGTCGAATTTACATATAACGGACATGAGTTTAAAAGGATTCCAGAAGTTTTAGATGTATGGTTTGACTCTGGGTCTGGACCATTTGCAGAACTTGGTTATCCTTTTAAAAATATAGATGAATTTGAAAATCAAAAATCTAGTGACTTAACCATAGAATATATGGCTCAAATCAGAGCATATTTTAGTATACTGCTTAGAATTTCCACAATGCTATTTGATGAATCTGCATACAAGGCAGTAGTTGTTACTGGAACACTTGCAGGAAATGATGGAAGGAAAATGAGTAAAAGTTTTGGAAATTATCCAGATCCGAAAGAATTGCTCGAATCTGCAGGTGCTGAGGCCGTTAGGCTCTATTTAATGAAATCACCTAACATGATAGGTCTTGATATGTCTTGGAATGATGAGGATTTAATTAATGTTAAAAAGAATATTTTAATACCATACTTTAATATATATAAGTATCTATTAATATATTCAAAAGAGTATAGCGATAGGATAAAAGATAAAGATGAATATATTCAATCAAACGATGTTATGGATAGATGGTTATCTTCCTATGTAAATAGGTCTATAAAAAGATATTCAGAACTGATGGAAGAGTATAACATGCCTGAAACGGTAAGTTTAATTGAAAAAACTGTTCAGGATGTATCTACATGGTATATAAGGAGATCAAGAGACAGATTCGTAAATGGAGATGTTGATGCGTTAAATACCCTTAAATATAACCTGGAATTACTAACAACTGCGTGGGCTCCTCAGATGCCTTTTTTAACTGAGCATATAATTAGGCACATTAATAATAGTGTTGAATCTGTTCATTTATTAGATTATCCAGTAATAAACGATGAATATATCGATACTTTATTACTTGATTTAATGGAAGTGGTTAGAGATATTTCATCAACAGTACTTGGCTTAAGAGTAAAACACCAGAGAAAACTTAGGCAGCCGCTAAGTGAAATTGTGATATATTCAAAGACTTATTGCGAATTGAATAAAGACCAAATTGAATTCTTCAATGAATCACTTCTAGGTGTCTTACGTGATGAAATAAATGTTGAGAATATTAGATTTGTATCAACGCATGATGAACTTAATGATTGGGTTACAAAAGAGGATTTTGAATGGGTATGGAGTAATACTGGAGGGCAAAATGAGAATTCTGTGGTTGCTTTAAACATATCAATCACTCCTGCTTTGAAGAGCGTAGGGACATTGAATGAAATAGTCCGATATGTTCAGGTATTAAGACAGACTAGTAAGTTTAATATAAAAGATAGAATAAGGATAAATGCCTCTTCAAGTGATAAAAGCGCTTTAGATTTTGTTAAAGAACATGAGAGTGTTCTAAAAGATAAATTAAAGGCAGATGATATTGTTTATAAATTTGATTCTTCACTTGAAAAAACAGAAGATAGTTCTATAAATATATTTGATGGGTATATAAACATTACTGTTATAAAAACATGAATATAATTGAATTTCCTAAGCCTAGTATATGGTGGATATTCATCTTTATTTTTATATTTATCTTTATTTATTTAATTGAGGTTGTAAGACAATTAAATAGGAGAAATTTTGAGGTGGAGGAAGATATTCCGAATAAAGAATATCTAAGGATACTATTTCCAAAAAGAGCAAATATATTAGAGTCTGAGTTTGAGAGTTTCCTGAGTGATATATTTAAAATAAAAGGAAATAAGCAAAGAGCATTATATTCAATTTCATTTGAGCTTACAAAAACTGAATCTGGAATCCAAATGTATATTGTCATACCTGGAATCTACAAACAGATCTTTTTTGATAATTTATACATGCGTTTTCCAAATATTTCTGTAACAAGTGTTAACGAATATTTGCCAAACCCTCTTAATGAAGATAAAAAGTATGAGGTTCTTGAATTTAATCTTACAAAAGATAATTTGTATACATTGCAAGAAGGTGATTTTATTGATAAATTCATGTATATCTCATCAACTATAGAGAAATCCAATATATATTTACAATTGTGCTTGAGACCAGTAAATAGCGACTATACATATGCAGATTCCTATTTGAAATCACAAAATAATAATAAAGTGATTTTTTTCAGGTTTATAAGGAATATACTAAGAATATATGAAAATGTTTTTGCAATAAAACACATTAATGTAGCAAACGCATCAATCAAGTTAGATGAAAAATCACTTGAAAGTATTAGAAGGAAGATTGCAAGTAAGAATTTTGAATTTGAATTCAGGGTTCTATATGAGAAGGGTGAAGATGATTTGAAAACAAGAATAACATCTCTTGTTTCATCAATAAATAGCAGTAATGAATTTAAAGTAAATATATTAAATTACTCGTCTTCTGGTTTTTTTGAGAGAACAATAGGTGATGAAATAATACAATGTTTATCAATTTTTGAGATTCCATATATTTATCATTTTCCAAAAATTGAATATTCAAAATATACTAAATTACTTTCACTTGGTGTAAAACATGTTTCTCCTGAATTTGATTTCACAACTTCAGATATACGATTAGGCGAATGTGAAGTAAATTCTAAGAATAAGAGTGTATATATTTCATATGATGATATGAAAAAACATTCACTCGTGCTTGGAAAAACTGGAATGGGGAAAACATCATTTATGGAGAACATTGCTATTGAATGTATAAAAGGCAATGAATCATCTGTAGTTATCTTTGATCCTCATGAAGATTTATCTAAACATATTCTTGAGTTAATTCCAGAAGATAAAGTTAATGATGTTATATTTCTAGATCCTTTAAAATCACCAATAAATATAAATCCATTTTCAATATATGAAGAAAGAGAAATCGTTGTTGATTATCTTATTCAAATTTTTAAATCATACTTTGATTCTTGGGGACCAAGACTTGAATATATATTACGCAATGGTATAATAACTACATTTAATTTAGATAACGCAAGCATAATATCGTTGTATTTACTTTTTACTGATGAGAACTTTAGAAAGAAAGCACTTAAAACAGTAACTGATCCATTACTTTTAAATTTCTGGAATAATGAGTTTTCTGCTATAAGTAGAAATTCAAGGACATATTTTGATACTATGTCCCCTATATTAAATAAGTTGGGTAGAATTGTTATGTCAGAACCAATAAAGAAAGTCCTGTGTTACCCATATTCTCAAATTGACTTTGACAGAATAATTAATGGAAAGAAAACTTTAATAGTATCGCTCCCAGTTTCTACTCTAGGTATAGATAATGTATATTTGATTGGTTCAATGATACTGTTACTTGTTTCATATGCAAAAATGAAGCATAGGGAAGATTCAAATTTATTTGTTTTTATTGATGAAGCATCATACTTTATAAATGAATTTATATTAGAAATACTGAAGAGAGGAAGAAAAGATAATGTTGGTTATATATTTTCAACTCAAAGCCTTGAAGATTTTCATAAGTTCCCAAGCATTGTTTCTCATATTGGAAATGATTTTATATTTCAAACAAGCGGATCTGATGCTACAAATCTTACAAAAGAAATGGGAAAGGAAATAAATGATTTTGATTTCACATCAATTGAAAAATTCAATTGTTTAGCAAGAATATATCAAGCAGGAACACTTCAAAAGCCATTCCTAACATGGTTTCATAAAACTCCAAGCGATTTAGGTAATATTAAGACTAAGGAAGATATTATATCAAACTCTCATAAATACATTACAGATTCAAGTAAGATAGATTCATATCTAGAGGGTATGAAGAATAATGTGTACTAATTTCTATTGTATGCTTTTATTTATTGTATATTTTTGATTTTTGAAATACATTCCAATTATTATATGTTAGAACATATTCCACTTCTCTAAAAATGTAATATAGTCTTTTCTATTTATGTTTTTTAATGTGTGTATCTGTGTATTTGTATTTGCAACCGCATCAGGAACATATACATAATCAATTGTATTACTTAATTGCATTGATATATCAAGTTCTTTAAATATGCTAGAAGTATATTCATCACTAAACTGATGTTCATACAATATATTCCTTAATAATGATGTTGATATACATAAATTATCAAATGTAAATAATTTAACTTTATGGGAGTTATTTAGTAGGAATGAGTTGTTTTTTTCAATACTAAGAACCCTATTATCAATTGAGAAATATGTAAGATATTTAGTTATGTTATTTCTACTATGCTTAACTGGACCTATGGATAACCTGTTTTCATTTGCATAATATAGTAACAATATTATTGATTCTTTTGGAAGTAGTGTTCCTGCTCTGTTAATAATGACGTATTCGGTTTGTACATCTTCGATTGATTCTCTGATATCAACATCTTTTATAATAGATGCAGAGTTATAGTCTACATCTTTTAAATCAAATATAGATGGTTTGTTGTACTTTTGAGATTTACGGAAATGATATAGAATGCTATCTATTTTGCCATAATCTGAATAATGATTAGTGAATAAATTAACAAGAGAATTTATGTTGTTTACCCTATAAGCATCACCCTCATCTTCAAAGAATATATACGAACTCTTTTTAAAACAAAATAAATGAGACACATAGGGGTATTCCTTTAATAATATATCATCTATATAGTTTGGCTTTATTACAATTTCTGAAGCCTTATTTGCTAAACTCAGTACATCTTCATCTGAATAAAAAAATACTTTATCTGGATTTTCAGAGATATTCTTGTATACCATGTCAAAGCAGTTTTTGCTTATCTCATCACCTTCATCTATAAGTGTTATGTAATCTCCAGTTGAATTATTAATAGCAAAATTAATAATTGTAAAAAATGGCATTTCTTCATCAAATGAAAATACTTTTATTCTTTCATCATTCAATGAAGAAAGAAATGATTTAACATATGTCTTGTTGGATGCATTGTTTATAATGATGGTTTCAAAATTGTTGTATGTCTGATTTTTAATACTTCTAATAGTCTTATTTATCCATATTTCATCTATATTTCTTATTATGCAAATAATTGTAAATTTTACCTTTATATCCTTTCTGATTCTGTTTTGTTTTGGAATCAGTCTTTTTATTCTTCTGTAAATCAGATGAGGGTAATTAAAATTGATATTTGCTTTTTGCAATAATTTTGAGTTATCTAAATCGAGAGGTACGTTATCAAGTAGCCTGTAGAATCTATTTTTTGATTTATTATCTTTATTACTCTTATCAATCCTTTCGTAGACCTTATTAATATATTTGACATTAGGTTTAAATAATTCTTTAGGGAAATTTTTAAAATATATATAGCAAATTAGTTTATTTTTCTTTTCATTATCATATTCATTTGTTGAAAGAAGACCAAATTTAATAATATCTATAGATGTAAGTAATTTTGTTATTCTACTGTTAATCCTTATTAGATATATTGGCAACAGCTTATCTTTAGGAATACCTGACATATCATCATTCACTTTTAGTACTATGAATTTAGATGTGTATTTATATATCCTATTTATATTATATCTATCTGAATTTAAATATATTACATCATATTTCTTGTATATTCTATTTTGCGAATCGTTATTGGCTTCAAAAAATGAATAATTCAACTCTATGGAACTCAATAATGTGTTTAACGCTTGATTACTCATTTCCTATTTTGATGTACCCGATTATATCATGTATAATATAGCTATTATAGATAGATTGCTTTTTAGAGAATCAACATGAAAAAACTACTTATAGATTATAGAATTATTGAACCTTTTCCTACTGGTCTTGGTTCTCACTTTTTAAATCTTACTGGTAATCTAATAGGAAGGTATAGATCAAGCTTATCAATTGTTATTGTTGTAACAGATAGAAATAAGGATTACGTAAAACAAGAGCTTGAGAGGATATCTGGTACTAAATTTAACAGGAATATTGAGGTTAAAGTTATTAATATTCCAGTTTCAAGTATTATGAACTATATACTTTTTCCGTACATATTCTTCATATATAGGAAAATCAATCCAGATGTTATATTAACTGACCCATGGAGTGTACTACTAATCATGCCAAAGAGGTATATATTGATGATATATGATTTAATAGGTTTTAATCTAAAAAATGATATATCACTAAAGCAGAAGATATATGATAAATTTATATATTCCTGGGTGGCTAAAAGGGCATATAGAATAATAGCATCAACCGTTTCAGGTAAGAATGATATAAACAAATTCTTACATATCAAGAGTGAAGTAATTAAAGTTATATCCCCAAGCATTTCAGAGGATTACAAAAGGGAATTAGACTCTAAATTTATTTCAGATACACTTGAAAAATACAGATTGAATAACAAAAGATATATATGTTATTTAGGCAATAGAAGACCTCACAAGAACATGATATTTGCTTTAAATGTCTTAAAGGAGCTTGATGAAAATATATCTCTTGTAGTTATTGGACATGTTGATGTAGTTGGAAAAAGAGTTGGAAAATCAAATAATATCAATTTAGAAGATGTTATCAATGATACATATATTGCATTGAAAGATAGGGTAATTCTTCTAGGTAGAATAGAAAGTAACATTGAGGTTAAAGCGATACTTAGTAAATCAATATGCCTAGTTCACCCAAGTAAGTTTGAAGGGTTTGGCTTGACACCTCTTGAGGCATTGTCATCAGGCACACCTGTAATAACATCAAACATACAAGTTCTAAAAGAGGCGATTGGTAAAACACAGATAGTATTAAATACTAATCCTGATGATATAGAAAAATGGGTAGAATGTATTGAGAGATATTCGTTTGATGCAAAGTATAGGGAGGAAGCTGTTTCTAGGGGTAGAAGTGAAATTACTAAATATTCCTGGAGTAAATCTGCCAAGAAGCTCTTTTATTGTATAAGCCTTGGTGATTAATTTACCGTTATAATTTCTTAATGTATATATACTTAAATATTAAACAACAGTCGATTATAAGTCGACTGTTGTTTAGTTTTAAAGCAAATTGAACTTTGTTGCAAAATATATTAATATATTTTTAGGGTGAGAGTACAGGATATAATAATAAATAAGCCATATTTAGCTTGGTATATAGACTCGCTTGAGAATATGTCAGATGAATCAGTATTGGAACATGTATTAAACTACGGTGATTTTGATGATGTAAAGAAATATATAGAAATTAAAGGAATAAAACAAACATCAAAAATATTTGATAACTCAATTAAGAAGGAAAGGTCTAACTATCGCCCTGAGATAGTACACTATTTTACTCTATATTTTAAGAAATATGCACGATGAAATTCTAGATCTAAATCAGACACATATATTACCAATCATAAAGGAGTTCTCAGATGTATTCGGTCTAGTTGGAGGCACAGCGATTGCATTACATTTAGGACATAGAAAATCAGTCGATTTTGATTTGTTTTCAATTGATAAAATTAATACTCAACACATAAGCAATAAATTAAGTAGATACTCTAAAATAGAGCACCTATTTTTCAAAAGCGAAGATGAGCTTACTGTTCTTGTAAATAATGTGAAATTAACTTTCCTATATTTCCCATACAAAATATCATTTACTGATGATTTTGAGAATTTCATTAAACTTCCAAATTTAAAAACATTAGCAGCTATGAAAGCATTTGCATTGAGTAAAAGGTCAAAATGGAAAGACTATGTTGACTTGTATTTTATATTACATATATTTAGCATTACGGATATTGTTGAAATAACAAAATCTATATTCGAGTCACAATTTAATGAGAAATTTTTCAGAGTGCAACTTTCATATTTTGCAGATGTAGACTTCTCGGAGAGTGTACATTTTATTGATGAACATTATGTATCCGAGAATGAAGTGAAAACATTTTTGACTGATATAAGCTTAAAATAGAATGCTTTAAGAGCTTATCACAAGATAACATTATTATACTTGTGTTTATCTATATTCGGTTTTATGTTTTTAGAAATGTTTTGTATACCTTATTATGTTATATTACCTAAGTGTGAATTTGATTTGAAATTTATGCCTGAGTATTTGTGTATAATAGCTATTTCTTGAAGTAAAGTTCATTGTGTTGTAGATTTATTTTCTGAAAATATAAATAATTAACAATTTTTCATATATATATTAGTATATATATGAGTATGAAAAGGTTTATAGTATTTTCACGTCTCTTTATAAAATCATTAATAGTATTGTCTGCATTGGTATTCAATATTAATTTATTTACTGTTGGTATAATTCTAGCACTGTTTCTGGTCTCTGAGGTATATCAGTATATAATAATTAGATTTACGAGTGGGAATAAAAAAATAAAGAATGAATTAGGTGCATTAGTATCAGTATTGGATGGAGGCATATATATATTTATTCTTTATTACCTGGGTATATTAAATTCAGATTATTATCTGCTTATAGTTCTATCAATAATATATAACGCAGCCGAATTTGGATTCCTCAGTGGTATAGTAGAGGGGTTGGTATCTGGAATATCACTTGCTGTTATTTATTACATTGATTTCCTGCCGTCGATGTCAACATCTCAATTTTTCACCAATTTTTTCTTACGTATCGTCTTTATAACGTTTGTTGGATGGTTTGTGGGATTACTATTCAGTCAAGCAGAAACAAGTAAGAATAATTTAAAATATGCTATTGAAAATGATATATATGAGGAGAAATTAAATATAGTTAGACATGAATTTATATCAGTATCAAAAGAAAAACTTATTAATCCAATTAGTGTCATAAAAGGTTATTGTGATCTATATTTCTCGAAAAATGCTCAAGAAGAAGATATTCCAACATTTATGAAATCAATTTCAATAAATATTGGTAGAATTGAAACAGCATCTAATAACTTGCTTAATGTTCTTGATATGCAAGGTGATAATATTAGGATTGAAAAGGCGAATGTTCTATTTTCTCACTTTTCTGATAGGTTGAATGTTGAAATAGAGGGAATCTGCAAATATTACAGATTGAATTATGTATATAAGGTCTCGACAGAAACGCTTACTTTAAATATTGATCAAAGATTGATTGAAATATCGCTTAAAAATATACTTTTCTATATACTTTCATTTGTTTATGGTGAACCATCATTTAACGTATCAGCTAACTCAAATATATTAGATATAAATATTAATTTTGAAAGTCTGAAGAATGATTTTCAAGAAATATTTGGTGATGATTTTTCAAGCGAAAATGCTAAAATAATAAAGGTTTTTACTTCAAGACTTATAATTGAATCACATGGTGGAAGTGTAAGTGTTGAAAAACTTCCTGCCGGAAAATCAATGTATCAAATTAAAATTCTAATAGATGTGAGATTATATGATTAAGGTTCTAATTATTGAAGATGATTCTGATTTAGCTAAGATATATAAATCAGCACTTGTATATGATGGAATGTATGTAGATATTGCTAAGAATGCAGTAGAAGCAAATAAATATATAAAAAACAGTGAAAAATCAGGAAACAGCATATATGATGTAATTTTTTTGGACATAGTATTAGGGAATGATAATGGTCTCAATATATTGAAAAAAATTAAAGGCAATCAAAATCAAAAAAAAACAAAAGTGCTACTATTATCGAATGTTGATTCACCAAGTGAAATCAATAACGCATATACATTGGGTGCAGATGGATATATAATAAAATCAATGATTTTATCCTCGCAACTCTCAGGTGAAGTAAAACAAGTATTAGGTATAAATGAATAATCACAAAATAGATAATAAAAAAATATGTATAGTTCTTGATTCTTTGGATCAATTTGGTGGAGCAGAAAGAGTAATGTTATCTGTTGCACGTATATTGAATGCACCAGTATATACTCCTGTATACAACAAAAGAATTGTTGAATCACATGGAATCGATATTAGTAAATACGAAATAAAATCAACTTGGTGGGGAAAGTTAAATATATTTCATAAATTATCAAGAATTCTTTTTTTTATATATCCAATGTATTTTGAATCACTGGATTTGAGTGATTATGATATAGTCATATCATCATCAACTAGATTTGCTCATTCAGTATTAACAAGTGTTGATCAGCTACATGTGTGCTATATGCATTCTGTGTCAAGATATGTCTGGGATTTTTTTGAATACCATGACAGTTTGAAGATTCCTAAATTCCTTAATATAATATATTATCCAATTGTATCAGTTTTGCGTGTGTGGGATTATGCCGCTGGTGGTAGACCAGATGTAATATTAACAAATTCAGAGTATTCAAGAAAACGTATAGCGAAATTCTTAAGAAGAGATTCGATTTGTGTGCACCCATTTGTAGAATTAAGCAGATTTATAAATTACAAACCTGAGAAATTAAATGATCAAACAAAAAATGACTATTACATAATAATTGGGCGTATAAATCCATGGAAACATCTTGAATATGTGATTGATTTGTTTAATAAGAATGGTAAAAAATTAAAGATAGTTGGGCATTGTTCTACAAAATATGTATCAACATTAGAGAAGAGAATAAAATCATCTAATATTGAATTAATCACTAATGCAAATGATGCAATGGTGGTTTCGTTATTATCAAATGCAAAAGGACTAATATGGCAGAGTAAAGAAGATTTTGGAATTGTATTATTGGAAGCAATGGCTATGAATATTGGTGTAATTGCGTATAGTAAAGGATTTGCTCCAACAATGATTACAGATAATATAGGTGTGTTATATACTAAGCAGACAGAAGTCTCACTGAAAAACGCAATAAAGAGGTATGAAATGAAACTCGAAAATGATGGGTTCGATAAAAATGAGATGACTGCAATTGCAAAGCAATTTTCATTTGAAAAATTTAAGAATTCTCTAATCGAAGTTATTGAAGCAAATATAAAATGAGGGTAGCAATTGTATATGATTATTTGTACGTTCACGGTGGTGGAGAGAATGCTCTTCAATTTATATCAAGTTTGTTTGATAACCCAGAAATATTTACTCTGTTTCTTGATAAGAATCATATATCAGAAGAACTAAAAAAATTAAAGATACATGAATCTAATTTTAAGTATTTGCCATTTAGAAAGTTGTTTGTTAAATTATTGGTTCCATTTTTGAACATATTTTATGAATCATGGGATTTCTCAAATTTTGATCTTGTTGTTGCTATTTCATCATATGGATCAAAATTTGTGGTTACTAGTACTGATGTATTTAATATTTCATATATATTAACTCCACCAAGGTTCCTATGGAATATGGAGACATCAACCCTGTGGAAATATGGCTGGTTAAAGGGACTCTTCTCTATAATGTTTTTTTACCTTAGAATACTTGATTATTTTGGTGCTAGAAGAGCTGATATAGTATTTACAAATTCGATTGAAACTAAAAAAAGAATATGGAAATTGTATAGATTAAATTCGGAAGTTGTGTATACAAGGCCAGTGAATATAACTCTAGGCAATGATGGTAAAGAAAACGATAGTATCATCAAGCAATTAGAATCATACAATAATGAATATTGCACATATATATCAAGACTTGAAAAATATAAGCATCCTGAGATTGCCATTGATTCAGCATTAAAGACGGGTACGAGAATTGTCATAATTGGAGATGGAGATCAATTGAAACACTTGAAAAGTAAGTATATTAATGAAACAAGAAAGGGTATGTGCATATTTACAGGGTTCGTATCAGATAGTGTAAAAATGCAAATATTATCAGAATCGAGATTCCTTATTTTCCCAGTATACGAGGATTTTGGATTAGTTATGATTGAAGCTATGGAACTTGGTATTCCTGTTGTTGCACTAAGGAAAGGTGGAGCTGAGGAAATTGTGCAGGAAGGGAAAAACGGTATATTTGTTGATAAGCTCACTGTAGATGGTTTTGTTGATGGAATAAGAAAATTAGAGAGAATTCATTTTGCTAAAGAAGAGATAATCAAATCTGTTGATTGTTTTTCGGAAAAAGAATTGAAAAAGGAATTCTTAACCAGAATAGCTTCAGCTATGAATAGCACAAAGATTTAGTAGAAATAAACCACGGGGATATTTTTTTCTCGTAGAGCTTACACCACAATAAGAATTATTGAATTAAAGATATATATTTGATACTATACGATTAAATTATGTCAACAATAGATGATCTAAGGACTATACGAATAAATAAGATGAAGGAATTGAAGAAAAGTGGTATAAATCCATATCCTTCAAGTTCAAATAGAAGTGATAGTATTAAGAATATACTTTTAAAGAATATTGATGAAGAAGTATCTGTAGCTGGAAGAATAGTATCAATTAGAAAACATGGTTCTGTTTGTTTTTTTGACGTTAAGGATATGTCAGGAGTAATTCAGATATATATAAAGAAAGATGAATTAAAAGACAATACAGGTGACCTTATTGGTTTTCAAAATTTGGATCTCCTGGATTTAGGTGATTTTATTGAAGTTAAAGGCATAACTACACTTACACAATCAAAACAGTTTTCTGTACTAGCAAAAGAAATAAAGATATTAACAAAAGCAATTAGAGGTCTTCCACTTGGTTTTGACGGATTGAAGAATAAAGAGGAAAGATTAAGAAAAAGATATATTGATTTAAATATAAATAAGGAGGTGTTTGATAGGTTTGTTAGGCGTTCACAGTTTTGGGAAGCTCATAGAGAATTTTTCAGATCCAACGAATTTTTAGAAATGACGACGCCAGTTCTTGAAATGGTTCCAGGTGGAGCAGATGCTAAACCATTTGTAACACATATGGAAGCAATTCATCAGGATTTTTATTTGAGAATATCACAAGAACTATATTTAAAAAGATTGATAGGAGGAGGATATGAGAAAGTATTTGAAATCGGTCCTAGATTTAGAAATGAAGGTATGAGTGATGAGCATACGCCAGAACATATTGCTATGGAGTTCTATATGGCATATTCAAACTATAAAGATGGAATGGAATTTGTTAAGAATTTACTTTTGTATGTAGTTGATAAAGTTTATGGAAAAACTAATTTTTCAATTAGAGGGTTTAATGTTGATATCTCCAATAATTGGGATATTGTTGATTACACTGAGCTGTTATATGACAAATATAAACTGGATATTTTTAATACAAATATGAGTGAAATTACACATCTTCTAGATGAAAATAAGATTGACTATAAACAAAAAGAAATAAATGTAAATCGTGGAATTGATTTATTATGGAAAAAAATTAGAGCTACAATAGCAGGTCCAGTATTTATTGTGCATGAGCCAAAATTTCTTTCTCCGCTTGCAAAATCCTGCCCAGAGAAGATAGAGCTTACTGAGAGATTCCATCCAATTATTGCAGGAAGTGAAATCGGAAATGGTTTTTCTGAACTGAATGATCCTATTGATCAACTTGAGAGATTTAATGAGCAGGAGAAATTAAGAGAAGCAGGGGATGATGAAGCACAAATGCTGGATATGGATTTTGTCGAAATGCTGGAGTATGGTATGCCTCCAACTTTTGGATATGGACATACGGAAAGAGTATTTTGGTTTCTTGAAGATGTTCCTGCAAAAGAAGGAGTTATATTCCCTCTTATGAAGCGTGAATAATTTAACTGAATTAAATGTTACTGGTTTAGTAATATCAAGAAGAGAAGTGAATGACGATATATACGTCAAAATCCTATTGAATAGGGGAAATGGAGTAAAAGTATTTAAATTAAAAAGCGGAAGGAAATTAACTTCGAGGCTTCAATTGAATCTTGATTTACTAAATAAGGTAAAGATAAATTTTATCGTTTCGGGCGATACATGTATAATCACACGAGTTACGTGTATATCAATGTACAAGAATATAAAATTGGATCCGATGATTGTAATGGTGCTAGCGGATTTACTTGATAAAGTTTTACACGATGGCATGGAAGATGAGGATAAACTGCTTGCTAATTTACTATTTATCTTGGATTTCTGGGAGCGGAAACCTGCACATAAATACTACATATCAATAAAATTCTTAATGCAAATCATCAGATTTACTGGTATAAGTCCTGATCCATCATTTTGTCCAATATGTAGAAAGCAGATTGAGGAAGGCTCTTCAGAAATATTATTTAATAAAAATGGAATAATACATAAAGATTGCAGTATAAATGATTCTAGAAGCGTAGATGGAAATATATACACATATATGTCATCTACTAAAATATGGCCTAGGAAAAAAGAGAGTGTAGTTAAACCATTATTTCCAATACTGTTTGAATATGTTGGTACTCATTTTGGACTTAATTCCATTGCAAATGTTGAAAGATATATTGATTATACTGGTATTTAATAGTTTGATTAATATTTATACTTCAAATATATTTTTATACTCCGCTGCTACCAAGTCCATTATTTCCTCTTTCTTTCTCTTTGATATCATCAAGTTTAACAAATGATATTTCTGGAACTTTTTGGAATACTGCTTGAGCAATTCTCATTCCTCTTGATACAATAAATGCGGATTCAAAGGATGCAAGAACAACAAATAATTCCCCTATATATTCAGAATCTATAGTAGCAGGAGAGTTCAAAACAAAAACTCCGTTCTTATTTGCTAACCCAGAGCGTGATCTTATTTGTATCTCGTACCCTTTTGGTATATCAAATCTTAAACCAGTAGGAATTAATGCGTGAGTGTGTGCTTGTATCTCAATATCTTTATCTATTGATGCTGGTAAATCAAAACCTGAATCACCTTTATATTTAAGTGATAATTCATCACCAGCAAAATGCGGCATATATACTATTCCAACCTTTATCATATATTCTTTTATCTACAAAAAACAGTATAACAATTTTCTTCTTAAAGTTAGAAATATCCAAAAATTAATATATCAGGCATGAACAAAGTAGGAGGTAACATTAAAATTGGGAGAATTTGAAATAAAGATGTTAAATATGTTTATGTATTCGCAGTTAATCAAATAGTTTCTACATATTTGAAATAAAATAAGAAGGTGGTGTATACTAGTGGTGAAAAGTGGTGAAATGTTAATAGGCCAATATTTAATAAAATTAGGGGCAAAGAATAGGGTAGCGTTTCCTAAGAAGTTTAGGAATGAGATTGGTTCGTCCTTTGTTATAACAAGAAGCTATGAAAAATGTTTGATAATTGTATCTGAAAAAAATTGGAATGAGTTTGTTGCAACAATAGAATCAAAACCATTTACATATACTGATTTAAGGGATACATCAAGATTCATACTAGGAGGTGCATTTAATATTGATGAATGTGACTCTCAAGGAAGGTTCTGTATTCCAAATCAATTAATCACATATTCAGGAATAAAAGAAGATGTAGTATTTGTTGGTTTAAACAAATGGGTTGAAGTATGGAGTAATGAGTTGTGGCTGGAAAGAGAAGACTATATATTCAAAAATAGTAGCAAAATAGCAGAAAGGTTAAATGAGCTTTCATAATCCAGTTTTAGTAAATAAGTTGTTTAATGAGATTCCCTTCAAGAAGGATGGAATCTTTTTTGATGGTACAGCTGGGGGAGGGGGACACCTTGCAACTATGATAAAGAAATCTACAAGCGGAACATTCTATGCATTTGATGTAGACAAAGATGCACTTCAGCATGTAGCTTTAAGACTATTAAGTGAAGGATTTGAAGGTGATAATCCGTATGTTAAAAAAAATATTACTGTTGAGTTGCATAAAAAGAACTTCAAATATGCCTATGAATTAAATAAAAAATTCGATGTTGCAATTCTTGATCTAGGTATATCAAGCTATCAGATAGATAAGAAAGCAAAAGGATTTTCATATAAATCTGGAGTTAATCTTGATATGAGAATGGATGATACATTAAATGCAGATGCAAAGACTGTTTTAAATGTATTTAATAAAGCGTCTTTAATTAATATATTTATGAAATTTGCTGAAGAGAATAAACAAAATTCAACTTCTCTTGCAAATTTAATAATTAATTGCAGAGAAAAAAAGAGAATTGAATCATCAGATGAATTGAATGAATTAATAAGTCAAATATACGGATCAAAAAAAAGTGAATTACAGAGCGGATTAAAGAGAATTTATCAAGCAATAAGGATAACGGTAAATGATGAACTCGGATCTCTTGATCTGTTTGTACATTCAGCAAATGAAATTATAGCGTCTGGAGGATATTTAATTGTTATAACATTTCATTCACTTGAAGAAAAAGTATTAAATAATCTTGTTGATTCCAGAAATTCATTTAAATTATTAGGTATATTAACTCCTGATGAAGATGAAATAAATAGCAATAAAAGGGCAAGAAGTGCAAAAGCACATATATATAGAAATATAAAATGAAGATATCAATTTTTACAATCATATTATTTTTTTTAACAATAACAGTTGGAGTGTATTCAATATATTTATCAACTAAATCTGCTAATACTTCCGCAAATATAACAACATGGGTGAATGACATAAATAGTTATACTTTGAAGAACCAAGACATTCTTGCAAAAATTGCTACTTACCAGAATGTTAATGAAATATATAAGCTTGCTAACTCTGATGGATATACATCAGAGAATAATGGAAGTGTTGTATATATAAATAATACAAATACACTTAGTTTCAATATGTCTAAAATATAACGCATGAAACTGAAAGTATACACATTCATTTTTCTTGCATTCATCTCGTTAATATCTGCAGTTGTTAAGCTGTACTCATTGCAGGTTATTCATGCAGATAAATATGTTGTTCTTGCTTCAACGCAGGGAGCATTTAGTTCTAATATACTTGCTCTTAGAGGAAATATATATGCTGGAGGCAGTAATAGCAGCTATAATATACAAAATAACAACTCTACAGGTGATATTTTAGCTATGGATGAACCAAGCTTTGATGTATATATATATACTCCAAATATAAAGAATATTTCTTCATTTAGTTCATTCTTCTATAAATACTACAATCAGGATTATAGCCAGTATAATTCAAATATATCCAATAATATACTATATTTTAAGCTTTTATCAGGCATTTCAATTGATGACCTGAACAATTTCAAAAGCATATTTTCAGTGTATCTGCCTGCTATGACAATAGTGGAATCACAGAATAGAGTGTATCCAAACAACGAACTGGCATCAAGTGTCCTTGGTTTTGTTGATGGAAATGGAGTAGGGCAATATGGAATTGAAGGTTATTTCAATAATATATTAAGCGGGAAAAATGGCTCAGTATCAGGCTCAGGCAGTTCAAATGGTAATGTATCTATTCAAAATGGATTTCAATATACACCTGCAAAGAATGGGGAGAATATAGTATTAACAATTGACCCTTATGTTCAAAATTTAGTTGAGAACGTCTTAAAAACTGATGTTGACAAATATCAAGCTGATTTCGGAGTTGTAATTGTAATGGACCCTAAGACTGGAAGAATATCTGCAATGGCAAACTATCCAACATATAACCCAAACACGTATTTTGACGGGTATATTCTTGACTGCAATAGCTATTTCTTTTCATCTACAAGTGATTGTAAAAACACTAATAATATACAGAACTTTACTCCTCCAGAATATTCAACAACAGTTAATGTGAATGACTCATTCAGTAATCCAGCAATTGCTTTTTCATATGAGCCAGGCTCAGTATTGAAAGCAATAACCGCCTCCGCTGCAATAAATGAGAACAAAATTACACCAACTACAATATTTGATGATAATACTGGAATATATAGTGTAGATGGTGCAAAAATATACAATTGGAATAAATTGCCTGATTATAAAATGACAATGGGTGATATATTAAAACTGTCATCTAATGTTGGAGCAAGTATGGTTTCAGCAAAACTAGGAAGTAATATAATGTATAACTACTATAAAGCGTTTGGAATAGGTAGTGGAACTGGTATTACACTTCAAGGTGAGAATTATCAAACACTACCTCCAGAAAATACATGGTCGCAACTTGATACTGCTACTGCTTCATTCGGTCAATTCGTAGGTGCAACGCCACTTCAGATTGCTGATGTATACAGTACTATAGCAAATGGTGGGGTAAGAGTAACTCCAAATATAGTAAAGTGTATTGGTAGTGACTGCAGTAGTAATACAAATGTTGTTGAAAGAGTCATGTCACAAGAGTCTGCAAAAGAAGTTACAACAATGTTACTAGAAGCAACTACTGGTGATCCGTATTGGGGATTGCAGTCTATTAGGCAGTATATGCCTATTATTGCAAGTAAAACAGGAACCGCACAGGTGCCTCTACCAGATAATTCTGGATACTATAATAACAGGATAATATCAACATATGTAGGCTTTGCACCAGCAAATGATCCTAAATTTCTAATGTTAACTATGTTATATAATCCTCAAATTGGTCTGTATAGTGCAGATAACGCAGTTCCTATGTGGGCAGACATCGCAAAAAATTTATTCAATTATTATAAAATTGGAGTATAATATATGTGGTGCGGAGGATATAATCCTTTCATTTATATATGTTAAGAATAAGAGGGGGAAATAAAATTGAGGGTTCTGTCAGTGCAAGAGGGGCAAAAAATGCTGTAATACCACTACTTGCCAGTCTGCTCTTGTCAGATGGTTTATATTCAATTAGCAATTTTCCACACATAGACGATGCTACTCATATACTATTAATGCTTAGTAGCTTGGGAGTTAAATATTCTTCACTTTCTGCAAATGGAGAAATAACACTGAATGTTAAATACAATAAGAACTCAATAATACCACTAGAATTGTATGGAAAAATAAGGGCTGGATACTTGCTATCAATTGCTGCATGTATTAGAAGTGGTAAATCGATAATATATGCTCCAGGAGGTGATAAAATAGGTATTAGATCATTAAATCCTTTATTCTCAGCTCTTGAGGATTCAGGAATTGAAGTAAAAAGCGACAGCTTAGGTTTTGTAATTGAAAAGACAAATAGAAAATTTAAGAAAAATATATTTTTGCCACAACCTGCTGTTACAGCGACTGAGGGTTGTATTCTAGCAAATGTTATTGGTGATACTGGTGAAGAAGTAGAAATACAAAATGCAGCATGTGAACCGCATGTGCAATTTCTATGTAATACACTCAATAAAAGAGGTGCAATAATAGATGGGGTTGGATCTAATGTGTTAAGAATTAAGAGAGTAAATAAATTAACAGATATTAATAATAGAATTGTGATGGATCCAGATGAATTGTATATACTGACATTTGTTATATACTCATTGATCACAAAGGGAAGTGGTATTAAAGCTAAGGTTAATCCATCCTCAGTTATTCCTATACTTACTCATCTAAAATATTTTAATATAAAATATGAGTTGAATGATGATTTGCTATATGTGCCAGGTAAACAAGATATATATATTAATGAAGAATTTAATGTATATGATAATATGGGATTCTATTCTCAACCATGGCCAATGTTTCCTACAGATCTGTTAAATCCTTTAATATTAATAGGGAATCTATCTGATTCCAAATTTATATTCTTTGAGAAAATGTATGAAAAAAGGATAACATCCAGTAAGGATTTATTAGATTTTAACTTCAAATTACAGGTATTAGATGAACAAAGAGTATTAACACTTGGAAAAAGCGTCTTGAAATCAAATATAACAAAAACGTGTCTTGATGTAAGGCATGGAGTTACATTAGTTGGTGCAGCATTAGCCTCAAACGGTGAAACATTGTTAAATGATGAATACCATATATTCAGGGCATATCATAATTTAATACCTAATTTACAAGAGCTTGGAGCTGATATAGATTATGTTTAAGAGTTTTTATCATGGGTTAAGGAATGATACCAGAAAAAATGTAAAATCATTAATTGGTATTCTTGCAAAGTACTATATTTCTAGAAACAATATATATATAGTTGGATTCTTTGGTGATAATGATGAGTTTTTGGCTAAAAATTCCGTAGCTTTAGAAAATGCATTAAAGCATAGTAATATAAATGTCGTAAATTCAATATTTCCATTTAAGAATGATTTAGAGCTTCCGTATATATTAGTAAATACAGTGGTTAATGATAATTCATTTGATCGATTTCTAGGATTAATTAAATTTATATTTAAAACAATATTAATGCCACCAGGTGAGAAAGTTGTAGTATTAAATCTAAGAACTAATGTACCTTCCATTATTAAATACTGGTCATTTCTCCAATTGGATATACTTGTTATTGATAAGAATTTTACAAATACAATGGATAGATTTTTGATAAGTTATGTGAAGAAAAATGGAAAAATAATCACTAATATATTAAATAAATCAATAAAAAATAGTATCCGAGATGATGATAGAATATGGTACTATATACCACATGAAGCCGACATCTTTTTTGACAATATCCCGGAAGAAGATTTAGAGAAATATAATACAATATCTACAGATAAATCATTAAAACATGTATTTATATCGCCAAGAAAAACAAACAAATCTCATGTAAGGAAGATAAAAGCAGGCATAAAGTATATTGAGTTTCTACCTACAATATATATTCTGAACTTATTAAACATTCAAATTGATGATATAGGCAATGTGTATACAAAAAGAGATGTCATTACAACATTAAAAAAATATTATGATAATTAATTTATTAAGAAAAGTAAGAGCGTTAACATATAAATTCATTTATGGCATACATGATCAGGATTTTATTTCAATCATTGGAGTAACAGGTACTGATGGTAAAACAACATCAGTAAATTTACTGTACGACTGTATGAATGTGAATAATGATAGTCATGGTAAGGTAGGAGTTATATCTACACTTGGTATGAAGTATATGGGTGATAAATTTATTGAGACTGGTTTACACACATCTACACCTTCATCAAAAGAGATATATAGGAATTTAAGAATTCTAAAAAGGGCTGGAATAAAATATGTTATTCTTGAATTAACCTCACATGGACTTGAACAATACAGATCGTACGGAATAAAATTAGATATTGCATATATAACAAACATAACTCCTGAACATCTTGATTATCATAAGACGTTTGAACTGTACAGATCAGCAAAGCTAAAAATATTTAATATGTTGAAACAAAAAGGTTTAGCAATTGTAAATCTGAATGATAATAATAGCAGATACATTTTGGAACATCTTAAGAATATTAGGAGAGATATTGAAATTCATACATTTTCTGTTCAGGACAATTCTATTAATAAAAACACCATGGAGAATCTCAAAGCAGATGTAACTTTGAGAATAATTGATGATGTAAAAGAAAATGAATCACTTATTAATGGGCAGAAAATAAATATAAAACTTAGAAATATAAATTTTGATATAACAACACATTTGATTGGTGAATATAACGTTGAAAATATTGGAGGAGTATTTAGTGCACTTTACTTTAAAAGGTTAAACATGAAGGCCCTTATAAAAGGCATTAGCGATTTTAAATCTCCCGAAGGTAGACTGGATATTGTGCAAACAAAACCATTTACTGTTATTGTTGATTTTGCACATACACCAAATGCATACAAAAATATTTCATATGCATTTAGAGGTGTTGTAGCAAGAAAAATAGTTGTATTTGGTTGTGCAGGACATAGAGATAAACAAAAGAGGCCAGTTATGGGGAAAATAGCTGGTGATTTTGCTGATATACTTTGTATAACAGAGGAAGATCCTAGAATGGAAAAGCTTGATGATATTTACTTAGATATAACTAAGGATATTGATAAATGTAATAAGAAATTCATTGAGGGAACAAATCTGTTCAGAATAGATGATAGAAGAGATATGATAGAGTTTGTTCTAACAAAACTTGTGCAAAATGGTGACTATGTTTTCTTCCTTGGTAAGGGACATGAAAGGAGCTTATGTATAGGGCAAGTTGAGTATCCATGGAGTGAAGTAGGTATTGTAAAAGAATTTTTATTGAAGGATAATTAATACATATATGATTAATTTTAATAATAAATCAATTGCAATATATGCTGATGAAGCATTCTCGATTGAATATAGAAAGAAATTTCCAGTTAGAGCAAAATGTGCAGATGGTTTAATAAGGTATTCTAATAATTTCAAAATCAAAGCTATAGTCGATACTACATTCAGCAGTAATGAGAAGTTATTTAAAGATATTAAATGTGTTAAGTCAATTGAAGAAATTGAGAATGACTATATTGATATATTTGTTATTGGTGTATCACCTGCTGGTGGAAGGATATCTGAGAATATAAGAAAGGATGTAATTACGGCATTAGAGAGAGGGATGGATATAGTTTCTGGAATGCATTATGAATTAAATAAAGATATTGAAATAAGTGCACTTGCTAAAAAAAATAATTGTGAGATATGGGATGTAAGAAACCCAATAGGTGATTTTGATGTAGCAAGTGCAAGATGTCTTAATTTTGGTAAACCAATACTTTTAACTTGTGCAAGTGATGCAGCAATTGGAAAAATGACTACAGGATTTGAAATTGAGAGATATTTAAATGAAAAAGGAATTAAAGGAGAACTTATTGCAACTGGTCAAAATGCAATAATGATAAAGGGAAAAGGAATATCTATTGATAGAGTTATCGGAGATTTTATGCCTGGTGCAGTTGAGAAACTCGTTATTGAATCTGATGAGAGTAATAAATTTGTAATACTTGAAGGTCAGGGGGGTATATGTCATCCAGGATTTTCAAGTGTAACCCTTGCACTTCTACATGGTGGATTACCAACTCACCTTATATTAATTGACAAGCCTATCCGAAAGCATTCTATAGGTTCAAAAGATATATCGTTACCATCAGCAAAGGAAACGATGGAAATATATGAGAAACTAGCATTAAGAAAGATAAAATGGATAGGAATATCAGTTAATTCTCAAGGGTTAGATGATAAGACAGCAAAAGAATATATACTAAGATTAAAGGAAATAACTAAAGTTCCTGTTGAAGATATGATAAGATTCCAAACTGGTGAATTAGGAGAATCTGCTATGAAACATATAAATGAATTTTATGAAAAGTAGTATTGAAAAAAAATCTAATATAATATCTAATATAAATAGAGGAGATGTCTTCTATATTGTTGGAATATGTGGTTCTCTAATAGCACAACTCGCTGTTGCATTAAAGCAATTAGGGTTTGTTGTGTCTGGTTCGGATCAAGGGTTTTATCCTCCAGCAAGTGATCAATTAAAGAGGAATAATATAAATGTGAATATTGGGTATAAAAGTGGAAATATACCTAAGGGTGCAAAATATATTCTAATAGGTACTGCAATAGGGAAAAATAATCCTGAGTACATTGATGCAATAAATAATTTTAAGGATAAGTCAAAAATATATTATGGGTTTGCAGGTGTACTTGAAGATTTCTTCTTGAGGACAAATAATATTGTTGTAGCTGGAGAGTATGCTAAATCTACAATTAGCTCCTTTATTGCATATATGTTAGATAAATTAGGTGTAAATCCTACATATGCTATTGGAGGTATGCCAATTGATTTGAATAGCGGAGTTAATTTCACTGACAGTAAATGGGGCGTATTTGAAGGAGATGAATACGTTGAATCTAAGCTTGATAGCAATGTAAGATCAAAATTTTTTTCATATCATCCAACAGTCCTATTACTAACTAGTGCGAATTATGATCATATTGATATATTTAAAACTGAGGAAGAGTATGTATCCAACTATTTAGATTTGATATTTTCAATGGATAAGGAAGCTGAGTTGAAAAAAACGACCTATAAAGTGTTCCTTAATATGGAAGGGGAGAATATACAAAAGATATATAACGGAGTAAAACACTTGAAGAATATTGATATTACAAGGATATATCTTAGTGATATACTTGAATTTGGTTCATCCTTTGATGATTATACAGTGTTCTATATACGTGGAAGTGAATTTAAAACAAAACTTATAGGGAAACATAACATAAGGAATTTATCACTAGGAATTGAGTTGCTTCACAATGTGTTAGAAGGTATAAGCTATGAAAAGCTAAATGAGAATGATAATATATTAAAATTTTCAGGTATGAAGAGGAGACTGGAAATAATTAGAAATGATAAGTTCATATTAATAGATGACTTTGGACATTCACCAGTAAAGGCTTATTCATCTATACAAGCAGTCAAGGATAAGTACAATGGGAAGAAAATTATTGCAGTTTTCGAACCACATTCATATTCCTTTAGAATAACAGGTGATATATCTTTTCCTGAAGGTTTCTTTAATGGATTAGATGAAGCAATAATTGCTCCTGTATATCATACGAGTGAATCAGATGGAATTACTTCTAAGATTGCAAAAAAATTGAATGCAAGGTATTTTAATGATAATATATCCCTCTTTGAATTTTTCAAAAATTATGATTTAACTGATAGTGTAGTATTACTGTTGTCTTCAGGCAATATAGGAGGTTTAAGGGATTATTTAATGAATATATAAGACTAAAGCATAGAGGAATACTATTTCCTTATACCTTCTGCTAATTTAACTATACTTTTCCAATTTTTACATCTAACAGTTCTCCCGTTATTTCTGATATTTATTCGATTCCATGGTCTATCAAATATTATTGTAGGGATTCCTGCTTCAGAAGTAGAAATTGTATTAGATAACAAATCATCTATAAAGAGTTCAACATTATTCTCTATACAAACTTGTGCTTTTGATTTCTTATCTGGTCCTATGTAAGTGTTTACAAAATATATCTTCTTGAATATTTCAGGAAAATGTTTCCTTAATAATTTTATAGTAATATCTTCAACAGATTGAGGTCTCGATGTAATAACGACAATATCGAAATCCTGTATTAGAAATTGCAATGCCTCAATTGCACCTTTTGTGGGTAGTATATTCATGTGGTCCTCTGATAAATAGAATTCAAATATATTCTTCAATACATCATCATGTGAACACTTCCAGATTGAGGTTAGATCATAATCTGCTGGAATATCATAGAGTGTGTATTTTATACCATATTTCATATATATATATGAAGATAGTGCCAAACTGAATTCAATTAAGACATCATCTAAATCAACACCAATGACCCGTCTTACTTGTAAGAACTCACTGCTTATAAGTCCTGAACCATCCATGATACTCTGTAAATTATATAATTAATTTAAACTAAAAGATATATTAAATTAAAATCTATCAATTTTCATACCTTTTGACCTTAGTAGTCTATGATACGTAATTGCGAATCTATGTGCTTCGTCCCTTATTCTCTGGATTAAATACATTTCATCTGAATAATAGTCTAGTCTTAGAGGAACCTTTGAATGTGGAAAATATATTAATTCTTCTTTTTTAGCCAAGCTTACAATAGGTATAGATATATTCATAGCTGTTAAAGATGAATTTGCCATTTTTAACTGTTCCATTCCTCCATCTATAATTATTAGATCAGGCCTTGATTTAAAAGACATATCTTTTTCATTCTTATTTTGCAAATGACTTAACCTTCTTGATATTAATTCATGTATGCGTGCAAAATCATTTGGTTTATTTAATATAGACATTTTAAATTTCCTATAGTCGCTTTTTTTTGGCATTCCATTCTCAAAAACTACCATCGAACCTACTGTGTATGATTCTTGAAAATTTGAAATGTCATAGCATTCAATCCTCCATTTGCCAGATATATTTTCTGCTTTAACTTTATTAAATATATTATTCAAAACTGGAATTAAGGTTTTATCAATCGAATTTTTGTTATATTTTTCATTAATATATACTTTACTCATTACATATATTAAATCCTTGATTATATTTCTGTATTTGAGTGCTTCTTCAAAATCAAGCCTGTCTGATGAATCATTCATTAGCCTCTTGTAACTATTTATTAATTTATATCCCTTTCCAGTTAACACATCTTCAATGTTTAATATATTCTTTCTGTATTCGTTTTTTGATACTAATTTATCACATGGTGCATTACATAATCCTAAGTCATAGTATATACATTTTCTTTTATCCTTGCTTATCTTGTTTATATCTATATTACATGTTCTAAATGGATACATTCTTCTTAATGTATTTAGTATGTTTTTAAATTTAGTTATTGATGGATATGGGCCTAATAAGACATTATTTTTAGATAATTTATTCCTCTCTTCAAGACTTCTTATATGAATTGGAAATATTCTAGGATAGTCTTCTGACAGTGTAATTATTATGTATGAGTAATCCTTATCATCCTTTAATAGGATGTTATACTTAGGCATATATTCTTTTATCAATTGATTTTCAAGTATTAATGCTTCCTTCTCAGATACTACTTTTATATACTCAATCGAGTTTATTTTGCTTACAAGAATTGCAGTCTTCTTTGTTAGTAATCCAGATTGAAAGTATTGTTTTACTCTCTTCTTTATATTCTTAGCCTTACCTACATATATAACCTTGGAGTTCTTGTTCCTATAAATATATACACCTGGAGAATCAGGAAGTGAGTTGATATATAATTTAAAATCAGTATCTATAGGCATTTCTTGATATATTATACATCATGTATATAGGATACTATAATAGGGATATGAATAATGAATCTTTTACAAATTATTTCACTAATATAGCTACTTCAAAGAAGACTCTTAAATTTGAATTAGTCCAATGTAATGATACAAAATATACACCTGAAAATAATAAGGATATTGAATATTACCAAGAGATGAAGAAAATGATTGACAGTGAACATGAGAGTTTTATAGAGTATTCTTTGTCTAGGTTCTTGATACCAGTTGAACTACTTAATAAGAAATATAATGCATATTTGGAGTATTCGAAATTAAAACAGAAAGCTAAATCAGAAAGCAATAATATTTCAGTTGAGCGAAATAAACTACAAGAAAAGATCAATGAAATAAATAAGGATATAAGAAATCTGTTTGATTTTAGTAATATAGTATATGAATACGAAGGTAAAAAATATGCTAATTTTTTAAATGAAATATTGCTAAAGAAAAATATACTCAAATTATTAAATCAAAAATACATAGATGATAAATCTAAATTAGATGTAATTTCATATTATGAAAAGACATTTACAATTTATTGGGGGAAGTACACTATGAATAGGAAAAATTATTATAATAAAAATGGCAAAGATACGGGTATTCCTAATAGAATTGTTAATGAAAATTTAGATCTATAGACATAACAAGTCAAACCAGCGTCAAGAAACAAGAGGAAATGATATAATGGAAGTGTAATGAAACACGCCCCAAAATTAACAAATGAACAAAAGCAGGAGTTGGAATTTGCAGTAAAGAAATCC
>JAKAPS010000002.1 GCA_021806925.1 bacterium | reverse complement strand
GACGATGCCAATAGCCAATTTTGGACAGATCCTTACACAATTTCAAATATTTTTTGAGGGGAGGTGTTAATAAAATTATATGAGATACATCAAAAAAATCTATTTACACAAAACTCTTGACAGAGCCAAAAGTGTTGTTATTTACAAATGTGAATGATACAATAAATGCGTCTTACTAGATATGCACATGATATTACAACTACTTAAATGGGCTAAAGTCGGATTAATAAACTTTTATACATATAACAAAATTGTTATTAATACTTTTTTATTTGGAAATATACTTGTACTATTTTTAATTTTCATTGGTAGTATCTGCTATATACATCTGGTCCTACATTATCTCATGTAAAATATATAAATACTCTATATCAATGGGATATTGGCTGGTATAAGAGTATAGCAGAAGTAGGATATACAACATATATTTGTACAGCATTCTTTCCTCTATATCCGATCCTGTTACATATAACAATATACATTTTTCATTCATTCACTTTTTCAACAATATTATTAAATGAAGTATTTCTTTTTTTGTCTTTATTAATATTTTATAAATTGCTAAGAAAAATGAATTTTGGCAAAGAAGTAATTAAAAATACTTTGTTTATAACAATTATTTCGCCATTCTCATTTTTCCTATTTATTCCATACACGGAAAGCTTATTCTTATTTCTTACATTATTTACATTTTATCTGCTTGAAAACAGAAAATATTTTTATGCATCTATTATTATAGGTGTATCAACTGCATTAAGAGCTCCAGCAGTAGTCCTTATACCTGTTTATTTAACGTTTATAATAGGTGAACAAGTATTAAGAGTTGGATTTTTAGGAGATTTGAAAGATAATTTTCTTTTTACGCTAAAAAAACTTGTATCACATAAAGAATATTTGTACCTGCCATTTACAGTCACTGGAATTGTATTGTATATGATATTCCTGAAAATTCACTATAATAATCCATTGATGTTTTCAAAAGCAGAAATGTATAATTGGGGAAATCAATTTACAATAAAAAATATCGGCAGAGAAATATTCTTCTTATTAAGACATTATCCTGAGGTTTATATTCCTACTAATTCTAATATTCAGTTACTATATACTAGTACAATACACTATTTAAATTTGATACCAATTTTAGCTCCAGTTGTCTTAGTTACATGGATTTGGAAAAGTCTTGGAAAAGCGTATGCAGTATTTACACTAGTGTATATTTTTGGAGTTGTCTCATCACAAGCTGGATACGTTGGCGATAGCCTGGGAAGGTAATGCAATAGTGCTATTTCCAATGTTTATATTCTTAGGTGTATTTTCAACTAAATATAAAGTTAATCAATATTTAGTAGCATTTTTTGTTGCACTATTTTCATTTCTTTTTATACTTTTCACTCATGGGTATTGGGTTGCATAAATCATATTAATCTTCTTATATCCATCTTCGATATTTAGTGCGTGTAAAAAGTGGTAATATATATTAGATGAAAATATATACAAAGAAAGGGGATAGGGGAGATACGTCAATAGATGGAATAAATAGAATATCTAAGAATTCTAATTTAATTGAGGCTATTGGTTCTGTAGATGAATTGAATTCATTTATTGGACTATTAAACTACAAACTAAAGAGTTCATTTTTAGTTAATTTGCAAGAAAATCTATTCGTTATAGGAAGTATTCTTGCTGAAAGTAAAAGTGTAGGCCAATTCAATGAAACTAATACAGAAAAACTAGAAAAAAAAATTGATTATATGGATAAAATGTTGCCTCCGCTTAAGAATTTTATACTGCCAGCAGGTTCGATATCATCAATATATGCTAATATTGCAAGGGCAATTTGTAGAAGATGTGAAAGAAGAATAGTTGCACTTGGTGATCTTGATAAATACAAGAATATACTTGAATATATGAACAGACTTTCAGATTACCTTTTTATGCTAAGCAGATATATAAATTTTAAAGAAGGAGTTGAGGATATAAAAATATATCCGTCCCAATTACAAAATTGTTAGATAAATGTTTCCATATTCATCAATATAGTTTTTGTATAATTTCAGCTTTCTATTTGTAACAAAATTTAATGGAGCTCCTGAAGTTAAATTAAACTTTGCACCATGATTGACGCATTCGATTGAATTATCTTCTTCAGCTATAACGGAGTTTTCATATAAAGGTATCTTTTCGTGAGGACAGCTATTTTCCATAATGATTATATTCCCATTAGAATAAATCATTAGGAGTTCTAATGTTTCTTCACCTGCACTAACAGATAGTTCTTTAATTGAATTGCTTTTTTTAAGGTCATCAATTGAGCATAATTTTATATTCATAATTTAAGTATTTTACATAACTATCCAACCGATCCTTCTAGTTGTAAATTTATTAGTTTATTTAATTCTATTGCATACTCAAGAGGTAATTCTTTAACTATAGGTTCAATGAACCCATTAACAATAAGACTAAGAGATTCATCTTCTGATAGTCCACGAGATTGAAGGTATAGCAGCTGGTCTTTATCAATTTTTGCAATACTAGCTTCATGTTGGACGTGAATGTTCTGATTTTCCTCAATATTCATTAATGGATAAGTATCTGTTCGTGATACTTTAGATAGTAGAAGGGCATCACATTTTACATTTACCTTTGAATTGACAGCATCTGGTGTAACCTTAACATACCCTCGATAACTTGATCTTCCATTTCCCTGAGATATTGATTTTGATGTGATTACTGAAGTTGTACATGGAGCCATATGTATCATTTTTGCACCTGAATCGATATGTTGACCATTTCCTGCAAATGCTATTGATAATACTTCGCCTGATGCACCATTTCCCATTAAGTAAACACTCGGGTATTTCATTGTTTTGTAGCTGCCAAGATTTCCATCAATCCATTCCATTCTTGCATTTTCCATTGCAATTGCTCTTTTTGTTACTAGATTGTACACATTCCTCGACCAGTTTTGTATTGTAGTGTAACGAACCCTTGCATTTTTTTCGACTAATATTTCAACAACTGCACTATGAAGCGAATAATTATCATAAATAGGTGCTGTACAACCTTCAACATATCCTACGCTTGATCCTTCATCAGCAATAATTAATGTCCTTTCAAATTGTCCCATTGACTTTGCATTTATTCTAAAATATGCCTGCAATGGAATATCTACATGTACATTTTTAGGTACATATATAAAGCTGCCACCGCTCCAAACTGCACTATTTAATGCTGCAAATTTATTGTCTCTTGGTGGGATAATTGTAGAAAAATATTTTTTGAAAATCTCCGGATATTCTTTCAACGCTATATCTGTTGGAAGGAATATAACACCTTGTTCAGCCCATTTTGATTTGATAGAAGTATATATACTTTCTGAATCGTATTGAGCCTCAACTCCAGCAAGATATTTTCTTTCTGCTTCAGGTATGCCTAATTTCTCAAATGTATTTTTTATATTTTCATCAACATCGTCCCATGTAGCTGGATTAGCCTTTGTTCCTGTGTTATTGTTTTTATTAGGCATAATATAGTAATAGATATCCTTGAAATCTATTTTTGATAAATCGGCCCCCCAGTTTGGCATTGGAAGTGAATTAAAAATCTTAAGAGAGTTTAGTCTAAATTCTCTCATCCAGTCTGGTTCATTTTTGGTATCACTAATGTAATTCACTACTTCGGAATTAAGACCCTTGTATTTTTTTGCATTTGGATTCTCTGGATTGGAAAATCCAAATTTATATTTTCTTTTTTTTATAATGTTCATTTTATAATATTAATTTGTACATGTAGTTCTTTTTTGTTTTATGAAACTAAAGCATTTATATAAGTATACAGTAATTTAGTGTATAATTGTTAAGGCACAATGGGTGGATATATCGAATACATCAAAAAGAGATATTATTTTATTTTTTCAAAGTATTTTGCGTTTTTTGCAAAATATAAAATAAATAGGAAAAAAACAGAAGTAATTCTTGTAACTGGATCATGGGGGAAGAGTACCTTGGTTGCAATGCTTGATTCAATTCTCAAGTGTTCCGAATCATCAAGAAGTTTTAAGATACTAGAACATGCTAATTCATCACTAGGAATCCCTTTAGCATTACTAGGTTTAAATAGTGACAAAAAAGGCATTTTATTCTGGATTAAGTCTTTGTTATTAGCACCGATTAAATCAATATTTGGTAAGGGGATAAACACCGATATTCTTATAGTTGAAGCAGATAGCGATAGGAATGGAGAATTAAATATAACGAATAATTTATTAAAGCCTGATGTAGTATTTATATCTGGTTTTGGATTAACTCATACTCTGAATTTTGAGGATAAAAATAGAAATGGGGTTGCAAATAATAGTTCTATAGATGATGGAAAGAATAAAAGAAATCATTCTATCTCTAATCTTATGAATATGAAAATTATAAATGAATTTTTAACTCCAATAAGGAATAATGAAAATCTAAAACATGGATATATAAATTCAAATTATAAAATCAAGAATGAATTAAATAATGTATATACATTTAGATTCTCAGATAAATTAAATGATATAAAGTTTCTAGATCACAAAATAACATCAAGAGGTACGGACTACACATTTTCTTTTAAGGGAAAAGAAGTGGTTGTTACATTACCAAAGCAGATTTTGCAAATTGAATTTTTTACATCAATTGCACTTCTATACAAATTTGCGATTGATAGGGGGATAAAGAATAAGAAATTTATTATTGCATTAAAAAAAGCTGAATTTCCTAGTGGTCGTTCATCTATATTTCGTGGTATTAATTCCTCTGTTATTATTGATAGTACATATAACTCATCTTACGAACCGTTAATATCAATGTTGAAATTGATCGATTCATTTGATAGACCCAAAATACTTATATTAGGAGATATGAGAGAGTTAGGAATAATGGAAGAATCTGAACATAGAAAAATTGCAAGATATATTTCTAATCATAACTATAGCAGCATTTTTCTTACTGGTGAAGCAATGCAAAAATATGTATTTCCATATTTGACAGATAAAAAGAATCTTACAAATGTGAGATTTTTTAGTTCAACAAAAGATATGCATAATTATCTAATACAAACGAAGTTTTCTGATATTCAGAAAAACTCAATTTGTTTAGTTAAAGGATCTCAAAACACAATTTTTCTTGAAGTTATTGTTGAGGATTTACTGTATAACAAGTTAGATACCGTTAAATTATGTAGACAAAGTTCAGAATTTAAAAATATAAAAAGAAAATTATTAGAGTAATCAAGGAGTATTGTGTATAAACTTATTAATCTTATAAATAAATATAAATATACTTTTCTTATAATTGCTATAATATTATTGGCAAGCTGGTTAAGACTGTATCATTTATCGAGTAATCCGTTAGCTGCAAATCAGGATGAGGCATTAAATGGATATGATGCTTATATGATAAGCTATACTCTTCACGACCACCATGGAGAGTTTTTACCAATATTCTTTGAAAGCTATGGTGATTGGGTGTCACCACTACTGACATACATTACAGTTCCATTTGTAAGAATATTAGGTTTAAGTATATTTTCAACAAGGCTTCCAGTGGCACTTCTAAATATTGCGAGTGTCTACGTAATATATATTTTAATAAAGTTAATTTTTGATAGGGAGGATTTTGCATTAATTGGTGCATTCCTATTAGCAATAATGCCATGGAATATATCTCTTTCAAGATTCGCAATTCCACCTGATGTTGTTCCATTCTTCTTTTTACTTACACTTTACTTTTTTATAAATTTGATTAAGGTTGATATATATAATGAGCGAAGTAACGAAAAATTAAAAAAATTTATTGTTTGGTATAAAGATAAAAACTTTTATTTATTTATATTATCAGCATCTCTACTAACATATACATATCCAACACAAAAGTTATTTGTACCATTGCTAGTGTTTTGTTTATCTGTGTTATTTTTTAGAGATAAAATATATAAACTATTAATTTCTATTGGTTTGTATTCATTACTCGTATCACCTCAATTTATTTTGACAATATTGAATCCTCAAAAATATAACAGTAGATTCAATAATATTTCGATATTTAGTATATCGAAGTCATTTATATCTCTTATTCAACAATTTTTAATTAGGTATCTTGGATATATTGGACCTAATTTCCTATTTTGGACTGGTGATAAAGACATTCAGCAGCATGTTCCAGGTATGCCAGCGGATTATTTATTTTTATCTGTTTTCTTTTATGTGGGAGTATGTTTTTCTTTATTCTATTTATATAAATATCTTACTAATAGAATAAAATCAAATAGATTCTTACATAAGGTTTATGCAATACTTTCTATCTCATTTTTGCTATCTCCAATAGCAGCAAGCTTGACAATTAATTTTAATCATACTTTAAGAGATATTCAAGAGTTACCACTTGTTATAATCTTTACACTAATTGGTGTATATGAGCTTTATTTAATTATATATAATTCAAATAGATTAAAAAAATCATATATTAAAATGATTCTTACAATTGTATTTTCTATGTTTATTGTATTAGGAGCATATGGTTTGTATAAATTTAATAATATATACTGGAATAAGTACCCATATATTTCTGATATGGGATTTAATCCAGGGCTTGAAAAAGCAATAATTTTTGCCAATACAAATAAACTAGGATATACAAAGATCAATATTGATAGTAGAGAGAATATAATTAATCAAGGGTATATGTATTACTTATTCTATTCTAAAATTTCACCAAAGAGCATTGAATCAATGGGTTGGCTTGGATTATTTCCAAATAGAATTGGTAAAAATGTAACTGTATTACCGACTCCTAATTTATCGGGAGCAAAATTGATATTTAGTTATAAGTTAAACAATGTTGTATTAGCTAGGGTCTATGTTATGAACAATATAATGTATATCTTGTAAATACATCAATAAAATTAACTCATTAATATAACTTTTAGTTATTTTTATTATAGTAATAAAATCTAGTATAACACTCATGATACTCCTTAAGAAATAATACAATTGAAAATAAATGATGTGTTTTTAAACAAACAAAAAAACACCCTCCAAAGTTTTGAAGGGTGTTTAATAAAATACACACTTAACCAAACTTTACTTAACCTTTGTGTTCAATATCATATACAATCTTCCTTGTCTTGTAAATCATATCAGGGGATACTGATACACTGTCAATTCCCCATTCTACAAGCTTTTCTGTTATTTCTGGATATACAGAAGGTGCTTGACCGCAAATTGATGCCTTAACTCCATATTCATTTGCTGTTTTTATAATCTTTTCCAATGCATAAAGTACAGCTGGATTTCTCTCATCAAATTCACTTGCAACCTCCAAATTATCTCTATCAGTTCCAAGTACAAGCATTGTTAAGTCATTTGATCCAATTGATACTCCCTTTATACCTCCCTTTGTTATAAATTCAGGAAGAAGTATAAAGTTTGCTGGAATCTCAGTCATCATCCATAATTCGAATCCTTCAAGACTAGTTAGCCCTGATTTATCAACTAATTCTTTGACTTTCATAAGTTCATCGACTGTTCTTACGAAAGGTATTTCAAGGTGAAGATTCTTTAAACCATCTTCAACATATATCTTTTTTATAGCTTCAAGTTCAAGATTAAATACTTCTGGATCTTTTATATACCTATAACACCCCCTATATCCAAGCATTGGGTTTGATTCAGTAGGTTCATATTTATCACCCCCTAATAGATTTCTGTATTCATTTGTTTTGAAGTCAGTTGCTCTATATAGCACATGTCTTGGATTAAAGCTTTTTGCAAATTTAAGAAGTCCATCATGTAATTTATCAATAAATACATTTTGTCTTCCTTCCGCAATTAATTTTTTCGGATGCTCTCCAATTTCAGCAATCATAAATTCTGCTCTAAGCAATCCAACACCATCAACTTGCATACCAGCTAATTCCTCAGCCCTTTCTGGTTCTGCAAGGTTAACATATACTTTAGTTTTTGTTTGAAGTCCTGCATATTTATCAAATTCATCGTTCTTTACTAATTTATGAGGTTTTCCACCGTTGTATACCTTACCTTTAAAACCATCAATTGTAATTATTTGATCGTTCTTTAATACAGTTGTAGCATTGTCAGTTCCAACTACACATGGTATTCCAAGTTCTCTTGATACAATAGCAGCATGACATGTTCTTCCACCAAAATCTGTAACAATAGCACTTGCTTTCTTCATTGCTGGAACATAATCAGGTGTTGTCATCTCTGTAACAAGTACATCTCCTTCATGAATTCTGTCTATTTCACTAGGGGAGTGTAATATAACAACCTTACCACATGAAATACCTGGTGATGCAGGAGCACCTGAAAGTATTGCTTCGGTTTTTAATATCTCCTTATCTTCATCTGTTATCTGTATATTATTCACTTTACTGGTTGAAATTTGTGTAGTAATTGGCCTTGTCTGTACAAGAAATACTGTATCATTTTCCATTGCCCATTCACTATCCTGTGGAATACCATAATGAGCTTCCAGTTTCATTGAAATTTTTGCTAATTCTAATATGTGAGCATCAGCAAGTTTTTGTTGACTTCCAATGTTTGTATCTACTGGAACATCAACGTTATTTGCACTTTCTCCAGTTGAGCTTCTAACAAGTTTATGAACCTGGTTTACAATTTGCTTTTTGATTATACTTACGTTTTCTTTGTTAACTTCATAGTGGTCTGGAGTAACTGCACCTAATACAATATATTCACCCAACCCATAAACTGATTCAATTATTACTTTTGATTTATCATTTGTAACCGGATCAATACTAAACATAATACCCGATACCTCACTTTCAATCATCTTTTGTACTGGAACAGCAATTCCAACTTTAAAATGGTCATAATTCTGCTGTACTCTGTAGAATATAGCTCGAGCCTCAAAAAGTGATGCCCAGCAATTCTTCACGTTTTCAACAACACTATCTTCACCTAGCACATTTAAGAATGTAGCTTGTTGACCAGCAAACGAAGCATCAGGTAAATCTTCTGCTGTAGCTGATGATCTTGTTGCAACTAATAGGTCACTTCCATTAGATAGTTCTCTATATGCTTCCTTAATTTTAGTGGCAATATATTCAGGCATTGGAGTTCTTTGTATAAGACTCATAACCTCGTTTGATGCAGCATCAAGTGCTTTATTATCATTTACATCAAGTCCTGATAACAATTCATAAATTCTTCCTCTTAATGAGGTTTCATCTATAAATTGAAAATATGCTGGTGCAGTAACTATAAATCCAGGTGGAACTGGTATACCTAATCCTGTCATTTCTCCAAGATTAGCTCCTTTACCTCCAACTAGGTTTACATCATTTTTACCAACTTCAAAAAACCATACGATTAATTTTTCCATAGTTACCTATAGACTAATACGTAGATAAGAGTTTTGTCAAATTTATATAAACTGCATGAATAGTTGAATTCTCTTTAATAGACATAATCTCAGTGACAATATCGTTAACATTGAGGTAAGGGGAATTGCTTTCTTTTTACTCCATATCTTAAGATAATATCTACTATGTTTTAAGTAATTACTTTTGGTATATTTGTCAAATCATACTTACTAATGCTAAAATCACATTGGGTTTTATTTTATATGAAAGAGAATACTTCTAAATGGATTATATTGCTGATACTCATTATTGGGTTATTTATGACACTCATAGATGCTACTGCAGTAAATGTATCTATTCCTACTATAATTAAGGATTTAAATGCATCTCTGCCTGATGTTGAGTGGATTATATCCGGCTATTCAATAACATTTGCAGCATTTTTAATTGTTTCAGGAAGAATAGGTGACCTATATGGTAGAAGGAATATGTTTATATTAGGTGTATTCCTATTTGGTTTTACTTCATTCCTTTCTAGTGAGGCGTCAAATATTTCAGTGTTGATTATTGCAAGACTATTTCAAGGTGTTGCAGGTGCAATAATATCTCCAAATGTTCTTTCAATAATATCATCAACTTTTAAGGGAAAAGACAGATCTATTGCGTTTGGTTCATTTGGTGCAACTAGCGGAATTGCTGTTGCTCTTGGCCCAATTCTTGGAGGCTTCTTTACAACATATTATTCTTGGAGATGGATCTTTAGGTTAAATATACCCCTATCAATATTGGGTATTATTCTAGCATTTATATTTATTCCAGATAAGCAGGAGAAATTAAAAGAAAAATTAGATATACCTGGATTAATTACTTCCAGTATAGGTTTGTTGCTTCTAGTTTTTTCGCTAATTGAAGGACAGACATATGGTTGGATTACATCTAAGACAAATTTTTCAATCCTAGGGTATAATTATACTGGACACACAAGCATAATTCTGTATTCATTGATTTTATCTGGTATATTCCTGATTTTGTTTATATATATTCAGTACATAAAATCAAAAAAGAATCTTGAACCGGCAATTGACTTATCATTTTTTAGATTTAGAACATATAGGTATGGATTGATTGCAATCTCCATAATTTCACTTGGTGAATTTAGTGCCTTATTTACATTACCAATATATTTACAGATTGTAAGAGGGCTAAATGCACTTCAAAGTGGGTTGTTGACCTTGCCGCTTGCATTTGGGGCACTTGTTGCTGCACCAATAGCTGCATTTGGAGTTAATAAGATTGGAACAAAAATCATTGTAAGTAGTGGAATATTTCTTGAAGGGCTTGGTATATTTCTAGTTTCAAATATATCACCTAACATGAAGTTATATACATTACTTCCTGCTCTACTAATTTTAGGGCTAGGAATTGGGCTTGCAATAAGTCAAAACACGCAGGTTATACTTTCAGAAATTCCTCATAATAAGTCTGGTAGTGCATCTGGTGTATTAAATACAATAAGGCAAGTAGGTTCAAGCATGGGAGTCGCATTAATAGGTGCTATTCTTTCTGCAGGACTGTCTACTAATGTTCAAAATAACCTGAATAAGATCAGTAATGTACCTAGTAGCGTAAAAACACAAATAATATCTGAAATAAATTCAAACAACTTCTCAACCTCAACTGTTTCTATGCCTTCAGTTCCATTACAAATTAGGGAGAATAAGTATTTATATCAAAAATATATTCAGGAAGAAGAAACAATAGGAAATAACATAAAGAATGCGGTTGATGATGGAATTACAACATCAATAAGCAATTCGATTAGATTTGCATCAATATTCTTACTTCTTGGCTTTATTTTGTCTCTTTTTATTCCAAACATAAAAGGTCATGAAGATAATGATGAAAAGTGATCCTGTTTTTTGATAAAATCATTTATTAATTTTTTTGTTCAAATTTTACATTTGCATTATCTATGTAAAAAGTGATAAAAAGATGTGCTATAATAGCTAGAGATTTATGAAATTATTAGCATTTGATTCAGATTTTATACTTAATTCTTTACTTGCTGGAGAATCCTCAAATACAGAGTTTTTTGAAATATTCTTTGATATAGCTAGATTGCTTGAAATTGATATTACAAAAGAATCATTATTTAGGTTATATACAAAATACTCTGACAATTATGGGAAATTAAGGGACTATATATGTTTGCTTAGACTCGGAGTTGATAAACAGAAGTTCAACGAGGAATTTGTAAGAAGAGCTAGGCAGATATATTTTATACACTCAGATGAGGAAAATACTGATGTGTCAAATAGAATAAAGAGTATTCTTGATAAATACATCAACGATTATTATATTCTTTTAGTTGGTGCTGGAAATATTGAATTAATTAAAGTTATTATTTCTAATCTTGATTTAGCTAGATACATAAATATGATGAAATTGACTGAATATAAAAATGAATTAAGGAACACATACAATATCGCAATTCAGGAAATATCAGAGAATTTTTTAATAGAAGAAACTATAATATCTATTGGTGAGAAAACCTCTGACCAATTTTCAGACTTGAAACTTGAAAATATTTTTTAATTAGTATTAAGTAAATATGAAGATTGTCGAATACACAAAGGAAAATGAATCTGACATAATTAATCAGGCAAAGGAAGTTCTTGAAAATGACGGAATTATAGTATATCCAACTGAAACGGTATACGGAATAGGAGTTAAAGCTACTAGTGACAAGGCCGTTAGAAAACTACTTGAATATAAAGGAAGAAGAGAGGGAAAAGCAATTTCGATTGCAGTACCATCTAAAAATGAAGCTGAAAAATATATCAATATTAATGATGAAGCTTCAAATTTATTTGATATATTTACTCCAGGTCCAGTCACCATTATTGGAGAATCAAAAGGAACTGTTTCAAAACTAATTGAATCTGAAAAAGGAAGCTTGGGAGTTAGAATTCCTGGATTTGAATTTACACTAAATCTTTTGAAATCACTAGATTTTCCAATAACTGCAACAAGTGCAAATAAATCATATAAAAAGAAACCATATTCTATCAACGATTTTGATTTGATTGATAACAGAAAAAATAGCTTTAATTCACTTGTTGATTTTTTTATTGATTTTGGTGAATTACCTCATAACCAACCATCAAGTGTAATTGATACTACTATTGAAGAAGCTGGAAATGTTAAGTACTTGCGAGTAGGTGAAATAATTCCAAAATATTTTGATGAATACGTATCTAATAGTTTAGATGATACTAGGAAATTTGCACATGAGTTCGTAAGTATGAAATACACTGATACAAGTAAAGTATATGGTTTTGCTCTTCAAGGCGAAATGGGAAGCGGAAAAACATATTTTACAAAATTTGTAGGGGAAAAATTAGGAATTGTTAGAACCATAAATTCACCAACATTCAATATTGAGAAAGTATATGAATTTCAAAATATTAAAAATGGAGAATCTTCAAACCTTTTTCATTTGGATCTTTGGAGAATTGAATCAATAGATGAACTTAGAAAATTCAACCTCGACAAAAGAGTTAAGAATGGTGACATAGTTGTTATTGAATGGGCTGAGAAAGGGGTTCCATATATTAAAGAGTTAAAGGAAATGTTTAACTGGGATATTTATTGGCTTGTTTTTAATCAGACTGGCGAAGAAACAAGGAAAATATCATTTTCTAATAAATTTATATGAATATACTAGCAATTGATACATCATGTGATGAAACTTCAGTCTCTGTTGTTAATGATGATGTTATACTTTCAAATATTATTGCATCACAGATAAGCTATCACAAAATATATGGAGGAGTTGTTCCATCTTTGGCAAAAAGAATACATGAAGATGTTATTGATAATGTGATAAATGAAGCTCTTAAGAAAGCAAAAAAAAATATAAAAGATATAGATTTAATAGCAGTAACAAAGGGGCCAGGTCTTGCTCTTGCACTTGAGACAGGTCTTAACAGAGCTAAAAAATTATCAATTGAAAATAATATATCAGTTATTGGAATTAATCATATGATTGGACACATTTATGCAGTTTTTGCAAAGAACCGGAATGGAAAAAGGATATTTAATAAGGATATTGAATTTCCTATTTTAAGTTTACTTGTTTCTGGAGGCCATACTGAACTTGTAATATTAAAAAACTATTTTGAATTTGAAAAGATAGGTGAGACAAGAGACGATGCAGTAGGTGAAGCTTTTGATAAATCAGCAAGAGTTCTTGGCCTTGGTTATCCGGGTGGTAAAATTCTTTCAGATATGGCAGAAAATTATACTAAAATTATTCCACTAACAATTCCAATGCAATATTCTAAGGATTTCGATTTTAGTTATTCAGGGCTTAAATCTGATTTTCAAAGGAAGTTTAATGAGTATAGGTTGAATAATAAGGTAACAAGTGAGGATATATCTAATTTTTCTAAATCATTTGAATTAGTTGCAATAGAAGAGTTACTTATAAAGACATTAAAAGCTGTAGATGAATTTAAACCAAAGTCGATAATTGTTGGAGGCGGAGTTAGTGCAAACAGATACTTAAGAAGTGAATTAAGAAAAAGAATTAGATCGAAATATACGGAAAATCCAATTCCAGTCTATTTCCCTTATACATCACACTTAAGCATGGATAATGCTGCAATGATTGGTGTGGTTGGATATTATTTAGTAGAAAAGAAAAAGATAACATTACCTATATTTGATTATTCTGAAAGAGAACCTAATCTAGAATTGTAGATAAAATAATTAAATAAAAACTAGAAAAACATAAATAAATTAAAATGGAGATAACGGTAGCCATAATATCAAAAGATGATCGTTATACACTGGAAAAGTGTGTTGTAAGTTTTAATAAAGCCGTTGCATTACTAAAGAGTAATCAAAATGTAAATAGAATAAGGAAGATATTAGTAACTCCAAAATATAAAAAATTCTCAAATCTAGAGATATTTACTGATAAAGGTAATGGGAAAATTAATGCAATTAATGATTTGTTCAAAAAAATAAATTCAGATTATACGGTTTTAATTGATGGAGATACTTTGATAGATCAGAATCTATTTAATAATATAGTAAACTACATTATCAAGAATGACTTATCAATAGCAACTGGAAAGATATTACCATTGAATTCAAGAGATACTTTGTATGGATTCTGGGCATGGGAACTATTTGATGCTAATGCTAACAGATTAAGAAGAAACCAGGAAAAACTAAGAATTAATGGCATTTTAAATCACTCAAATAAATTTTTTCCTGCTTCAGGGTATATTATGGCTATTAGAAATAGGGACTACATGCCTATAAAATCAAGTATTATAGAGGATTCTGAAATAAGTAAGAATTTTTTTAATAGAGGTTTTATGATAGGCTATGATGAGACTTCAATTTGCTACGTTAAATTCCCCACAAATTTAGCTGATATTATAAAACAAAAAAAAAGAACTATAGGAGGTAATATAAAGGAAGATATAAAGGGAAAGGGTGAAGAAAAGATATCAAAACGCAACTTTGCTCAGGAAATTATCGATGGTATAATACCAACAATCATGTACGTAAGGAGCATAAAAGAGTTCTTTTATTTGATTTTGCTTCTTCTATTCAGGCTATATATTTGGATATATTTGTTTATATATCTAAAAGTACTAAGAAATAATTTGAAGTGGGAGACAGTAAAAAGCTCTAAACTTTGACAAAGATTCAAATATAATGTATAAAGTAAGGGTATAATTTATGGGTAGATATACAGGACCAAAAATAAGACTAGAAAAGAGAGAGGGAATTAATCTTTCTCTAAAAGGTAAAAGAGGGATGTCTGAAAAACACCCCCTTGTTAGCGGAAATACAAATATTCCAGGAGTACATGCAAAGAAACCTAGGAAAAGGCTTTCTGATTATGGTGTTCACTTAAGAGAAAAGCAAAAAGCTAAAAGATTGTACGGTCTTATGGAGAGACAGTTTAGGAACTATTTCAAGAGTGCTGTTAAGAAGAAAGGGAATACTGGACTTGAGCTATTAATTCTTTTAGAAAGAAGACTTGATAATGTTATTTATAGATTGGGCTTTGCTTCAACAAGAGCTCAAGCAAGACAGTTTGTTTCACATGGCCATGTTTTAATAAACGGTAAAAAGTGTTCATTTCCTTCATATGAAGTATCTGCTGGGGATAAGATTGAATTAAAGAAAGCTATAATTGAAGGAGGATTAGTAAAAGAAAATTTGGAAATGAATAGTAATTCAGCAAGCACTTCATGGTTGACAAGAACTGAAGGTAACTATGGTGTTGTTGATAGATTACCAAGCCGAGAAGATATTGATAGTTTTATAAATGAGGCTCTTATTGTTGAGTTCTACTCAAAATAAAGGGGTTAAAGGAAGATAATATAAACTTTTCAGTATTGTAAAACAAAATAAACTAGATGTTATGTGTTGTTTATTTTGATTATACTTTAGTATTATTAAGGAAATAATGGTTTCTACGCTATATCCTAGACAGAAGCAAATTGTAGACTTTCTTTCTAATTTCATAAAAGAAAATGGTACAGCCCCAACTCTTACAGATATTAAAAATCATTTACATGTAAAAACACTTTCTACTGTTCATGAACACTTGGCAAAACTTGAAGCCAAAGGAATAATTTCAAGAGTAAAGGAAGATAGTGGTATATATTTTTCTCTTAATATACCAGAAATAAACCCAGGAATATTATTATCAATTCCGTTAGTTGGTGTTATTGCTGCAGGGAAGCCTATTCTAGCGATAGAAAATATATGTGAATTTATTCAGTTTCCAAAGAATATGATAAATGGAGATACAGATAATATTTTTGCACTTAGAGTAAAAGGAGACAGTATGATTGATGAACACATAAAGACTGGTGATATTGTACTTATTAGGAAATGTGATTCACCTAATATTGGTGATATGGTTGTTGCATTGGTAAACAATGATGAAGCTACATTAAAAAGATATTTTATTGATAAAAAGAATCATAATATAATCCTTAGACCTTCAAATGAAGAATATAAGGACATTATTGTAAAAAAGGCAAAAATACAAGGTGTTGTTGTAGGATTAATAAGAAAATATTAAATTCTTTTTTCTACCCCTATTATAACGCCAATAACTTTCACATCAGAATCCCTTATTATTGGAGAATCGAATAAAGGATTTGAGCTTCTAAATTCAATTACATCATTTCTCTTATAGTAACTCCTTACTGCAGGATTACCATTGTAAAATAGAAGAACCCTGTCACCATTTATCGGATGTAGGTTATAGTCAACAATAATAAGAGTATCAACTGCGATATCTATATCAACAGTTCCTAAACTACTAGTTTTTATTGCAAAACATGTATCCTTTTCTTCTGCAAATACATTCTGAATTTGATACTTTTTTCTTGTTAGTGATATCTGTTCAATAATGTTATTAGAGAATATCTCATCTAAATATGGCACTTCAACAAGTGACTGCGTTGATGTTGAGTATCTAAAATCATTGTCTTTAAGAAAAGATTTAAAGATCTGCTGCATATTCTCAGCTGAATCAGTTTCACCATAAAAATAGCTTATTGGCTTTTCTAAAATTTCTGATATTTTAACTAATGAATCAGGTGGAATTCTGTTTAACCCTCGTTCATACTTTCCAACCATGCCTTGTGATAATCCTATTTGCTGAGCTAGCTCAAGTTGACTTATACCTTTTTCAATTCTAGCAAGCTCCAACCTTTTTCCCATTTCTGCTTTATTAAACATAAATTTTCTTCTATATACTAATATATCACTAAAATAATAGTATTGCAACATGTATGAATAGTATAGGTATAGTAACTAGTCAATATGTAGGATTAATGGTTATATATTAATACCTTTAAGAAAATGTATATATGAAAAAAATGAATATCACACATGTGTAATATGTACTATTTTATTGTAATCGATAAATCATAAATGTACTTTAATAGTATTCATCACTAACGGAGAAACGCTACTAATTAAGGTTAAAATGAAGGAAAATAGGGAATAATTGATGAGATATTTATGATAATTATAATTTTTTAAGTACATTTACAGTAAATAGTCTGATTGTTCAATATCTGTAAGGAATACGGGCATAATCATATCAATTTTAATTGCAAATGAGTCGTATATTTGATACAATTATATTCAGCTATGGGAACAAATCTTGACACTTCTTTTGACCCTTCGCAAAGATCAATTAATTATTCTTTGATTGGGGAAAAGGAAAGTGTAAATGTTTTTTCGTTTGCTTTTATACTTGGCTATTTTGCCTTCATATTTTCATATGCCAAGAAAAAGTTGTTTGATTTAATGTATTTTGTTGTATTTGTAGCAAAATACATTTCATCTATGTATATATTAATAAAGCAAGAAATAACAAAAGGGTTGTATTGGGATAGGGGATACATGTTTAAATATTTCATAGCTCTTTCAATTATTTTACCTATATTCATAGTAAGTTCTATTGCATATTTGAAATATAACGAAGTTTTCGGTAAAACTAAACAGTTCGAATTAACTACAAAATCCGTATTAGCAGCTGATAGAAGTGTTCCTTTGACTAATCTGGCATTCACATTAAGTGGAACAAATGTAAACAAAAACTCTTCCTCTGAATTAATTTCCTGGTATACTGTTAAGGCTGGAGATACAATTGATTCAATATCAAAGAATTTAAATTTGAGTCCTTCAACTATTGAATTTTTTAATAATTTAAGCAGTACCAGCACATTAACTCCAGGGTCAAAATTAAGCATAGTTCCACTCCATGGTATAATTTATACTGTAAATAAAGGAGACACACTAAGGTCAATTTCTAATACGTATGCTGTTTCCGAAAGCTCAATTGAATCATGGAATATAATACCTAATAATACTGTTTCTGAAAATCAAAAGATATTTATTCCAGGAGCAAAAGAAGAGACAATTAATACATTTTATGGAAATTATTCAACTCAATCTCCTGGTTGTCCTGCTACTGACTATTATTGTTATTTGCAAAATGATTCGAGATGGGGGAGTATGATCTTAGGTGGAATGGGAAGACGAGATTATTACGTTTCTCCTTATTATGGTGATAATTTAGCATCTGTTGGGTGTCTTGTTACGGATGTAGCAATGGTAGCAAAGTATTATTACCCATCAAAAAATATTACCCCTGCAACAATTGCATATAACCCTTACTATTTCGTATTTGGTGATCAGTTTACATTAAGTGGTCTCGGACTTCTTAATCTAAGTACATTAGGAAGTAACTGGGGGTCTGTAAATTGGGATAATATTGATAACCAGCTTGAACTTGGACATCCAGTAATTATCGGTTTTTCATATGCTGATCACTATGTTCTTTTAACAAAAAAAGTTGGCAATGATTATTTAATGAATGATCCTGCTCATGGTGGAGATCTATTACTTAGTCACTACTATGACAAATCATATGCATCACTAGCTCTTCTATACTTGCCAAAGTGATCTGATTTGTGTAATTATATATTTGATGAAACTGCCTTTCAGTCAAAAACAAAAATACGTAACTAATTCGGTAACGTGGAGAATTTCCGGTCAAGCAGGCTTTGGTATTGCTGTTTCTGGTGATTTGTCAGCAAAGGTTGCCATGAGACTTGGCCTTTACTCACACTCATACAGTGAATATCCATCGTTGATTCGTGGAGGAAATAACTCTTATTCATTAACAGTTGGCTCATCAAAGGTTTATGCAATTCATAAATATTGTGATATTTTAATTGCATTAGATAAAACAAGCGTTGATATTCATGAGAAAGATCTTTCAAAGGGAGGTTGGATTATATATGATTCTGATATTATTCCATTAGAATCATTTAGGAAAAATGCTGATTACAAATTAATTGGTGTACCTCTTTCAACTATTGTAAAAAATAACTCATCTGAAACTGTTATGAGAAATACAGTTGCACTTGGTGTTATGTTTGGTTATCTAGGTGTTGACATTGATATTCTTAAAGATTCAATTAATTCAGTATTTAAATCTAAAAATGAAAAAATCGTTGAAGAAGATATAAAAAATATTGAAGATGGATATAAATATAGCAAAGAGAATCCATTAAAGGATTTTTATTTCAGAATCGAAAAAAATTTAAACAATGATAATATTAGGCAGAAGATATATATTTCTGGGAATGAAGCAATTGCACTTGGAGCAATTAAAGCTGGAATTAAATTTTATGCTGGCTATCCAATGACACCATCTTCAAGTATTCTCCATTATATTGCAGGTAAGCAAAAGCAATTTGGCATTGTTTTAAAGCATACAGAGGATGAAATTTCAGCTGCCAACATGTGCATTGGTGCATGGTATGCTGGAGTAAGGGCAATGACATCTACTTCAGGAGGCGGTTTTTCATTAATGACTGAAAGTTTAGGTCTATCAGCAATTACAGAAGTCCCTAGTGTGTATGTTGTTGTTCAAAGACCAGGACCTGCAACTGGTTTACCAACCTGGACTGATCAAGGTGATTTAAAGTTCTGTCTAAACGCTTCTCAAGGTGAATTCCCTAGGATTGTTCTTGCACCAAGTGATGTTGATGAAGCATTTTATGCTACATTTCAAGCATTTAACCTAGCTGAGAAATATCAATTACCAGTTATAATATTATCGGATAAGCTGCTAGCCGAATCACCAGTTGTTACTGAAAAATTTGAATATAAAGATTTGAAAATAACTAGAGGTGAAACCTGGATTCCTGGAGAAAAAGATGTTATTCCTCATGGCTATAAAAGATACATGCAGAATAACCTTAATCCAACTGGTGTTAATCCAAGGACTGTTCCTGGTGTTATGAACGGCATATACCTAGCTAATAGTGATGAACATGATGAATATGGCTTTGTCTCTGAGGAAGCAGATAACAGAGTTAGAATGCAAAAAAGAAGGTATCTGAAATTTACTGAAGCAACAAAAGAGATACCTGAACCTGTGCTATATGGACCAAAACATGCAAAAATAACATTTATTGCATGGGGGTCAACCAAGGGTGCAATTATTTCTGCAATGGAAAAATTAAAGAAATTAGGATTGAATGCAAATCTTTTGCATCTCCTTTATTTGTCTCCTTTTCCTGCATCAAGTGTTAGTGCATTAATTGAATCTTCAAGTAATATATATTTAGTTGAAAATAACATGACAAGTCAACTTGGTGAATTGATTGCTCAGTATACAGGTTATGAGATAAGCAATAAGATATTAAAATTTGATGGAAGACCTATTTTCCCTGAAGAAATAGTTAATTTTGTTCTTCAAAATAAAAAAAATAAGCAAATAAAAAAATGGCTACAATAACTAATCAAAACGTATCTGACTTTAATTCACCAAACTTTCCAACTTGGTGTCCTGGTTGCGGTAATTTTGGTATATGGGCTGCAATAAAATCAAGTCTAGTGAGATTAAATATTAAACCACACGAAGTTCTAATGGTTTATGATGTTGGTTGCAACGGTAATATGTGTAATACAATTAACGCATATGGGTTTCATGGTTTACATGGAAGATCTATTCCAATTGCTGAAGGAGTAAAAATTGCAAACCATAATATTCCAATAATTGTTACTGGAGGAGATGGCGGTTTATTTGGAGAAGGAATATCACATTTTTTAAATGCATGTAGGGGAAATCCTAATATAACTGTTATATTACATGATAATCAAGTATATGCCTTAACGACTGGGCAAACTGCACCTACAAGCGATCAAGGTTATGTAAGTAAATCAACTCCATTAGGAGCAATTGAGATTAAATTGAATCCTATTGCATTAGCAATAACACAAGGGGCAACATTTGTTGCTAGAGGTTTCTCTGGAAGACAGGATGAAGTTACTGACCTTATTGTAAAAGGAATTGAGCATAACGGATTTTCATTTGTTGATATTCTTCAGCCATGCGTAACCTTTAATTTAGTTCATACATATCCGTGGTATAGAGAAAGAGTTTATTCTCTAGATGAGAATATTGAAAATACTGAAAAATACGACAGAACTAATTTGGTGAAAGCATATGAAAAGAGTTTAGAGTGGGGAGATAGAATACCACTCGGAATTTTCTATGAAGAGAAGGATAAACCATCATATCAAGATGATTTAGACCAGTTAAAAGACGGTGCTCTTGTAAATAAGAATATAAGTAATATAGATATTGATTCCTGTTTTGATGACTTTATGTGAAATATAAAGTGGAACAGAATTGATTACATTTCTCAATTAGTGTACTAGTGTTCTTGTCATATAATAGTGATATGTTTAATGTGTATCTGTGCTATTTGAAAAAATTCTAGAAATCATTTATAGTACAAGTGGAATTAAAGATTAGAATGTATAAAGATTCACATTTCAATTTTGCGCCTCATTTTAGTAACTCTTCCATTGCATCTCAAAATGAATATGCTTCTATGCAAGAAAAGATTTTATATAACAGAGATAGAAAACAAATTACTATTGATGAACTTCCTTATACAACAGAAAATGGAATGGTTTATCGTGGTTGCACAATGCTTGAATTATTAAGCATGATTTACGGAGCAGAAAAAGTTTTTACTTCTCCTGTTGGGGATACAACATTATATGCAATAGGCTCAATAGAACAAGCATTACATTATGCAAATTTACGTTCCCAAGAGGAACACATGTCATTGGTTAGACTTAATTTAGAAAGAAGAGGGTTTCCTGATGCAACGTTTTGCGGTAATGGTGGTGCAGTAGTTCTTGAGTTTGAAGAATGTAAAAATTTATTTACTAAAGCAGCTTAAGGTGTCGGATATACTTCACCTGGACCAGTTAGTGTATCCAATCTTACAGAACGTTGTAAAGTTTATATTTTAGGATTACTTAACCTTGATAAAAATTCTGAAGCAGGAAAAGCATTGTTTCCGCAACCATATTGTTTTTGATTTATAATAATAGTTATGCATAGTCTGAGAATTTTGTAATTTAATATTAGGAAAATGGGAAGGATATCCAAATTCATATGTTGTTGTTTTAAAAAAAGAAATTGCAACCTCACTTCCAATAGTACTAGAAAATGAAAATCCTGATTCAGATAAAATAAGAAACATGTCTGATCATTTTGATCCAAAAAATATGGAGTAGATATATGCAGTAGCTCCTTTTCTAGAATGCCAAATTTAATGTTGCTGTTGTAGTATATACTTTCCCTTGTCTAAAGTATTTTATAGTTACAACGCTATTTAATGGTTGACTTCCAATAACAACAAATATAGGATTTTGATTATTAATTTCTGTTCCATTTACGGAAAGTATCAAATCACCTGACTGTAATCCAGCTTTTTCAGCAGGGGAGTTAGGTAATACTGCAGGATCGCCAGAAACATCTGAGGTTATATATGCTCCATAGTTATATGGTATTCCGAGTATTGCCTGATAGGTACTGTTCATAGCAACAGTTCTTACACCTAACTCTGGTTTAACTATCTTACCTGATTGCTCAACAGACTGAACATCGCTTGTAGCTTGATTTATAGGTATTGCAAATCCTATACCTTGAGCTGACTGATCAACTGCTGAATTAATTCCAACTACATTACCATTTAAATCAAGCAATGGACCTCCTGAATTTCCAGGATTAATTTGAGCTGTAGTTTGTATTACACCACTTAATGATTCACTTGCTCCAGTAGAAGGATCCTGTGCTGTAACATTTCTGTTAAGTCCAGAAACAATACCTGATGTTACAGTATTATTAAACTGGCCAAGTGCATACCCAATAGCTACAACTTGTTCACCTACCTGCAAATAGCTTGATGAAGATAATTTCAAATATGGGAAAGTTTTATTTGAATTTATTTTAAGAAATGCAATATCATTTGTCGGGTCTTGTGCAACTAAAGTAGCAGGGTATTTTGTTCCGTCTGAGAAAACAACAGAATAGATGTATGATGAATCTGAAGCTACATGTTTATTTGTTAATATTAAACCATTTGGAGAGATTAAAAAACCTGACCCCCCAGCAATTTCTTGAGGTGTAGTACTCGGTTGTGGAGTTGTTGTAATTCCAAAAAAATTATTAAACAACGGTTGTACTTGAGGAGTAGGGTTATTTGATTCAACAATAATACTAACAACTGCACTATTTGTTTCTTTAACAACATTTATAACTGATGATTGTTCACTTACAACGCTTACAGTATTTCTATCAATATTTGGAAAATACTTTGCTAATATAACAGCAGTAACTGTTCCAGAAAATATACCCGTAGCAAGTGCAATTAAAAATGAAATAAAGAATATAAAGGTAAAACTTCTATCACTATTTTTATTTCTAGTAATTACAGGTTTTATATTTGAATTAATAACATTGTTCTCGCTATTATTATTAATTGTATTAATATTTTCTTCCATATATTATATATTCTAAGCAATTATACAAAATGGTGTCAATAAATGTTTCAAGTGAGATAAAGGTATAAAAATATATATCAAGTTCTTGTATTGATCTAAATTTTTATGCAAAGCTAATTTATGTTAAACTTACTAACAGATAAATTGTGAACTATATTGATATTATAATTATATGTATTCTCCTTTTCTATGGATTAAGAGGATTGAGAACTGGTTTTATTGGAATAGTTTTAGAGATAATAGGTTATATTCTTTCATATTATGTATCTATAAGGTACTCATATTTAGTATTTAACCTTATATACCCAAAATTAAATTTTCTACCTAAATCATATATTGATATCCTTGCTATAGTTTTGTGCTGGACAATATTTATGTTTGTATATTACATTATTGCACCACTTTCACTGAAATTTATTCCCAATATTATAATAAAGAATTATATTAACCAAATTGCAGGGTTTGTTGGAAGTGTAATTAAAGGTCTTATTATTGTTACAGTTATTGTTTATGTTGTTGTTATATTACCAATTCCAAATAATGTAAAAACTGCAATAAATTCTTCATATATTGCATCAAATCTTTTATATATATCAAAGGAGTTAGCAGGCAAATATGGAGCAAATATTTCGCAAACAATTTCTCAAATTGCTACACTTCCTACAAATCTATTATCAAATAACACTTCACAAAACGGTGAGAAACTTATTGAGTTAGGTTTTAAAACAACTAATACAACAGTTTCCAAAAGTGACGAGACAACAATGTTTAATTTCATAAATTCACAAAGAGAAAGTATCGGATTACAACCGCTAAAATTAAATAAATCACTATCAACAATTGCTGAAAATTATGGTAAATATATGTATACTAATGGATTTTTTTCGCATATAACACCACAGGGACAAACTCCTTTAGACAGAATACAAAGTAGTAATTTGAACTTTGTTTATGTAGGTGAAAACATAGCATTAGCTCCAAATGTCTCATCAGCAGATATTGGATTTATGAAAAGTGTTCCTCACAGAGAAAATATATTAAATCAAAACTATACTGATGTAGGAATAGGAGTCATAAATGGCGGAAAAAGTCAGTACGAAGAGATTTTTGTTCAGGATTTTATAGGGCAATGATGAAAAAGATATTTATATTCCTTATTGATGTATATCAGAAGACCATATCTCCTGATCACGGAATTTTTAAAAGATTTTTTCCTGCTGGATATTGTAAGTATTCACCAACATGTTCTGATTATGGAAAAGAAGCGATAGATACGCATGGGATATTTAAGGGGTCAATAATGGCCTCTTATAGAATTCTTAGATGTAACCCATTTTCAAAAGGAGGCTATGATCCCGTGCCTCCTTTAAAAAAATGAGTACAAACAAAATAATACTTACAACTCTAAAAATATAGAATATATCTTTAGCATTTTGAATAATCACATGAATGACATTTTGCACATCCTTCTTCATGTACAAGTGTTAAATTACCGCATTTAGGACATAGATCAAGTTCTTCCTTTGTTGATAAATGGCTATCATCATTATCTTTTTTTACCCTTTCAATATGTTTTTTTATAACCTTTGCAGTTGCATCAGCAATTGATGTAATTCTATCGTGTCCTAAACCGAACGAACCCGTCCCTTTAATATTATCTAATCTTTTTATTATCTTATACGCTATATCTGTATTTGATATTTCAGTTGGAATCTGAAAATTCAAAGATATAATTCTACCTAATGCTGTAGCATCTGCAGCTACATCAGATCCAACCTGCCCAAGATTAATAAATACCTCATATATATCGCCATTTTCGAGAGAATTGATTGTAATATATGATTTCCCGAAATGAGTTTCCTGTCTGTATGTAATGCCATTAAGTTCTTTACTTCTATTTTTAAAAACAACTTTCTTTTTCTCTTCCTTATTTGTCTTTGATATATCTTCCAAAACAGCACCTTCAATAGACCCCTCTCTATAGAATGTTATACCTTTACACCCAGTATCATATGCTAACATATACAATTTCTTTACGTCTTCAACAGTATATGATTTTGGAGCACATACAGTTTTTGATATTGATGAATCAGTATATTTTTGAATCAATGCTTGTACTTTTACGTGCTCTTCAGGTTTAAGGTCATTGCTTGAAACAAAAAAGTCAGGTATATTATCTTCGACATCAGGGTGTAAAGATATCCATTCTTGAAGCAGCGGATGAATAACCTCATAATCCCCAATTCTATCATGCCTCATATATTTAAATGAAAATATAGGCTCAATTCCTGAAGAAACTCCAGCAAGAAGAGAAGTTGCACCTGTAGGTGCCTGGGTAAGTAGTACTGAATTTCTTATACCATTCTTCCTTATTTTATCTTGAATTGATTTTGGCAATTGTTTAATGAATTCACCTTGCATGTACTTTTCCTTATCAAACAATGGAAATGAACCTTTTTCTAAAGCAATGTCACTTGAAGTACTATATGCAGTATCCCTTATTACTCTATATATTTTTTCAATTACATCTAATGATTCATCGCTTCCATATCTCACTCCTAATTTGATTAGAGCATCAGCAAGACCCATTGTACCAAGTCCTACTCTTCTAGCATTTAACTGGGCGTCTTTATTTTCCTTAAAGAAATAGTACCCTTGGTCAATAACATTATCCATTAACCTTATAGCTGTTCTTGTAACATTTTCAAGTTCTTTAAAATCAAAACCTCCGTTTTTCACAAATTCAGAAAGATTTATTGAGCCTAAATTACAAACCTGCCATTCTCCAAGTCCTTGTTCGCCGCAAGGATTTGTGCACCTTATATTTTCAAAATACCATGTATTTGATAATTTGTTATACCTGTCTAAAAATGCAAGCCCTGGTTCTGCATGTTGCCAGGCATAACTACATATCTTATCCCACAACTCACTTGCCTTTATTGTTTTATAAACTTTTCCGTTCCAAACTAAATCCCAGTCAGAGTTGTTCTTAACAGCGTCCATGAAATCATCTGATATAACAACAGAAAGATTTGCGTGTTCAATCCAATTTGGGCGTGATTTTGATGTAATAAATTCCTCTATATCAGGGTGAGATACATCAAGCATAAGCATCAAAGCACCTCTTCTTGATCCACCTTGACTGATTACGTCACCTGTTGCAACACTGTAAAGTTGTGCCCATGCCATTGGACCTGATGAATGTCCATTTACAGTCTTTATATATGAACCTTTTGGTCTTAATGTTGAAAGGTTTATCCCAACTCCACCTGCTCTTGCCATTATCTCAACCATTATTTTTAGATTTTCAATTATTCCTGTTCTAGAATCATCTGGAGACGGTATAACAAAGCAATTATAGTAAGTGACATTTGCTCCTGTTCCTGCACCAGATAAGACTCTTCCACCTGGAATATATTTAAAATCATACATGGCATCATAGAATTTCTTTTCATATTCGAGCCTTAATTCTTCTGTATTTTCAACAGATGCTAAGGCTCTTGAGACTCTTACCCACATTGCCTCAGGGTATTTTTCAAGTGCATTGCCATCTTTATCCTTTAGTGAATATCTATCAATAAATACATTATTTTGATTTGTAGGTAATGTCCTTCCTGATGTAACTTCCTTATATGCTTCGATTTTTATTGAATCCTTTTCTGGTGGAATATATGTAGCATAAGGGGCAAATTGATTGAATTCTCCTGTTTCTTCATTTATAGCCTTAACATCGTGATCATAGTAGTTGTTCACAATATCTCTGTTGTAATCATTTGGACTTTTTCTTTTATTAAAAATATTAGAATTTTTTTTCATTATAAATTATTTATTTTATATATAAACTGCTCAATTGAAGTATAGTTTTCATAGACCGAGGCAAATCTAATAAAAGCTACAATATCAATTTTACGCAATTGAGTAAGAACTAAACTACCTAGTACTGAGGTAGTTAGTGCGTGGTTTTTTCTTGTGAAGATTTCTACTTCAATAACATCAACAATATCATTAACCATATGCTCATCTATTCCTCTTTTATAGACTGCCATGAGAATCCCCCTCTTTAATTTGTCCCTTGAATATTTTTCGATATCTCCATTCTTTTTAACAATTTTGAATTTAGTTGAATCCAAATACTCATATGTAACAAATCGCATCTGACAAATTGAACATTTTCTTCTTCTTTTTATCCTAAAACCTTCGTTCCTTTTATCAGTTACGTTTGTTGGTTTCCCACAACTTGGACATGGCATATTTTGTTTTTTCTAATTTTGCAAATACAATATATGCCATTAATTTACATATTGTCAAACATAAAATTAGAGGCGTGAAACGTAGTAGAAAAGATATGATGTAAAAATATTGTATACGCCAAGAATTAATAACAATGAAATAAGGAGGGTAAATATATTAAAAAATTCTTGAAAATAGTGAATTAATTTAATATTTTTCAAAAATTTTAAATTTATTGAGAATGAAAAAAGTATTAAAAATAGGATTAAAGGGAACATTAACCCCATGAAGAATATAAAAAGAGAGAGTATTGATTCAATTTTAGGCAATCCAATAACACTTACACTTTCAAGACTTAGATATATTCCGCTGCATGGAATCCAATTTGCAGTTAATGCAAAACCAGCAAGAAAATTTTTTATAAATGAATATTTAACATCTATATTTTTTATTCTGTAAATAAATGAATTATATTTCAGGTATTTGAAATATTTTAAATAATTAGTTGAAACAACAAAAAATAAAAAGATTCCTAAAACTCTTTCAACTAATATGTAATCATTTCTCACTAAATTAGAAAAAAATGAAATAAATGTACCTGTAAAAATATATATCAGTGAAGCTCCAATAAAAAATGAAAATATATTTAATATTGAGAATACAAACGAATTACCATTATCTGTTTTTTTTAGTATAGTTTGCAAAATATATCCTATATATACAGGGGTAAGAGGAATTATACATGGTGAAAAAAATGATAAGAATCCCAGAACAAATGAGTTAATATATATAATATTCATAAGGTATATCTGTATTTAACACATATTTATATATTTAGTGTATAATTCTTCTAGTAAAAACATAGAATTAAAAACGTTGTGAAATTGAAAATAGGTATATATTTAATCTTTTCATTAGTAGTTATGGTCACATCCTTGTCACTATATTTTACCACTGAGAATATTTTAACATTATTGTTATTAATTACGATAGTGCTATTTGCGATCCCTCTATTTTGCATGGATTATATTGAAAGAATTATACAATATCCTGAATATATATTTGTTCTTGTTGCGTTATCACTCCCACTTGAGAGAATTGGAGCAATTAGCAAAGGAGGAATAAATATTAAAATTAGTCAAATATTATTTATTGTATATATTATTCTTTTATTATTTAAATTAATTAAGACAAAAAGTATTTTGAAGGTTGAGATAAAGAAGAATATAACATATATATTTGTATTACTTTTTAGCTTATCTATACTACTATCACTATCAGTAAGTCCAAATATGACTAGAAGCACTGAGGTAATGATATTCGACATATTTATACTGTTAGTGTTCTTTCTAGTTTCAAATTTTATTACAACTGAAAATTTGTTTAAACAAATTGTAAGGACATTAATATGGTCATCGGTTATTCTATCAATATTTGGACTATATCAGTTTCTAGCTGGAATGTTTTTACCATTGAAATACTCACTTCTTACTGCAAGTTATTCAAAGGCAGTATTTGGATTCCCAAGAGTAATGGGTACTGAAAATGAACCACAGTATTGGGGAAATTTTTTAATAATTCCATTGTCATTATCATTCACAAAATTATTAAACATATTATCTAGTAGCAATTTAGCTGAGAAGATAACTCACTCAAAAAGAGTAAAAGAAATAATTGAAAAGATAAAGATGAATAGAAGAGATTTCATCTTTTTTTCAATTGTTTTTGTATTGGTGAGTACTAATATTTTTCTAACATTTTCGAGAGGTGCATGGTATGCAAGTATTGTTGCTTTAATAACAATACTTTATTTTTTTATTAGAAAAATAATAAATCTAAAATTTATTTTAACAATATCACTTTTTAGCTTAATAATAATTTTAGGTATTATATTTATAATAGACTATGCACATGCTCCACTAAGCTTCAATTCATTTGTATCAAGAGCTAGTGCAGTTACTGACTCAGATAGAACGCTTACAATCAATTCAGCAATTCAGTTTTTTGATAATCACAAACTTATTGGAATTGGTCCAGGTAGTTTTGGCCCATACATGGCTCCGAATTACTACACGGAACCTAGTTCACTAACTCAAATTATCGGCTGGAGAATAACCAATAATGAATATATTGAAGTTCTTGCAGAAGAGGGGATTGTGGGGATTGTATTTTTCTCACTTCTTCTAATTACTATTGCAAGGAATATTTATAACGCACTGAGTGCTAAGGATGTATCTATAGAAAACAAGTTAATTCTATATGCACTTACTGCGGTCTTCTTAGCGTTTCTTGTTCAATATTACGCATTCTCAACACTATATATAATGCAGATATGGTTCATGTTTGGACTTGTAAATGCATTAAGTTTTAATATCGTACACGGATGGAAAAAAGAAAATTAAGTTATACATTAAAACGAAATTATCCATTAAGTGAAGTCACAAGAATTCATTTAGGTGGTAAATGTTCTAGATATATGGAATTCAGAGATCTATATAATACAAATATAGATAGGCTAAATTTCCTAGAATATATTAAAAATACTAAATTTAAATATACAAATGAATTTGAGGATCTAAAAGTTCCATTTTTTTTAGGGAACGGATCAGATGTTTTATTCTCAGATAAGAAATACATCGGTGATGTTGTTAAGATATCTAGTAACGGTATTTTTATATTAGAAAATTATTCATGCATAAGCGATAGTATACCTGAAACTAGATCCAATTATGATCTAAAACAAGGGGATAAAAGCACTGCAAGTTTAAATTTATCAAGTATATATTTTAAGGAGGATAAATCCAATCCTGTATATGTTTTTGCAGAATCAGGAGTAAGATTATCATATTTAATACAGTACACACTAGAAATAGGATTCTCTGGATTACACTGGTTTTCATATATTCCAGCAAATGTTTCCGGTGCTATATATAACAATGTGCATGGGGGAATTGAGCTATTATCAAACTACATTGACGCTGTTGTTGTTCTAAAAAATAATAGGGAAATAAAGTTACTTTCTAATAATGAATTGGATTTCGGATATGATAAAAGTATTTTTCAAAAAGACAAATCAATTGTAATACTTGGAGCCATCTTTAAATTATATAAACAAGAAAATATTAATATTTATAGTGATTTTTCAAAAAACTGGATAAAGCAGAAAGTAAATGTACAACCAAAGGGATATTCGCTCGGAAGTACTTTTAAGAATTTTAGTGAAGAGGAAAAATTAAAATATAATTTACCAAGTATATCTGCTGGATACCTTATTGATAGTTGCAACCTTAAAGGCTTTAGAATAAATAACGCCTATATATATGAAAAACATGCAAATTTCTTCATTAATGAGGGGACATCATCAGAGGATTACAATAATTTAATTGAATACGCCATCAAAAAGGTAAAAGAACAATACAATGTTACACTTATACCTGAAGTTATAAGAGTGAATTTTTAATAGAAAAATAATATATTTCGTTATTTTTCTTCTGATATGGCTACAGTCTTACCTGAATTATCAACAACTGATTGAACTGCACCACATACATTGCATACAAGTGTATCACCAATATGAACTTCTACGTCCTCTGATATTATTTCATGTCCGCAATCAACACATATTATAGTCATTTGGTAACATATTATATCAAAATAACATAAATGTAAATAAGTTTAAAAATTATGTATAATTAAGCTGTAAATGGCTAAATTATTACACACTCCTATATATTTATTAGAGTCATTATCAAAATATACTGGAGTTGAAACATGGGTAAAAGATGAAACGAAGAATTTAAGCGGTTCATTTAAGGATAGGGCAACAATAAATGTGTTATCAAGATATAAAAATAAGGATCTTGTACTTTCAAGCTCAGGAAATGCTGCAATTTCATATATGACATATTTTAAAAATTCAAATCAGAAATCTCTTCATATTTTCATATCTGAATCTATAGACAAAAGGAAGAAAGAGAAAATTGATAGCTTACTTTCTCTTAATATATATATACATTCAGTAGCTGATCCAAGAAAGGAGATGGTTGAATGGATGAAATCACATAAAAAAAGTGTCATTGTAAATTCGACTGTTGAACATGCCTCATCAATGGAGGGGTATACTAAACTTGGGATGGAGATAGAAAAGGATCTACCTGAGTTTGATTCAATTTTTGTAAATGTAAGTAGTGGAACTGCTTTTTGCGGAATATATAAAGGATTTGTTTCTGAACATAAATTTTTTGCTATTCAAAATTCAAGACACAACTCAGTTGCAAAACTTTATGATTTTAATTTTCAGTCAGAAGCATCATCAATTGCTGATTGTATATCTATGCCTGTAACTCCATATTTAGAAGAAATAACGAAGATAATTGATAAAAGTCATGGTAGTAGTTATGCAATAGAAAATCTAAGAATTGAATCTTCTATTGAACTACTAAAAAGACTTGAAAATCTTAATTTAACTAATGATGGTGCTCTAACATTTGCAGGATATATTAAAGCAATTGAGAATGGGGATATAAAAAGACAGTCACGAAGTGTTATAATTATTTCAGGTTAAATTTGTGATTAATATTATTAATAAATTAAATACAGTAGGAACTATCCTTTATTTAACTCCTAGAGCTTCTCGTGGGTTCCTATTTGAGGACTATCTTCACAATTATGAGATATTAACGAATGATAACGGGTATCAGAAAAGAATTGCAGAAAATAGAGGAGTAAAGGTAAAATACTTTGAGGATAATACAAGTCTTTCTGCAAGGGATCTCGTAAGAAATAAGGATAGTAAATTTATTGAATATATTAATAATATAGAACAAAAAAAATTTGTAATGCTTTTTAAAAGTCAACCAAATCCAGGAAATACTGTATACGGCTGTGAGTTAATTAATCCATCTTATGAATCTACTTCATCGATTGAAGACAAAATATCTTTCTTTAATAATTTTAAGAATACTGTAATCGGTGAATATTTTCCAAAGAAAATTATAATATCAACTATTGATAAAGGTATCACATATAAAGAAATGGTTGGGCAATTCGATGGAAATAAATTTGTAGTTCAACTGAACAAATCACATTCTGGAGATGGTACATATATAATAGAAAATGAAGATGAATATACTGATCTAGTAAATTCAAAATTATCAGGATTTCCATGTAAAATTAGTCAATATATAGATTCTTGTAATCAGTACTTCACAATTAATGCGGTTGCAACAAAATGGGGGACATATATAGCAGGATTATCAAATCAGATAACTGCAATTAAGGAGATAAATGCAAGTAAAGGTGAAACATGTGGCAATAATTTTAACCAAAATGGATTATCAGATACTTTAAGAAATGAGCTTGTAAAGATAACTGATAAGGTTGGGTCTGAATTGTATGTTAACAATGGATTCTGGGGAATGTTTGGGATCGATTTTGTAATTGATGAAAACAATAATGTTTACATAATTGAGGTTAATGCAAGACAAACTGCAAGCGTTCAAGATTTTACAAAGATACAAGATGAGAATGGAGTTATTTCATTGCCGTTAATTCACCTTGCAGAATATTTTAATATTGATCCAATGATTGATAGAAATGAATATAACTATATTAATACATTACCTCAAATTGCATCTATTTTAGTTTTAAGAAATCATAATACAGAGAATATCTTAATTAAGAATGAATATAACGGATTATATCTTTCAGATGGATCGATGAAATTAATAGAGAAAAATGCATACAGTATAAATGATGTATATTCAACATCAAATATATTTATAAATGAAAATTCAAAAGGTAGCGTAATTCAACCAAGAAGTGAGTTTTGTAGAATAATTGGAAAATCTGATTTCTTTGAAGGCAATAATATATTACATAATACAATATTGAATATTGTTAGAGAAATATATAATGGAACTGAGATTATATGATATTAAAATCTGAAGATAAGGCATTAACTGCGATAATTGATAAATGGATTGGTATTCCATATTACATATATAACAGTACTAGTGGTAGGAATCTGCTATATAAAGGAAAGGGAAGTTTAAATGATATTAAAAAATTTGCAACTGATAATAACATAGTAGATTTAAAAACACTGGAAAAATATAGGATTGGAATTGATTGCTCTGGGTTTGTATACAGAGTACTAGAAGAACGATATGGTAAGAATTTAGTGAAAAGTATAAAGCCAATAAATACACTCGCATACTTAAAATATTTAATATATAGGGAAAATAATGTTAATCTAGTTTCAGCAAATGCTTTAACAAAAGATTTAAATGCAACAAAAAAAGATATAGAAAGAATTATGGTTTCTGATTTAATAAGATTTTCTGGCGGAAAACATGTTGCTATTGTAGAATCAATTGAATATGATGATAGCAATTACCCTAAGAAAATACTTATAGCTCATTCAACAAGCGGAATTGGTGTTGAAAGATCCATTGTTAATGTTGTCAATAAGAATTCTAGTATAGTATTACAGGAATTTGCAAGTGAAAAACTTAGTAAACTTATTAAATATGCAATTAATGATAATTATATTGCACGCTTAAATTTATTAAATAATATATGAAAACACTACTATTTCATTCAATTGAATATATTTTACTTTCTGCAGCCCTTTCACTCATATTAATTTTCCCTATCACGAGTCTTCTATATAAATTGAAATTAGTAAGAAATGGTGAATATGATGACTCATATAAACAGATTCCTACAAGACGCCAAAAAGAAGGCATCCCTATAATGGCAGGAATAATAATGGTAATTAGTATAGTTTCTATTACTTTACTTTTCAATTATTCAAGGGGATATACCTTGCTTCCATTATTTGTTTTTCTGCTTTGTGCAATAATAGGCGGTATTGATGACATAATGAATATATTTGGTAGAAAAAGAACAGTACGACCTCTAAGAAGGACTATTCTTTTAGCATTGAAACACGTGAATATATTCAAAAGAATATATTTTGCTTTATTAATTCCTTGGAGTATATATAAATCAATATTCTATTCATTTTCGTCACGTCTTGGTACAGGATTACATCCACACGAGAAAGTACTTGTTCAAATAATAGCTGGAGGAATAATAAGCTATTGGTTATATTTTAAGGTTCATTGGACGCTTCTTTGGATACCATTATTTGGATATATTAACATTGGTTTCTGGCTTATTCCGCTAACTATATTTCTTGTTGTACTGTATGCAAATGCCGTAAATATAACAGATGGTGTGGACGGATTATCAGCTGGCTTACTTTTAAATTCATTTTCAGTCTTCCTTGCATTATCAATTTTTTATAACTATACACAATACTCTTATTTTATCTCTACAGTAATTGGGACTCTGCTTGTTTATCTTTATTTCAATATAAAACCAGCAAGGTTTGAAATGGGGGATATTGGTTCACTTTCACTCGGTGCGTTACTCGCAACTATATCTATTCTAATGCATAGAGAATTTCTATTGTTTGTTACAGGATTACCTTATTTAGTTGAAGTAGGCAGTGTAATTATTCAAAAGCTTGGAAAGAAACTATTTAATATACAAATATTTAAAATTGCACCTATTCATCATCATCTTGAAAAAATAGGGTGGTCAGAAGAAAGAATTGTTATGAGGTTCTGGGTTATTTCATTCTTTCTTGCAATTATATCAATATTTATAGCGTTTATATGAGAAATTTAATAATAAATTTGGTTATTGATTTAATAAGCGGATTTGGAATAATATTTATTTCGCAATTAACTACGGAGTATATAATCAATAATTACAAAAAGATATCACCAATTCATACGCACACTAGATATAAAAGAAGATTAAATACCTTAAATTCATTTGTACGCTCTATTGTGATACTTATAATGGTAATATCTTCAATAGTTATTATATTAACAAATTTTTTTAATGTAACTCCTATTCTTGAAGGCGTAGGAATATTTGGGTTTATTATTAGTTTCTCATTGCAGAATCTGCTGAATAATTATATAAATGGCATCTTTATATTCACAGAAGATATATTTAGTATTGGTGATTATATAAAATTATCAAATCCTCAAATTGAAGGTATTGTAATAAATATGACCTTGAGGTCTTTCACAATAAAAAATAATTTAGGAGAGATAACAACAATACCCAATAGTACTGCATCATTAATTACAAACACATCTATTGGTTTTTCAGTAATAAGCATAAAAATACAGTTTAACTCTGATGAGGAATTAAACTCAAGGATAAAAGATATTGAAACACGTATTTCTAATTTACCAGAAGATGTAAGAGCAAATATTTTAAGTGAGAAAATAGAAATTATTGAATATTCAGAAGATCAAAGTAACAAATCAGCAACAGCTATTATTAAAACCAAACCTAGTCATCAAAATGAGATTAGACTTGCATTGAAGATGTAATTCGTCGCAATGTACTTGCATTCATTGTGAATTTTAGGAAGCACTAAAAAGATTACACGATGGTGCTTTGACAGGAATACTTGCATTAATAACATTGATTTTATTAATGAACACAGTATTAATTAGATTTCGGATTTAATGGATTTAGCAGTTTCACAAAATACAAATAGACGAATAGACGACAATGGTACTACTATAATAAATTTGGAAAAAGAATATTGTGCATAAAATTGTAAAATCCCCCTAATGCATATCCAATTTGGAATACAGGAGAGTCTTATAAAAAGATTTATATACTTCGTAATCATATAAATTCGCAAGTTTAAGCTTTGGTGAAACTTTCGAAAAAGCAAAAGTATGAAACAGTTAAAAATTAAGGATCAGTAGTCAACAAACTTAGGAGGGTGGAAAATTTTCTGTTTTTTTCTTATACGTTATAATATCTAATATATTGTTCTAGCATAATTGTGATATAATTCTGCACTATGAGTCATGAATCTTTAGGTGTAGAGTACAAGAAAATTATATTTGTTGTTCCTGTATGTAACGAATTCAATAATGGAAACTTTATAGAACAACTTAAAAGCATCTGCAGACAGAGCCTAGAAAGAGATCAACAGATCGAAGTAATTTATGCAATAAATGGTAAATCCTTAAATTCAGTAAAAAATTTATCAATACTTTTAGATAATTTATTAACAATTGGATCTATCGAATATATCACATCAAAAACAAATAGACTACCACGTGGAATTAATGAAGAGAGTAATTTTGGAACTGATTTAACAGTGATTAAAGAATTCATAGGAAAGCATAATGATCATATTGCTATATCATATATAAATATTCCTGACAAATATATTTTTCCTGATGATGCTCAAAATGCAGAAAGGTCACGTGCATATGTTGAAGAATTATTATCTGAGGAATATTCTGATAGTAATGGGACTCTAATATCAGTACTTGATGCAGATACAGTAATACCCCGTAATTATTTTAAGCAACTATTAAAACTATGCAACTATAACCCTACATATATTTTTTTTAAATTGATGTATGATATGTTTCCTCAAGGCGATAACAAAGAACTATATTATACATATCCATATGAATTAGTGAGGCATCGAATAAATCTCCTTAAAAAAATAATAAATAGAGATACATTTGGTGGCTGGTATATATGCCACCCAAATACATTAAGAGAAAGACAAATAGATAATGCAAATGGTAGTAATAGAGATCGACTCCATTCCGGTGAATCATCAACATACCCTTTCAATACTTCAATTCTGGATTTACCTCGTACTGCAGACAGATTAACAGGAAGACCAGGGTCCTTTTCATATAGAAGATATTGTGAACTAGAAGAATTGCATTCTGATCTTTTAAGAGTAGAAAATCCATATGAATTTTGTGCAACGCATTTCAAGCAAACTTTTGATAGTATACTACTAAAAGTAAAAGGAAAAATAGAGATTGAGTTATTAGAAGATAAATGTACAATTAAGGATATATATTATACACTCCTAGATGAAAAAACATGGGAAGATATAAACTCATATAATGCATTTATTAACAGAATGAGAAAAGAATGTCTGCTACATGAATTTAGAATTAGAGATATTAAACATATTGTCCATATTATATTAGATAATAATTTTGTTTCAACTCTTGCTAACTTTGATAATAAAAAGAACTTAAACTCAAATATCGCAAAAGGAGACGTAAAAATATTTCAATTTTTGAAAGCAAACCAGTGGATTGTAAAAATAATCATGGATTATAAAAGTAAAAGTGAAGAAGATATATTTGGATTACTTCAAATTGAGTTTCCAAATTATTTACTAAAAATGGAGGATACATCTTTTACTTTATATGCATCTATTCTAAAAAGTATAACAGTCGCTTTAGGGGACATATGATACTTTGTAAATCTGATTAATATATGTTAATATACTATTGAACGTAAGGAAGGAGATATATCAAAAGTGGACTTAAGTAGTAATGTGTTATTTTCTATTGGTTTTTTGCAAATAACTAATACATATTTAGTGTCCATTATTGTAACTATTCTGTTATGTGTTTCAGTTTACTATATAAACAAAAAACTTTCATTTGAAAAACCATCAAACCTTCAAGTCATGGTAGAATATATAATCGATTTTTTGTATTCTACAGCTGGGGAGATAGTTGATGATAAGAATAAATTAAACGAATTTTTCCCACTTGTTGCAACATATTTCATATATATTCTTGTAGTAAATTGGATAGGTTTAACACCGATTTTTGGAACAATTGGTTTTTTTACTAAAGGAGGATTTATCCCTTTATTTAAAACTGTCAATTCAGATTTAAATTCAACACTTTCAATGGCTCTTATTTCAGTGATTTCAAGTCAATATTTTGCAATAAAACATTTAGGACTTTTAAATCATTTGAAAAGATACTTTTCTTTAAATCCAATCAATCTTTTTGTTGGATTAATTGAACTTATAAGTGAATTCACAAAAGTTATTTCACTTTCATTTCGACTTTATGGTAATATACTAGCTGGAGATTTAGTAATTGCAAATTTCACTTCTCTAGTAGGATTTATAGTTCCGTTGCCATTTATGGGATTAGAGTTGATTGTTGGATTTGTGCAAGCATCAGTTTTCGCTATGCTTACACTGGCTTTTACTAATATACTTACAACAAATATGGAAGAACATGGACACTAAAAGGAGGTGTATACATAATATATGACAGAAGTTATAAGGATAACAGGAGGAATAATAATTGCAATTGGTGCATTAGGCCCAGGTATTGGTCTTGGTCTTATTGGTGCAAAGGCAATGGAATCTATCGGGAAAAATCCTGATGCATTCGGAAAAATTCTTGCTGGAATGTTGCTTGCAATGGCATTCACAGAAGCAGTCGCGATTTATGCGTTACTATTAGCATTTACTAAATAATAATGAGTATTTTAAATACATTTGGAATAACATGGGTTGGGTTAATTGAGTATTCTGTTAACTTTTTGATTTTGCTTGTGATTCTTAGAATATTTCTATATAAACCAATCCTTGAAATATTAAATAAACGAAAAGGGTTAATTCAAAAAACAATTGATGAATCAAACACAGTTGAAAAATTAAGAATTGAAATTGAAAAAGAAAGAAAAGAAATTCTTAAAAAAGCTACAATTGATTCTGAAAAGATTGTTGAAGATATGCGTAAATCGGTTGATAAATTACGTGATGAATTAATCAAAAAAAGTCAGAATGAAGCTTCAAATGTTATTCAAAAGGCAAAATTGGAAATTGAAAATGAGAAGAATGAAGTAATCGCATCGCTAACAGATAGAATATCAAGGATAATTGAGAATACTCTTTTAACTGTTCTTAAGGATGAACTATCAAAAAAGGACATTGAAAATATTACTCAAAAGTGTGTTGAAGCAATTGAGGGGAAAAATATATGATATCTAAAAAGTATACAGATAGGCTATATAAATATATAGTAAATAATTTGGATAAACCAGAGATTATTAGTATTGTTAATAATCTAGATATTGGAACAGAAACACTAAGAGTGTTGAAAAGAAAATTAAATAATTATCTGGTAAATTGCTCAGTTACATTTTATGTTCCACAAAGTTCTACCTTAATTGAGGAAAAAATTCGAAAATTGAATATTTCCAACAAAAAAAGATTAAATATAGTTCAAAGTGATGAACTTATTGCAGGTCTTGTTATGTATAATGCATGGGAAGTAACAGATCTTTCCATTGCAACAAATATTAAAAATATATTAAAAAAATGATAGATAAAATATTAGAAAATATAGATAAGAGGATTCACAACAACACATCGGTTGACAGTAGCCTTCAAACATATTCTCATGGGAAAGTTTTGAGCGTATATGATGGAGTAGTTATATCAAGTGGTTTATCTGGTTGTATGTATGGTGAGGTTGTTGAAATAAAAAATGAGGAGCAGGAAACATTAACTGGAATTGCAATAAATCTTGAAGAAGATACTGTAGGTATTATTTGTCTTGGAGACTATAAAAAAGTAAAGATTGGAAATTCTACTAACACAACTGGAAAGATATTTTCAGTTGGAATAGGAAAACAAGTTTTAGGAAGAGTAGTTGATGCTATTGGGAATCCTATAGATGGAAAAGGTAGTATTGAATATAGCGATTATGCCCCAATTGAAAAAATTGCACCAGGTGTAATAACCAGGAAGGCTGTTACAGTTCCACTTCAAACAGGTATAAAAGCAATAGATTCAATGATTGCTATTGGAAGAGGACAGAGAGAATTAATTATTGGTGATAGATCAACAGGTAAGACTCAAATTGCACTTGATATAATTGCAAATCAAAAAAAAGAAGCTGAGAGAACTGGAAACCCGCCAGTTTACTGTATATATTGTGCAATTGGTCAGAAACAATCAAAGGTTGCACAAATAGTTGATAAATTGGATAAGATGGGAGCTCTTGAATTTACAGTTATAGTAAATGCATCTGCAAGTGATCCTATCACAATGCAGTATATTGCACCTTATTCAGCTTGTTCAATAGGTGAATATTTTAGAGATAACAACATGGATGCTTTGATTATTTATGATGATTTAACAAAACATGCTTGGAGCTACAGACAAATCTCTTTAATATTGAAGAGACCAAGTGGAAGAGAAGCGTATCCTGGTGATATTTTCTATCTTCATTCAAGGCTACTTGAAAGAAGTGCAAGGTTAAATGAAAATTATGGAGGCGGTTCTTTAACAGCATTACCAATAATTGAAACTCAAGCAGGTGATATTTCAGCATATATACCAACTAACCTTATATCAATAACAGATGGTCAAATATTTCTTGATAAGGATCTGTTTTCTCTCGGGCTTAGACCAGCTATAAATACAGGCTCATCAGTATCAAGGGTAGGTGGAGACGCTCAAGCAAAAGCAATGAAACAAGTAGCTGGAAAACTGAAACTTGATATGGCACAATATAGGGATTTAGCAGCATTTTCACAATTTGCAAGTGACTTAGATAAAACAACAAAGGATAAACTTAATAGGGGAGCAAGATTAACTGAAATTTTAAAGCAAGATATATTTGCTTGTAAATCATTAGCACATGAAGTATTAATTTTTTATGCTGGTATTAATGGTTGGTTAGACAATATTGACTTGAATAAGATTGCAGAGTTTGAAGAGAAGTTTATTGACTTTGCTGAAACAACAAATAGTGATTTAGTAAAAGAAATCACAACCTTGAAAGATATATCAACTCTTAAGGTGAAGATTGATGATATCCTAAAAAAATTTATGGAAAGCTATGGCTGATTTTAGAGCATTAAAAAGAAGAATAAAGTCTGTTAAGAACATTAGTCAAGTAACTAATGCTCTTGAGATGGTTAGTGCTGTAAAAATGAAAAAGGCTCAGGAAGCACTGATTGCTTCTACTGAATATTATTCAGGACTAATTAATACATTTATGGGATTAATTAATGAATCTAATCAACCTCTTTCTGAAATTCTAGAAGATATTAAATTAAAAAAATCAAAGAGTGAATCAAGTGAAATATATATTTTGCTTATATCTCCATCAAAAGGATTTGTCGGATCAATGATTACTAATTTATACAAAACTGTAACTAAATTAATAACCAATATTGAAGAAAAAAATGATTCATTTCTTTTAAACAATAATGAAGTGGAAAATGATGTTTTAGCTAATAAATCAAATAAGGAAGGAGATAAATATAACTTCTCATTGATTTCTGTTGAGAAGAAGGCAAGTGGATATAGAAAAATAAAAGAAATAGATGAGGTAGCCATATTTCAAAGTTCTGGTATTCCTCTAAAATATGATGAAATAATTCCAATAACTGATGAAATTATAGAGAGGTATATAAATGGAACCCTAGATAAATGCTATGTTGTTTACACTAAATTTATTTCCTCATTAAAGTTTGTTCCTGCAATAAAAGCTGTATTACCATTTTCAATGGAACCAAGAAAAATTGGAAATTATATTACAACTTCTGAATCTCCAGAAATATTATTAAGAGGAACAATTGATCAACTCATTGAAGCAAATATTTACATAGCGATGCTTAATGCATTAGCAAGTGAATTCACTTCAAGAATGGTTGTAATGAAAAATGCAACTGATAATGCAAAGGATTTATCAAAAAAATTAGCACTTATATATAACAGGCAGAGACAATCTGCAATTACGTCTCAAATTGCTGAACTTACAAGCAGTATTGAACAACAATAAATAATAAAAAAATGAAAAAAGGAAAAATAATACAAATCAAAGGTGCAGTTATAGATGTTGAATTTGAAGATAATTCAACGAAGATTTATGATGCCCTACATATAACAACTATAGACAATAAAATAATAGTTCTAGAAGTTCAACAGCTACTTGAAGACAACGTAGTTAGAACTGTAGCTCTTTCAAGCACTGAAGGATTAAAAAGAGGTGATGAAGCTATTAATACTGGTGAGCCGGTTACAGTTCCAGTAGGACAAGCAACACTTGGAAGAGTATTTAATGTTATTGGAGACGTAATTGATGATGGAGAGGAATTACCTGAGGGAACCAAGAAATATGCTATTCATAGAGATGCACCTAGTTTTACATCACAAAACACAACTGAAGAGATTCTTGAAACTGGTATAAAAGTTATTGATCTTATGGCTCCTTTCATAAAGGGAGGAAAAGTTGGAATTTTTGGTGGAGCTGGTGTTGGAAAAACGGTTGTTATTCAGGAATTGATTAGGAATATTGCTATTGAGCATAACGGATTTAGCGTATTTGCTGGTGTTGGAGAAAGAACAAGAGAGGGAAATGATTTGCTTCATGAAATGAAAAACGCTGGTGTATTAGAAAAAACTGCACTTGTATTCGGTCAAATGAATGAACCACCTGGAGCAAGATTGAGAGTTGCATTATCAGCATTGTCAATGGCTGAATATTTTAGAGAAGAAGAGAAGAGAGATATTTTGCTATTCATTGATAATATATTTAGATTCACTCAAGCTGGTGCTGAGGTATCCGCACTATTAGGAAGAATTCCTAGTGCAGTAGGATACCAACCAACACTCGCTCAGGAAATGGGAGACTTACAGGAAAGAATAACATCAACAACAAATGGATCTATTACTAGTGTACAAGCAGTATATGTTCCAGCTGATGATTACAGCGATCCTGCACCTGCAACAACATTTGCTCACCTTGATTCAACACTGAATCTTGAAAGGTCAATATCTGACTTAGGAATTTATCCAGCAGTTGATCCATTAGCATCAACATCACGTGGTTTAGATCCAAATATTGTTGGAAGTGAACATTACATAGTTGCTAAGGATGTTCAAAGAATGTTACAAAAATATAAAGATCTTCAAGATATTATAGCAATTCTTGGAATTGAAGAATTATCAAATGAGGATAAAGTAACTGTAAATAGAGCAAGAAAAATTCAAAGATATTTCTCTCAGCCATTCTTTGTTGCAGAGCAGTTTACAGGAAGAAAAGGTGAAACAGTAAATATAAAAGATACAATAAGAGGATTTAAAGGTATTATTGATGGTAAATACGATGATTTACCTGAAGAAGAGTTCTTTATGAAAGGAAAACTTGATTAATATATATGAAATTATACATATATACTGCTAATGGAAAGCATATTAAGAAGGAGAATGTTGAAAAAGTGACATTCAAAAGTGATGAAGGTGATAGAACAATTTTACCGAATCATACTGATTATATATGTAAAGTGAATAGTGGAATTCTTTCATATGCTATAAATAACGAGGATAAAGCAATCATCGTACATTATGGTCTTCTTCAAATAATAGGGGGAGATATCAAAGCATATTTGATTGAATCTATATATGATGAACATATTGATAACTATGATAAATATGTTGAGATGCACGAGAAAATAGATAAAGAACTAACTGGGGAACCTATCTCAAATAGAAAGAAGGATTATCTTAGTTCAAAGAAAACATTTGTAAAAACAATCATTGATCAAAAGCGCTGAAATTTCACAAATGATATATAATTTGATATAATGCTGAGTATATGAAAGATTTTGCGGTTATAGAAACTGGAGGAAAACAATATATTGTTAATATCGGTGATCTAGTAGATATTGAATTGATTACTGGAGAAATTAATGATGTAGTTAAATTCGATACATTACTAAGATATGTAGATGGGAAAGTTGAAGTAGGTGAGCCATATACTAAATCAAAAATTTCTGGTGTTATTCATAAACAAAATGTGAAAGGTAAGAAAATTAAGATTATAAAGTTCAAGGCAAAATCAAGATATAGAAAAGTTAATGGACATAGGCAACTTAGTACAACAGTAAAGTTTGATACAATTTAAGAAGATAGTACCTAATGATTCTTACATTTAGACTTGGAACATTTAGTGTTCTTTCTACTGCTGAAATTTTTTCATTATTGCTTGCTCATGAAATTAATTTTGATGTACTTAATCGAAACAAAGATTATCTTATTCTAAAACTTGAAAAAGAAGTTAATCCAGAAGTATTACTAGAACTCTTAGGTGGAACACGTGAAATATCTTATGAAGATAATATATATAAATTTAATCCAAAAAAATCAATTTCTGTAGAGTTTAAACGACCAAGAATAGATACTGTCAATGGAATGCTCACAAGCAAATTATCTAAGATTTTGATTAATTTATCATTAACTCCTGAAACGAAGACAATATATGATCCATTTTGCGGGACAGGTACAGTGTTACTTGAAGCTATGCTAATGGGATATAACGCGATAGGCTCAGATTTAAATCCAAGAATGGTTAAATATACATCAGAGAATTGCCGTTGGCTTGAAAATAAATATACTGGTACTGGAAAATGGAAGACGTTTGTCAGTGATGCAAGAAATATACGAAAAATAAAGAACGAGTGGGATTCAATTGTTACTGAGTCATATCTTGGTATTCCTAGAAAGGATTACAGAATAGATAAAAATATTGTTAAAAACATTTCAGACACTGAAAAATTACTTGAGATGTTTTTAAAGGAAGCAAGTGGAATAACAAGAGTTGGTCAACGTATTGTTGTAATTCTTCCAAGATTCGCATCAAAAAACAGACCCATAATACTTTCACTGGAAAAAACCTATTCAAGATACAACCTTAGGAAGCCACCAATTATTGACAATCTTGGAGATTTAATATATTATAGAAAAGGCGCTAAGGTATTGCGCAATATTTTTGTATTGGAAAGATTTTAATATATGTCGCATGTAAAAGCAGCAGGAAAAGTAAAACAATCAGGAAATGTAGCTGGAAAAAGACTTGGTGTAAAGGTTTATTCTGGTGAATTTGCAAAAAGCGGTAGTATAATTGTAAGGCAAAGAGGAACCGTTTTTCATAAAGGTAAAAATGTTGGTGTTGGAAAAGATTTTACTCTTTTTGCACTAAAAAGCGGAGTTGTAAATTTCAGGAAATTACCAGGTGTAAAACACCCTAAAAAAATAGTTGAAGTATTAGAAAAATGAATACTAAAGTTTTAAAATTGCTTGAGGATAAATATTTAAATAGTTCTATACCTGAATTTAATGTTGGTGATACATTAAAAGTATATCTTAAAATCATTGAAGGTGATAAAAAGAGAACTCAAATGTTTCAAGGTGTCGTTCTTGGTATTAGAGGATCTGGAACTAGAAAGATGTTTACAATTCGAAAAATAGCACAAGGCGGTATAGCTGTTGAAAGAATATTACCATTACATAGTCCTATGATTCAAAAAATAGAGATTGTAAAAAAGGCTACAAAAGTTAGAAGAGCAAAACTGTATTACCTAAGAGAAAGAATAGGTAAAATGGCATTGTACGTTAAATAACTTATTTCTCGTGCTATTACCTCTCTAGAAATTTTTAATAAATTATTTTACTATTTTTTTATTTGTTTAAATATCTTTAAGATACATTGAAATTTTCTCTCTGTTAACTTTTCTTTCAAGAGTGATATCGTTGTGTCCGTTTACCTTTATTGTTAATATATCATCTCCAGGAAACCTGTCAACAAGTTCTTTAATCTTCTCAATTTTTTCTTTCTGCGGATCAAGGGTTATTATTAATGGATTATACTTATCCTGAGCTGAATTATTACTACTGATGTTCTTAGTTTTATTACCTTCAACATTATCGGGATTGTTATGGCTTTGAGTTACTTCATATGTAGTATCCATAAATTTATCTTCTAAAGGTTTTATACCTTCTATAAATATTTTTACCGATTGCTTATTATTAAAATCCTTAATCACACTTACCTTTCCTTTTATAATTACAGGTATATTTTCAATTAGATATTCTTTATTCTCATCATAGTTTTTTGGAAATACAACAACTTCAATTTTACCGAATATGTCTTCAAATTGCATAAATGCCATCGGCAAACCGTCTTTCTTTGTAACTATTTTTTTAACGCTAGTTATTATACCTATGCATTTCACCGTGTTATTATTCTTCTCATACAATTCATTAAGTTTGTATATATCTTTTCTGTTATATAGCTTTGAATAATACTTCATTGGGTGATTAGAAATAAATATACCAAGAATGTCTCTTTCCCACTTTAATACTTCCTTGGATTCTTGAATTTGAGGTATATTGATATTGGGTTTATTACTACTGTTGTCAGCTTCCTCATCAGAAGAAAAATCAAACAATGAGTTTTCTCTTGATTTTAAATTTTTCTTAACCTGCAATATGTTATCATATATTCCAGAGTAAACATTTAGAAGTGACGCACGTGTATATCCCCACTCATCCATACATCCTGCCTTAATCAATAATTCAATTGTCTTTTTTGTTACTAGTGAAGTATCTATCCTGTAGAAAAAATCACTTATGTCCTTAAATTTTGTATTGCCTCTTGCTCTAATTATTTCTTCAACTGATTTAGTGTTTATACCTTTGAGTGCATCTAACCCAAACCTTATGGATAGTTTATCATCATCATCATTCTTTTCAACCGTAAACCACTTTTCGCTATAATTTATACTTGGTAATTTTAATTTTATGTTTTTTAATTCAAGTTCTTCAGAAATATTCTTAACCTTACTGAAATCACCTAGATTGGATTCTAATTCAACTGCCATGTATTCTTCATAAAAATACGCCTTTAAATATGCAGTCTGATAGGCAATAATTGCGTATGATGCACTGTGTGCCTTATTAAATCCATATCCTGAAAATGGAATTAAGTATTCAAATAATTTATCAGCAATATCCTGGCTATATCCTTGCCCTATAACACTACTAATAAAAGCTTCTTTCTCTTTTAGAAGAATTTCAATCTTTTTCTTACCCATTGCTCTTCTTAATATGTCTGCTCTTCCTAATGAATATCCAGCCATTTTTCTTGCGATTTCCATTATATTCTCTTGGTAAATAGGGTAGCCATATGTCTCCTTAAGAACCTCTTCTAAATCAGGATGTATATATTCAACCTGTCTCTTTCCGTTTTTACATTCAATATATGGTGTTATATAGTCCATAGCACCAGGCCTATACGCTGCGGCCATAAATGATAATTCTCTAATATTCTCTGGGTGAAGATCCTTCAGATATTTCTTCATACCGTCTGATTCAAATTGAAAGACACCAAGAGTATCACCTTCTTGAAAGATCTTGTAAACTTTTTGATCCGCAAAATCAATTTTATCAATATCAACATCCAATCCCTTGATTTGCTTTATTAGCTTAACAGTATTATTTAACTTACTTAAATTTTTCAAACCTAAAAAGTCAAATTTCAATAGACCAAGATTCTCTATATATGCACCAGGATATTGAGTAATATATGAATTCTCTTTTTTCCCTTTAGGTTCAGGTTGTATAGGTGTGTATTCAACGACGGGCTCAGGAGTAATTAGAACTCCACAAGCATGAGTTGACACGTGCCTTACAGTTCCTTCAATTTTATGAACAAGCTCTATAAGCTTATTTAATTCAATTGAATTTGAATCAATAATATCCTGCATTTCGGGAACCTGCTTTATTGCATCAAATATTTTAGGTGATTTCCCCTGATGTACTGGAACTAATTTTGATAATTTATCTGCAGTGATTAGATCTACTCCAAGAATCCTTGCTACATCTCTTATTGCTAATTTTGTGTTTAGTTTTCCAAATGTTACAATGTTCGATACCCTGTCAGCACCATATTTAGCCTTCATATACTCTACTACTTCGTCTCTTCTTTGATCCTCAAAATCTATATCAAAATCTGGAGGTGATGGTCTTTCTGGGTTTAAAAACCTTTCGAACGGTAAATTCCATTCAATTGGGTCTATCAAATTTGTTATTCCTAAACAGTATGCAACAATTGAACCTGCTCCAGATCCTCTCCCTGGACCAACAATTATTCCTTTTTCCTTAGCATAATTCACGTAATCAGCTACAACTAATATATAGTTGTCATAATTTTTCATATGAATTACTTCTAATTCATAATCAATCCTTTTTAAAATTTCATCATTTAATTCGTGATAGATCTTTCTCGCACCTTCCAGTGTCTTCTTCCTAATTAATGTACTAGCATCATCTCCTTTAGGAATTGGATAGAACACTGGTTCAACTCGACCAAATCCAATGTCATATTCTTCTACCAAAGAAGCTATGTCACTTGAGCATTGAATATATTCAGGTTTATCTTTGAATAATTCATTCATCTCAGGAATAGTCTTTACATAAAATTCTTGTGTTGGATATGTCCTATGCGATTTATCCGCTAATTTTTTCCCATCACTAATACACCATAGTAATTCCTGAGCAATATAGTCTTCTTTATGTATATAGTGACTATCACATGTTGCTACAATTTTAATATCAAGTTCCTTTGCAAGAGCTTCTATTTTTGTAGTCAGAATATCAGAATCCTCAATACCATTCCTTTGTACTTCAAAGTAGAAATTGTCTTTCCCAAATATTTGCTGAAATTTAGTTATATACTTCCTTGCTTGTTTCTCTCTATTTGCAAGTAAATTCTTTGGAATTATACCATTTAAACAACCAGATAAACATATTAAACCTTCAGAATATTTCTCAAGAACATCAATATCAACCCTTGGCTTATAGTAGAAGCCTTCAGTGTGACCAATGCTGACTATTTTCATTAGATTTTTATAGCCTTTAAAATTTTTAGCTATTATAGTCATATGATAAGACTTCCTGTCCAGTTTGGAATCTTTCCTTAAGTGTGAACCCTTTGAAAGGTATATTTCACAACCAATAATAGGTTTTATGCCATTTTCCTTCATTACAGTATAGAATTCAAACACACCGTACATTACACCATGGTCTGTAATTGCACATGATTTAAATCCATTCTCTTTAAGGTATTTACCCAATTCATTAATATGGCTAACACCATCAAGAATTGAATATTCAGTATGAAGATGCAAATGTACAAAATCTTTTAAATCCATAAATTAAAAATATTCTAGATGTTTTAATCTGAATTAAACCACCTTTTAATTACAACAAAGAATGCAGATACACTATCTCTTAAGATAAAACAAGTTACGCTCAGGAATATTATTTGTATTAATATAAACGATATGTATTTAATAATACTTGGAACATCATTTAATACCCTTAAATTATTTCCAATATATAAATTCTCATGCCTGACATACAGAATATCAGAACCTCCAGCAAGTGTTGAAAATGTTACTGTCAAAGGATATTCACCAGGAAATTCTGGCTTTATTGTTATATAGTCAACAGTATCTTTTGAATTAACTAAATATGTATTGGAATTCTCTGCTCCTGATACAATATCAATACCATAGGGGACACTCCATGATATTTTTGCATTTCCAGTGAACGTTGGAACAATATCAACTTTCAGTGTTATATTTTTATCTAATGCACTCTGAGGTAATATTGAAAGATTGAAATATGAATAACTTTGTGCATTTACAGTTGAATTGAAGATACTTGGAATAAAAAATATAATGAATAAAAATATACTAATAAATTTACTAAAGAAACTTTTAAACATAAAATATGATTACAATCAGGATACAAAAAATACAAAATTATTTCAAATCCTCCTTAAGAAGCTTTAATAGTTTCTCTTTTGCGGTTACTGGATCAGTTCGACCTTTTGCTTTTTTCATAACTTGACCTACTAGAAACATTAATGAGGATTCCTTTCCCCCTTTATAATTATTTACAGCATCCGCATTTTCACGAATAACTTCAATTACTTGCTCATCTAGCCCTTCAATTGTTGTGAAAAGCTTTTTATCATTTGCTAATTGAATAGGGGATAAACCTGATTCAATAGAAAGGTTTATTAAATCCTTCGCAACAAGATTTGTTATTCTTTTTTCAATAAGTAATCTAATTATTTCAGCACAAAATTCTGGATTTAGTATATACGGATTTTCACCAGTTACTGATTTCAGTTCATTCTTTATAAACGTATACACATTTATGTTATCAATATATTGAAGGGTTTCTTTCAAATACTTGTAATATATATACGAAGAAGTATACATTGTTACAATTTCATCAGGGAAATTCATATTTGATAGATCATCATATATTTTATCTGGAAGATCTCCAATCTCCTCCTGTATTTTATCAATATCAACATCATCAATATATACAGGTAAAAGATCAGGCTCTGGAAAATACCTGTAATCTTCTGCTTCTTCTTTTGACCTTAAAAGAAATGTTCTTGATTTTAATGAATTCCAGCCTCGTGTTGTCTTATTACCAGCTGCTTTTTCAATATTTGTCTCATCTAACTCTTTTTCTTGTCTTTGAAACTCAAATTCAATCGCACTGACCATATCTGCAAATGAATTCATATTCTTCATTTCCACTATTGGTGTAACTCTTGTAATTGTTTTATCTTCATATTCATCGACCACTTCAATATTTACATTTACATCAAACCGCATTTGACCTTTCTCTAAATCACAATCTGAAACACCTGCATATATCAGTGTGTTATATACCTTTTGTGCATACAACTTGGCTTCTTCACTAGAATTCATATCAGGCTCAGATACTATTTCAAGTAATGGAACTCCAGCCTTATTCCCATCGATTAAGGTGTAATCAGTTTCATGAATAGATTTTGCTGTATCTTCTTCAAGGTGTGCTCTCAATATCCTTATTCTCTTCTTCTTTGAATTATTACCAGTACTAGCAGGCAGATTAATATCAACATATCCATTGCTTGCTATTGGATAAACATACTGAGTTATTTGATATCCTTTAAATAGATCTGGATACATGTAGTTTTTTCTATCCCACCTCGAATAATTATTTATTGTACAATTTAACGCTAATCCAGATTTCACACTTAACTTAATACCTTCCTTATTGGGTACTGGAAGTGCACCTGGCAAACCTAAACATACTGGACACATATGAGAGTTAGGTTCACTATGGAAGTATTGTGTATCACAACTACAAAACATTTTCGTTTTTGTTTTCAGTTGTACATGTATCTCTAACCCAATTATTGGCTTTATTTTTCTAGTCATTATTAAAATTAAAAATTTCCTCGCATCTGTTAGCAAAGGATAGTAATTTGAAATCATCCTTCCTTTTTGCGAATAACTGCATCCCTATTGGAAGATGTTTTTCGTTGAATCCAGATGGAATTGATATAGCAGGGATACCAGCTATATTTGCTGAAACAGTAAATATATCCTCCATGTACATTTCAACAGGATTTGTTGTTTTACTCCCGATTTCAAATGCAACATTTGGAGAAGTAGGAAGGAATATTGCATCTATTGAATTAAATATATCACTTAATTTATTACGTATTTCATTTCTAATTGAAACAGCATTTTCATAATATTTATCAGCGTATCCGCTGGATAGTGAGAAATTACCTATAAATATACGTCGTTTAACTTCATCCTCAAATAATTCTCTACCGCTATAATATATTTCATCAATAGAATTATGCTTGGCTTCATCACCACCAAATCTTATTCCATCATATCTAGCCATATTAGAAGATATTTCAGATGGAGTAATTATATAATAGGCAGGAAGAGAATATTCAATATCTTTAAAACTTATTTCAACAAAATCAAAATCTTGTGACAATAGTTTTATTGAAGAGAGATAGTTGGAATAAACATCTTTCCCCATCATGTTTGTAAACAATTGTGTATTCAATTCCTTTATTAGTCCAATTTTTGGTTTTCCAGATATGTTAAATTGTGTAAAGTCATTGACTTCTGATTCGTAGGTTTGCACATCTTTCGGATCTTTAGATATAAGTGAATTTAAAACGTAACTGCAATCATAAACGCTTCTTGATATTATTCCAGGAACATCTAATGATGAGCCCATTGCAGCAAGGCCATACCTTGAAAGTAGCCCATATGTAGGCTTGTAACCAACAACACCGCAAAAACTTGCAGGTAACCTAACTGAACCTCCAGTATCTGTGCCTAATGCAAATGTAGCCATATTTAATCCAACTGCAGCTGCTGATCCGCCAGAGGAACCACCAGCAACGCGTGATTTGTCATATGGGTTCTTAGTTATGAAATAACCACTGTTTTCAGTGGAACTGCCAAATGCAAAGCTATCAAGATTAGTTTTACCAACTACGTTATATTTATCATTTAATCTGTCTACAACAGTTGCGTTATATGGAGATATGTATGACTTCAAGTATTTTGAACCTGCTGTCATTCTTTTACCCTTCAAAGATATATTATCCTTAAGTGCATATGGAATTTTTTCTTTATTAAAATCATCATCAAATATTGTTATATACACATTATATTCATCATTTAAGTTATTAATATTATCTCTAACTATCTTATTCTCTTCTGCTATATTTAATTCATCAATGTGTTTTTTGTTCATACTTTATTAAAATTATTTAATCACTAACAACTTTAGGTATCTTTATATACCCGTCACTTGTTCTATATATGGAATTTTGCAATGCTTCTTCAACTGTTAACCCGCTTTCTACAACATCGTTTCTACATTCATTGAAATTTATTGAATCTTGATTTGAAAGTGAATTACTATTTCCTAAATTACTTATATTGTTAACTAATTCAAGTATATTAGATATATCTACCTTATATTTTTCATAACTACCTTGTGAAAGTATTACCTTTGAAAGCCTCTCTAATTTAATTAATAATTCATCTGTTATCATAAGAACAACATTATGTGTCCAAAGTTTATATTCTTTAGCAATTTATGTCAATAAGCAGGATTTATAACTATTCACCATTTTTATGTACAAATTAGTTATATGCCACTATTAATTATAAATAGCAAAAGATACCTTATTTATTAAAATTATAAATACTGAATTACACTATCCTTATACTTAATATTTGAGTGTAATTTTAATTACTTCCATTCACGTTATTTATGTGAAATAATATATATAGAATTATGAATAAAGTTGATCCTAAAATATTTCGAGCTTATGATATAAGAGGTGTGTATGGTGTAACAATTGATGAAGATATAGTTTATAGAGTTGCACAAGCATATGTATCATTGTTCAAACCAAAGAGTGTTGTCTTGGGTCGCGATGTAAGAGAATCTGGACCATCATTATGGGAAGCAGCAAAAAATGGGTTTATTGATTCAGGAGTTGATGTTATAGATGTAGGGACTATTTCAACAGACATGCTTTATTTTACTGTTGCATATTATGGTTATGATGGCGGTATTACAATATCTGCCTCACATAATCCAAAGGAATTTAATGGTGTAAAAATGGTTAGACAAAACGCACAACCTATATCTTCTGATAGTGGAATTCTTGATATTAGAGATTTTGTACTTGCTGGCACTAGAATCAAAGCTGAAAGAACTGGAACAGTGACTAAAAAAGATATTATAGATGATTATTGCAATAAAGTTTTAAGTTTTTTAAACACACCACTTACAAAAGAATATAGTATTGTTGCTAATGCAAGTTTTGGTGTTGCTGGCTTAGCTTTACGTAGACTAATTGAAATAGGTAAATTACCAATACACGTAAAAGAAATCAACTTTGAACCTGATGGCACATTTTCTAAAGGGAATCCTAATCCATTAACTCCTGAATCAACTAAACAGTCACAAGATATTATCAGAAATTCTGGGAAAATAGATTTTGCTGTAGCCTGGGATTGTGATGCTGATCGTTGCTTTTTCTTCGATGAGAATGGAGATTTCATACTTGGAAATTACACAGCTGCAATACTTGCTGAATATTTTCTTGAAAAGAATTCGAAATCACCAATTATTACTAACGAATCGGTATATCTAGCTGTAAAGGATGTAACTGATAGATTCAATAGTAAGCTTATACTTCATAGAACTGGACATTCCTTTATAAAAGCAACAATGAGGAAAGAAGATTGTGACTATGCAGGAGAAGCTAGTGGGCATTATTATTTTAAAGATTTCTTCTTTGCAGACAATGGTATGATTCCTTTGATGATAATACTAAATTTACTTGAAGAGAAACATTGCACCGTTTCAGAGCTGTATTCGAAATTCAGAACTCAATTTTTTGTATCGGGTGAATTAAACACGGATGTAAAAGATAATATAAAAGTAATGGATATTGTAAAAAAAGCATATATGCATGGAGGCAAAGTTATAGAAGTTGATGGTATATCTATTGAATTTCCTGAGTGGAGATTTAATTTAAGACCATCTAATACTGAACCTTTGATACGATTAAATGTTGAATCAATGAATAAAGAACTAATGGAGGTGAAAACTAAAGAGATACTTGCTTTAATAGAAAAAAATAAGGATGTACAATAACTATCAAAGAGAATCAAACAAATAGATAATTACATATACACATTTATAGGATTCATACTAATGCGTACCTTACTTTGTAAGATTTAGAATATCATGTATGGATAAATCATAATCTTTCCTCCCTTTTCATAGCTTGATAAAATCTCGTCAATTACTGAACTTGAAAGATTAAATTTACTTGTAATAAATTTAGTAGGATCAATTTCCTTTGTTAGTATCTTATTTATTGCCTCAGAAAATTCATCCGATTCATATCCAAGTGCTCCAGATACTCTTATTGATTTGTTATTTCCAAGTTCAACAACCTCAGGTAAATGCTCCTCAAGATGATATTTCATAATATCAAGTTCTCTATTACCTATAGTTATACTTCTCTGTTTGTTAAACATACTAGCGTACATATTTACTTCACCGTTATTCCTAACTATATCAAATGCTTGGCTATATGATGCTGGGTCACCATTACAGACAATTACTAGATCGTATATATTATTCAATGTATATAATTCATTAGATAATACATATTTGTTACTAACATCATGATACATTGCAAAATCTAATGCAGTTTGATTTATATCTGCAATTGTTACTTCAATGTTTTTTGACTTTAACAGAAGTGAGTGGAACATTCCCATGCTACCAGCACCTAAAATAATTGCATTTTTAACATTAGAAAAGTCAATAGCCTTTTGTGATCTTATACAACAAGCAAGCCCATCTGATTGAGTTAATCCTACTGCATAATTTAGTTCTTCAAATTTCTCATCAATCTTAATAATTCTTGATTTATGCAGGTTCTGCTCCATGGTTAAAACACCTTTTCCCTCAGAGAATCCAATGTTACCATTATATAATTTACCGTTAATTTCCTCATGTATATGCGGGCTAATAGCTACAAAATCACCTCTTTTAAATTCCTTTGCATTATCTCCAGAAGAAACAACAATTGCTGTTGCTTCATGGCCTATAGCTCCATCAACACAAGGTTTCAACTTATTAAGTATTTTTATATCTGTACCACATACGCCAACAGCAATTGGTCTTACTTTAACCTCATCTTCCTTTAGATCATCTAATTGTAAATTTTTCTCATAATATACATTACCTTGTTTTGACATCACACATGAATTACTTTCAGATAGATTCATTGTAAGTATATATTCTTTTATATTTATAAAACTCTCCATAAGATTACTAAATAATTATATACCATAGTTATAAATAATTCACAAAATATGTTTATAACATAGATTTTTATTCTATATCTTATTTCCTAATATATTACATAAATGTGTATTTATAATATTTTAAATAAAGAGTATAGTATTTCCTATATGAGTAGACAAGGTGATGCAACCGAACATACAGGTGAAGATACAATTCAAACTATTACTAATAGCTTTTTTGAACTTTTAATGAAACATCCAAGAATTAATTATGCCATTCTTCTACCATATGATGAAAGAATAAAAGAATTTTTTAATGCAATGGGTCTACAACAACTAAATGTGAATAGTTCTAAAAACCCAATAGATTATAGCAATTCATATAATAGTAATTTCGGTAAATTATTTATTTCTGCATATCATGACGATAGTAATAATAATGAATTTGTTAGAATAGCACCTGACAGAAGAAAAGATAAAAACATTAATTGAAAAAATTGTAGAGTCAGGATATAGTTTAAATATATTGTATAATATATCCTATAAATTTAATGTAACATACCCTAATAAAGGTCTTATTAATTTTATAGATGCAAAAATTGATGAATTAAAAAATGGTGGATTTTCTTGGCTTTTAACAATGGGCAGAAATGGAACTCAATTATATGGACAAATAATAAGGCGTGATTTATTATCAGTATACCATCCTAAAGGAGATCAATTAGAGATTATAGAAAGAATTAATAAAATTTGTAGTGAAATTGATATCATTTGTTAAGAACAACCTACTAATTAATATTTTTTGGTAGACATATCTGTAGAAAGTATATATACTTTTAATTGCAATGGATTCTGATAATGAAGAAAAAGATACAATAGAAGATATAACACAAAAGAGAACAAGGTCATTTACAATAAAGAACCTTAACAGTACGATTGTGATTTCTCTTAGTATACTTACAGCTGGACTTATGATTGCAGGTGCAATAGTATTTAATGGTAAGTTATTAACTAATATACAAAGTGGCAGTAATAGTTCAAGTTCAGGAGCAAGTACGACAAGTTCAACTGTTAACCTAAGTCAATTTGAATCAAACATCGTTTCACTAGCAGGTTCACTCGGAATGAATGAAAGTAAATTTAAAACATGCTATGATAAGAATACATATAATTCAGAAATTCAAGCTGAAATAACTGCAGGAAATAATTTGGGAGTCAGTGGCACACCTACAGTGTTGATAGGAATGATAAACAGTAAGAATAATACTGTAACTGGAAGAATTGTAACAGGTGCAGTGCCATTAACTGTATTTACTCCTTTAATTGATAATTATGTGAAATATGGTTCAACTAATGGATACTCCAATCAGTATGTGTCAACTACAGATCTAACTGTAACTTTACCAAGTAGAGTAACTGGAAACTCAAACTCCAAAGTTGCATTTGTCGAGTATGGTGATTTTGAATGTCCTTACTGTGAACAACTTTATCAACAAGTCATTCCGAGTATCATGGACAGTTATGTAAATAACGGAAAGATTCAGTTTGCATTTAGCGATTTTCCTTTAACCTCAATTCACCCTTACGCCTTAAGTGCTGCAATAGGGGGGGAATGTGCTCAAGAACAAGGTAAATTCTGGGAATATTACAACAACGTTTATGGGAGTGACTATAACAAACTGTTTAATAGTTAACTGCAACTAGACTATATTCTTATCATTCAATAAGTATTTTGATGATTTGTACTGACCGCTTTTTATTAGCCTAAAATTCATAACAAGCCTATTTAAATCCCTATATGCAGTTACTCTTGAACATTTATTAATCTCAACTGCTTGCTTTACAGATATTGTTTCATTTCCTTCACTTAAGTATTCAAATATATTATTTGCTCTACATATAAAAGGAAAATCAAACCTCTCAGGAACTACTTTTTCCAGAAATCTGAGTATTTTGCTATCAATATTAATGTATGGAATACTTAATACATCATTTATAGCAGTAATATAGTTAAGGTTCATATATATAGAGTAATATGCAAATATATTTACTAATGTTAATAATAGGATAAATTTCTCTAATTCATCAAAATTTTTACTTGAATACATTGAAAAGAAATAGTAAAGAGCTGAGTATACAATTCCATCAATTAAAAGATTTGATTCAACATACGTTGTAAACGAGTTGTATATAACAATATATTTATTTGAAAATCCGTAAATTGATTTAAAATCATCAATATTTAGCTTTTTATTTTGTAAAAATAAATTTATTGAATTATCAATAAATCCATATTTTACATTTCTCAATTTTGATGATAGAAAATGTTGCCTTATCTTCTCAGCTACATTAAAAGAACTTGTATTAAAATTAGTAAGAGATAATTCAATTCCAATGGAAATTATTCTTTTCCTATTCAATTTATACAATCAATTCTTATTTACTTTCTTTCTTAAGAATGCTGGAACATCTAATCCATCTACAAGTAATGGGTTTTTATTATCATTAAAATGCTCATCATTCGTATCACTCTTTCTTTGAGATGAAGGAGTATCAATTTTTGATTGAGAAGAAAGAATTTGAGTTACATCACCAAGTTCATCATCACTCTTTTTGGCAGCATCGTATTCATTTGATGATTGACTTGTTGTAAATGATTTTTGTTTCTCTTTAATAACTTCTCTCGTAGAATTAAATCCAGTTGCAATGATAGTTATAGAAACACTTCCATCTGTTATTGCTTCATCAACATTAGATCCAAAAATAATGTTTGCAGTAGGGGATACTTGTTCAGAAATAATATTAGCAGCATCATCAATTTCCATCATTGATAAATCATTTCCTCCAACTACAGAAAACAATACACCTGTTGCACCTGTTATTGATAATTCAAGCAGAGGTGAATTAATAGCAGCCTTTGTAGCTACTACTGCTCTATCTTCTCCAGTTGCACTACCAATACCCATCAATGCGCTTCCTGCTTCGCTCATAACACTTTTAACATCTGCAAAATCAACATTAATCATTCCTGTTTTTGTTATCAAATCAGATATACTTTTTACTCCATTTCCTAATACATTATCAACCTGCTTCATTGCATCAAGGAATGAAACCTTTCTGTCAATAATTTCAAGAATCCTCTGATTTGGAACTACTATCATAGTATCAACTTTTTGCTTTAATTCATCAATTCCCTCAAGTGCAGTAGCTAATCTTCTTTTTCCTTCAAACTGAAAAGGTTTTGTTACAACACCTACAGTTAAAGCACCTAAATTCTTTGCTATTCCTGCAATAACTGGTGCTGCACCAGTACCAGTTCCTCCACCCATACCACATGTTACAAATACCATATCTGCTCCTATAAGAGCATCATGTATCAAATCTACACTCTCTTCTGCACTTAATTTTCCAATTTTATCAATACCACCAGAACCTAACCCCTTTGTAAGTTCAGAACCAATCTGAATTTTCTTCTCAGCAAGTGACCTGTCAAGTGCTTGTTTGTCAGTATTAACTGCAATAAATTCAACTCCAGTTATGTTATGGTCTCTAATCATGGTGTTTACAGCATTACATCCGCCACCACCAACACCAACTACTTTAATAACTGCAACTGGATTGTTATCGGTTTTTAATTGTATCAACATTTTTTATTTTATATTTTATGTAGTAATATTTCCTAGCAGTGATTTTAGCTTATTTATGAAGTTATTTGAAGTACCGCCTCTTTTTGTTGATTCCTTACTACTTATTCCGCCTCTCTTTGCATAATATGAAATCATACCATTAACTGCTGAGAAATTTGGAGAATTAATTTCGTCAGATAAACCATACAACATAGGAGGTGTTGCAACTCTTATCGGTGCATCTATGTATTTTCCAACATATTCAGCAATGCCAGCAAGCTTTGATGAACCACCTGATAATATAACTCCTGCAGGAAATTTAAATTCAATATCGGCATCTATTATTATTTTTTTTATACTCTCTATAATCTCTTCTATTCTAGCATCGACAATCTCGTCAAAAAATTCTTTTGTAGTTGTCCCATTTATTCCTAGATCTGATAAATCAAATATTAATTCATCAGAATTATTATATTCAGGATTATTCTCATCCTGACTATTTTTTAATTTTCTTACTTGTGCATTTTTTATAAGTTGCATAACATCACATTTTACCCTCTCTGCATCAGCTATTGATATTCTTAACCCAATTGCTAAATCAGACGTAATATTATTTCCTCCAAAATCAACAGATGCAGAGAAATATATTGAATCATCTTGATATATGCAGATATCAGTAGTACCGCCACCTATATCTAGGTATAATGCGCCTAATTCTCTTTCTGTAGAATTTACGCATACTTCACTTCCAGCCCATCCAGCAAAGAATATTTCATCCACCTTTACACTAACCTCATCTAAGCATTTCTCTATATTCTTTATGGTCGAACTACTCCCCGAAATTATATGCGTATCAACCTCAAGCCTCATACCGCTCATTCCAATTGGATCCTTTATTCCTCCTTGTGAATCAATAATAAATTCTCTAGGAAATGTCTGTAATATATCCTTATTTAATGGAACAGCAACAGATTTTGCACTATCAGTAGCTCTTGCAATATCCTCACTAGTTATTTCATCTCTAGATATTCCAATTATTCCTTTGTAATTAACACTCGATATGTGACTCCCTGATATAGATATTATTGCTCTACTTACAGTTGTTCCAGCCATTCTTTCTGCAGATTTTAAACAACTACTTATTGATTCTGAAGCCTCATCAATATCTACAACAACACCTTTCTTAATTCCGCTTGAAGCTTGGGTTGCAGCACCCATGACTGTTATTTTAGAAATATCTTCAATATTTGCAATTACAGCACATATTTTATTAGAGCCTATATCGATAGCACATAATTGTTTCTTTGCCATAAATAATACATTTCAAAATATATATATTACTCTCATCAGTATATATGTATTTAACTAGCTTTACAATATACATTTAAGAACCTTAAATCTATTATAGAACATTTTGATATAGTAATATATTTATACGTTTCTTCCATTTTTGATACTTGAGTTGATATATTTTCAGTTAAGCTAAAGACTGCACTTGTATGATTAAAGAATGTCACAACTAATTTATCCTTTTCTAAATGAAATTCATATGGAGTAAAATGTGGAATCTTCTCTATTGCACTAACCATTGTAATTAAATTATCAATATTAATTGAATCAATATTTACATCTGATACAACATAAATATAGTTCGCATTACTCTTAGAGTTATTAGATGTAGTTCCTAATATACCTCCACTTACAGTAACTAGAGTTGTATCTTTTGTTGTTTGAATAGCAATATATCCAGGTAATATGCTCACATATATTTTGATTGTGTTAGGATATTCTTTTACAAATTGAATTAAAATTAAGTTTTTATACTCAACTGAACTATTTGAAAACAGAAATATTTCTTTTCCTACAATACCCTTACCATATTCAGTTTTAATTGTAGATATATCTGAAGCCTGGATATTAGACGTATTTACAACAACAACACTTTTTATTCTAAATAAGCTATATAGGAAATATATTAACAATAAAAGAACGAGAAATGATAGTGTATATATAGCATAACGCAACAGATGCTTAGACCTATTTTGTTGATAATTTCGCATGAGTTAGAAATATATGTGAAACATTAATAGGACCAATACCACCTGGAACTGGTGTATATTTATCTGCAATTCTCTCAATAAATTCTCTATCACCATCACCATATATTTTGTTGTTTTCATAACTTATACCTACATCGATAAATAACTCAATCCTTTTATTTAGCACATTGCTGTTTATTAATGATTTTTTCCCTACGGCGGATATGATGATATCAGAAATGTTAAGATATTGACTGATGTTTAGTGTATGACTATTTAATGTAATCACCGTAGCCCCCATTTTTGAGAGCATAGTACTTACAGGTCTGCCAACTATCAAACTATTACCTAATACTGATATTGTTTTACCCGAAACAGACGTATTACTGTATAGTATAACATCTCTAACTGCAAGAGCAGTTGCTGGAAACAATGTATCTGAAGTTGTATCAGACGTGTACATACCAATTCTAGTGCTTGAAAGGCAATCGACGTCCTTTAAATAACTTATCCTATCTAATGCAATTCTTTCTTCTAGTTTTGTAAGACTATTAGGGTGTTGCAATATTATACTACCAACACTATTATCATTATTTAATTTATCTATCAATTCTAGGACCTCACTAATACCTGTTTCTTTATCTAAATCAATAAATTCAAATGGAATTGAAAGGTTTTCTGCTTTTTCACCTTTCTTTTTTACAAATGTTTTACTTGATTCTGAAATATCAAGTCCAATTACAACTAGTTTTGGTAGAGTCCTTCCGCTTGAACAATATGATAAAACTAATTTCAGCGTTTCAGCATCAATTCTATCCGATATTTCCTTACCTGATATTTTCATTTTTATGTATACTTTTGAAATTATCTTCTTCTACTAAAAAGTCCAAGTATTTCAAGTATTCTTATAAACAAGTTTATAAAATCAAGAAATAGACTCATTACAGCTGGATAAATATCATTATCACTATATTTTAGTAGTATTTGATTTATATCATATAAAATAAATCCACTAAACAGTACAACTGATACAATATTTATTAATAGGAACAACATACTTCCTCCTATAAATATATTTACAATTGAAGCAATAATAACTGCAAACAAAGTTATTAATAATATACGACCCATATTACCTAAATCCTTATTAATTTTACCTTCAACAAAATACAAGACTAAAAATATGAAAGTTGTTATTACAAAGGCTTCAAATACAATAATCATTCCTGATGAATTAATATAGAATCCTATTATACTAGACAAAAGTAAACCGTTTAGAAATGAGAATGCATAAACAATCATACCAGAAACATATGGGCTCATCCTTGATAAAGCTCCTCTGCTAAATGCAAATACGAGTACTAGTATAAAGCTCAGAATCATCACAAGCGGATTAGAAGCAAGATAGCTAAAAAATGTCAGACCCAAATATGCTCCAACACCAGCCACAAATAGTGACAGGGAAAACAAAGGCATTACCTTATTATTAAATGTATATCTTGTCATACATATGTATTATACCAATCAATTTGATTTTAGTTCAAGTCAAGAGAAGAATAATCTAAAAGATCCTTCCATGTAATAAGTCAGAAACAAAATGTGACTGCATAGTTTCATCAGCACCTCCAATTATACCAATATCTGCATTACAATCCTTATACCCGCCAATAGCACGCAACGCTAGGATTGCCAAAAATCCTTCTCTGTCTTCACTAGTAAATCCATATAATTTTTCATATGTATCAAGTAATAGCCTTGCTACATATGGATTCTTAAGTTTAGTATATATTCTATGATACATATATGCTAAATCATATAGGAAAAGTCGATGTAATGCAGTGCTTTCATTGTCTATCAAATAAAGCATTCCATCTGTATTTGATTTAATGATATGCCATGGAACAAAATCACCATGACATGCCCCTCTCTTTACATATTTAATTCTTGAAAGCATAAATTCAACTAATTCAGATATATCAACTGATATGTCAGGCGACCACTTTTGAATTTCTTTCATTAACACTTCTTCAATGCTACCTTCAAATTCCTTATCCCTTGGCAACTGTTTGTCGCTTTTTATATCTGAAATTGCTTTTATCGTTTGCACAATTTGTGGTAAATACTGTATCAAATCATCTACAGACTCTGGATGCGTAGAATCAGCTAATAAAGGACCATCAATATATTCAGAAATATGCCAATATAGTTTACCTTTATACATACCTGCAGCAATGATCCTTGGGATTTTTATTGGCAATTGTATTCCTAAAGAATCTCTGATTTGTTGCCATTCAAATTCAGTCCTTGTCCTTATACCTATATCTGGTGTAGTAGCCATTTTTATGAAATATAAATGACCATCTTTTGACATAATACGACCAGTTATATGTCTCCATTGTTGCTCAATTTTTATTACATCATAACCTAAGTCCTCTGTTATATATTTACAAAATGAATTAATTTCATCTGTATCAAATCTATGCTCAAGACTGTTATTATTCATATATATACAATAGATATGATAACACACAACTAAATTTATTCAATTTTTGTGTATTCTTTTTACCCTATATATATCCAATAAGTATTCTTAAGCTAGAACACTCTAAAACTAAACAATATTTCAAGAATATAACCTGTTTTAAGCATTCTGTACCATTGTAGCACTGGAAAAATATTGAGTAATTTGATTAATTTTGTTATCAACACGTGGATCACACATTATTCTTGGAGCTGAAAATGTTGTAATAGTTTCTCGAGTAAAATTGATACTTTGATCATCGCCACGACATTCAACAGAATGTTGACTAATTCTTTCTTCATATTTAATTTCATTATTAGACACACAAATAATTACTGTTTTACTACCATCTTTATTGAAAATACGATGGGAAATCGTAAATGAATTATTTCCTTCATCAACCACAATTTCTATATCTCCATTTGGATAAATAAATGAACATTTTTTGCCATCAGAATGAAATATATCCACTCCACTATTTTCCATACTAGTATTTACGTCACCAAAGACATTGGCTATTTCCTGCCATAATCTTTTGGTTAATTTATTTATATCGCCACGATTAATATTTTCTTCAGCCACCCAATCTATTTACCATATAAATCATATAAAAACAATACATTTATTGAATTCTATATAATTTTCCACTAAAAGATAAACATCTACAACTCTTATTTCATATTTCAGCTGTATTAATTGACACCTATATAACACTAATGATATAAGAATAAGTGAGTTGAAAAGTTGTTGTTTTGCCGTTGTAGCTCAGTTTGGTAGAGCAATGCTTTCGTAAAGCAGAGGTCGTGAGTCCGAATCTCACTAACGGCTAGTGAATTGCAAGAGTAGTTCAGTTGGTAGAATGCTTCCTTCCCAAGGAAGAGATCGCGGGTTCGAGTCCCGTCTCTTGCTTTGTATATGGTCTGTCATGTATAATATCTTGCATAAGGGTAATGGTCGTATGGTGTAGCTGGTCTAACACGTTTCCCTGTCACGGAAAAGATCATGGGTTCGAATCCCATTACGACCGTTCTTTGTTCTTTTAACTCAATGAACTTTAAATTAGTATCAAAATTTTCTCCATCTGGTGATCAGCCCCAAGCAATAAATGAACTTTCTTTAAGGCTTAATTCTGGAGTAAAACATCAGGTTTTACTTGGAGCAACAGGAACAGGAAAGACATATACAATATCAAACGTAATTGAGAAATTCAATAAACCAGTCTTGTGTATAGCACATAACAAAACACTAGCAGCTCAACTTGCAGAAGAATTTATGCAGTTTTTTCCAAAGAATAGAGTAGGATACTTCATATCATACTATGACTATTACAGACCTGAAGCATATATTCCTAGAACAGATACATATATTGAAAAGGAAAGTCAGGTGAATGAAGAAATTGAAAAATATAGAAATATTGCAACTTCAAGCTTGCTTTCTCAAAGAGACTGTATTATTGTTGCATCTGTTTCGTGTATATACGGATTAGGAGATCCTGAAGACTACAGTAATCTTGCAATAGATATTGAGCTCGATAAAGAATACAAAAGAAAGAGACTTTTTAATGATCTGAAAATATGTCAATATTTAAGGAATGATATAGATTTTACTCGTGGAACTTTTAGAGTAATTGGTGAAACAATTGATATATTTCCTAGCTATGAAGAGAAAATATATAAGATTGTCTTTTTTGGTGACACAATAGAAAAAATATTGATATCAAATCCATTAACTGGTGAAGTTTTAGCTACACCAAAAAAGGTTAAGATATTCCCAAGTAAACACTTTGCAATGCCTCAAGAGAAGGTACTAAGTGCAATACCAAAGATAGAGGAGCAATTAAAAGAGCAAGTACAAAAATTCAAAAGGGAAGACAAACTAATTGAAGCTCAAAGAATTGAAGAGAGAACCAATTATGATATTGAGTTGATGAGAGAAACAGGATATTGCAGTGGAATTGAGAATTATTCGTCTATAATAGAAGGTAGAGAAGTTGGAAGTAGTCCTTCAACTTTAATTGATTATTTTCCAGATGATTTTCTTTTAATAATTGATGAATCTCATATTACAATCCCTCAAATAAGGGCAATGTACAGAGGAGATAGACAAAGGAAGGAAACACTGGTCAGGTTTGGATTCAGATTGCCGAGTGCACTTGATAACAGACCTCTAATGTTTGATGAATTTAATGAAAGAATAAACAAATGTATATATATGTCTGCCACTCCAAATGAATATGAACTTAACTTGGCTGAAGATTCCTTAAAAGAAGCAATGATTGATTATCCTAAAGATAAAGTATATACAGAACAGATAATTAGACCTACTGGAATACTTGATCCTGTTATAGAAGTTAGAAGCAGTGACAATGAAGTGAAAGATTTGTTGAAGGAAATACAATTCACTATACAAAAAAATGAAAGAGTACTTGTTACAACACTAACAAAGAGAATGTCTGAAGATCTGGCTAGCCATATACTCGGACTTGGAATAAAATGCACATATATTCATTCTGAAGTTGAAACTATAAAAAGGAATGAAATATTAAATGATCTAAGGCTCGGTGAATATGATGTAGTTATTGGAATAAACCTACTTAGAGAAGGCCTCGATTTGCCTGAAGTTTCTCTTGTTGCAATCCTTGATGCTGACAAAGAGGGATTTTTAAGATCAAAGACATCTCTAATACAGACAACAGGAAGAGCAGCAAGGCATATAAATGGAAGAGTAATCATGTATGCAAACAGAATTACAGATTCAATGAAATACTGTATTGAAGAAACAAAACGTAGGAGAGAGATTCAGGAGAAATGGAATCATAACAATAACATCATCCCACAAAGCGTAAGGAAAGAAATAAGTAGTCAATTATCGCTTCAAAGTAAAAAGGAAACTGCTAATGAAACAGATATAAATAAAAATCTTGAAGAACTTGAAGAAAAAATGTTATCCTATGCAAGAAGTCAGCAGTTTGAAAAAGCAATAGAACTAAGAGATACAATTGCTAGTATAAAGAAAAAGAAGAAGAAATGATTGTAAATATTGATTCAATAAATGAAAAAGTAGATTCGCATAAAAGGATAGGGTATTGGAAAAAGAAAAGAACAAATTATTTAGGCTGTATATTTATATTTCTTCTTCCTTTATTAATTATTGCTATCTTAGGATACTATTACAGAAGTTATATATATGCAACATATATATTCCTATCATTTACAAACAAATCTGTTAGCACAAAATTAACAAATAACCAAAGCTATAAGTATTCAGGAAATAATATTGAAACTATTCTTCTTCTAGGTAGTGATAATGATGCTAAATTTGATCCAAATAATGTACTAACTCAAACTGACATACTTGTTATTCTAAACAATACAACAAAGAAAATATATCTTGTATCAATGCCACGTGATTTCTGGATACCTGTTAATGGTGTATCTGGTGGATATGCAAAACTTGATGAAGTGAGTGGTTATGGTGGATTTGGCTTAACTATATCAACTATTGAAAGTGACTTTAACATAAAAATAGATAATTATGCATGGGTAGGGTTAACAGGTTTTGTAAAAGTTATTGATACTTTCGGTGGTATAAACATTGATGTAAATCATCCAGTAGTTGACTATAATTACCCTAATGATATATCAGGTTCAAATCCATATTCATCAATTAGGCTATATATACCTGCAGGCCTTCAACACCTGGATGGAATAACTGCACTAGAATATGTTCGATCGAGACATGGTGATTTACTTGGTGACTTTGGAAGAAGTGCAAGGCAACAACAGGTTCTATTAACTTTAGAGAAAAAAATACAGGATTTTAATTTAATCTCAAAAATTCCTGAAATAGCAAATGATCTTAATGGGTATGTTAGAACTGATATGACAGTTCAGGAAATAACTGGCTTATTACCAGTTTTAGCAAATATAAAGCAGTACAGTATAGAGAAAGTAATTCTATCACCTCCTACATATTCTTCAGATGGTGTAAGCCCAAATGGACAACAAGATGTTGTATATCCTAATATGCAGGCTATAAATTCAATATTTAGTCAAATATATGGAAGTAACTAACTACCCAAGGACAGAAAAAAAACGTAATTATATCAAAGTTATATTACGCGCTACTCTCATAGTTATATTACTCGCTATTATTTCAACAATAGGGATTTTAGGATATAAACTATATAAATTCTTTAAAATAGGAGTTCCAAAGATTACATATTCAATACAACCATATTCAATAAATGGAAGCATATATATTCTTAACAATGGTGATATATACAAGATTTCAGGAGACCAGACTAAAGAAATAACTTCAGTAGGGGATATATATCAATCATTTGTATATTCTAGCAGTCAGGCAATCATAGTAAAAAAGTACACAAATTATTCTGACCTTTTTTCATTAAATTTGAATACTGGAAGTGAAACACAGATAACTAATAATTCTTCAAGTGTATTTGACAACAATTTATGGGCTTTTGATCCATATGAATATAACAATAACATCCTATATCTCTCAGATGCAGGTAAATTTATAAACGGAGTATTTGATTTAGGCGTATACAAAATCCCTTCTAATAATACATATAAATCAATTGGAACAAAGATATCCAACCCTAACCCATACACAGGAGGAGATCAAGACCCAATATATTATCCTGACGGAACAAACAGATATATACTTTACTGTAGATATACATATCTTAACAATACACCTCAGCCACTTTCTCATTTAGTATTGTATGATTCACTCACAGGAAATACAGTAAGCATTACTCCTGAAGGAAGTGGAATATTAAATCCATCATTTTCACCTGACGGTAAGTACATTATATTTGCAGAAAGAGACACAAACTCAATTTCAAATTCAACAACTAGTATATATATAATGCCATTCAACATTAATAATCTTAATGATTCAAATTATGAGGCTGAATTTACATCAGAATTCAATAACAAAATACTTGTTGATAAGAATGCTGTTGATGCTATGCCAATATTTTCACCTGATGAAAGTGAAGTGGCATGGATAAAAGCAGATCAGAATGGTTATTTTAATATTGCAATAGCTAATTTCAGAATATCAGTCGATAATAACGGTAATCCAATTCCTGTAATCAGTGGAACACGATTTATTACAAACCTTTCAAATCTATCCTCAATATCCAGAATTACATGGATTAATTGAAACCATTATTTGAGTACTTGACATAGAATAAAAAAAACGTTAAGATCCAAGCTAATATTATGGCGGTGGAAAACAAACATTCACAAAATGAATTACTTCATAAAGTTAAGGAGAAATGGGAAGACCTATTTAAACCTGTAATTGCCCTTAAAATTAATTATAGTGAAGAATTAGAAACAGACAATAAATTCATATTCTTGACTGGAAGACCAAGTGTATTTACTTTATTTAACAATGAAACATTAATTCTTCATACATTCAGAAATGTAGATATAAATGAGAAATGCTCAACCTTTAATGTTTCAAACGATAATAATGAACTTTGGTACTATGAAAAGAAATTTAAAGACGGATCATCTTTAATATTTCATTGCCCAAAAGGAAAGAATTATATATGTAATATTTTTTCTTCAATGTGTAATTTTTCAGATAAACAATTAAAAAATCTATTTGTCATTTCAATTAATGGTAGTAGCAAAAATGATTCGCATGCTATGAGCTATTTATTTTCACATTTCAAATGTAAAAAGTCATTTGCTGAACTTCCTTAATATCTTTTTACATAAATTTAGACAATAACCAAGAGCATTACTTAGAATTCTGCGACAAATTGAATAAAGCAATTTGTGATCACAATAATGAGTTATAAGTCTCTCAAAAGAAACATCTTTTTGACACCATCAAACACTCTATGTAATACTAGAGTTGTATAGAGTTCAATGATTGAAGACAATAATAATTTACAAGATAAAACGATAGGGGAGTTATCATTAACAGATGAACAACCTGAACAGGATGATGTAATTCCATTAAAAAACAGTAATAACGCAATTACTGTATCTGTTCTTGTAATAGTTTTTGGTGCAGCTGTAATTGTTTGTGCTCTTTTTATTCTACACTATATCACTAATGAAAGAAAAGTAATTAAGAATAATAAAACATCTGTAATAACTCAGACACAAGTACAAACAAGTGTTTTATTAAATCCAATGGAGCCTTCGACAATTGTAGGAGCATTAAACACTCTTAATATAATGTATTCATCAAGTGAAGAGATATACAATCAAAGTAATTCTGACTTGTCAAATTTGAATCAGAATTTTACCTCATCATTAAATTCATCAAACACACTTCAAAATATAAATAATCTATGAAAAAGAAAATATCAAAATCAATATTATCCTTTTCAGTATTCATTGCCATTTCAATTTTCCTTATTTCATTCCCATTTATATTATCCAGATTGTTTTCTGCATATTTCTTTGTTCATGCAAATAGTGGAATACAGAGTACACCAATTACAAATAGTGTGGCAAATAATAATTCAACTAATATTCGGGAAGAAAAAATAAAGGAAACTGCAAGCACACTAGTTACTGAAAGAACAAATAACCTAAATTCTTTAATTTCATACATTAATTCTTCAAACTTACTAAATGATGATACTACAATGACTTCACCTCTAATATCACAACTTCAAAGTGACATAACAAATTTAGAAGCATTAAATAATAAGATACAATCACTTTCTGTATCTGACAACTCTGAAATAGATAATTCACTACTTCCACTAGTGAAAAATATAGTCACAGATTACTATATAAATGAAATTGAAATTCCAAAAATTCATATGCTTTATAGGATAGATTTTCTAAATAACTCATCAAATATATTTAATAGTAATGCTACAAACATGAGTGATATTATTATGTATTTGAAGACAGAAAATACCACATCTACAATAAAAAGTAATGCAGCAGATATATTAATACTTAATAATGATTTAGAGAAATATAACAATGACTTAACAACATTCGATACTGATTTAATAAATCTTACTGGAGACGTAAATACAATACAATTTACAAATTCTGGAAATAGAAACTTTTCAAATATACAAAGTTTATTTTCCAAAAACAACAATGATATAATGTCATTGAGAAATGATATAGGAAAATTCAGAACTGATTTTAGCACCTATTTTTATAATTAGAAAAATATATTTAAATAATATGTAATATTTAATAATGGAAAAATTCAATTTCAATTTATGGCTGTTTAGATTATTCAAAAATAACCACTATCTAGTTATCCTAGGGTTAGTAACATTAATAACATCTGGAATTCTTTTGAGTTTTCTTTTGAAGCCATCTGGTTTCCCCAATATTAATATAAATGAAGTTGTAATCACTACAACTTTTCCTGGTGCAAGCCCTCTTGAAGTTGAATCAACATTAACAGATAAACTTGAGAATGCAATCAAAGGACAATCATATATAAATCAATATACATCAAATTCATATAGTGGTGTATCATCAATAAATATATTACTTAGAACAAATGCAAATACAGAAACCTCAGTATCAAGTATTGAAAATCTTATTAATACTGTAGAGTTACCAAATGGAGCAAATAAACCAATTGTGTTTATACCTCAAACAAGCGGAAATCAATTTGTATTTGCAATTCTTAAGAATGGAAATAATAATCGAAACTTTAGTTATGATAATTTACTAAACTACGGGAACACATTATCTACAAGTATTCAAAACATTAATGGAGTTGAAAACATATCTCTTGAATCAGATATATCTCCTCATGTTACAGTACAATATAACCAGGACGAATTAAATAACTATGGATTAACACAGTCCCAACTCAGCAGTGTTATAAGTGCATCACTAACAGAAATTCCAGTAGGTAGTATATATGAGAATTCAAGTAAAAGTAATTTTGTTGTTATGCCAAGTGTAAGAAGCATTTCTGACATTGAAAATATTCAAATATTCTCTGCTAAAACAAATTCATATGTAAAGTTATCCCAAGTCGCAACTGCTACAGAAGGGTATAACGCATCACAATCATTTAATACAGTCGGTGTAATTAATAACGGTAAATTCATAACAGACCAAGCATTAATTTATGGAGTAACTATATCCAGCAGTCAGAATATATTAACTGTAGAGAATGAATTAAACAATACAATTAATAATCTGTATAGTACAAATCAATTACCAAATAATTTAATAATCAAGAATGTATACAATGAAGCTTCATCAACAAAATCGCAGATATCAGAAGTTGTATCAAGTGCAATTGGTGGAAATATTTCTCAACTAAAATCATGGGGTTGGATAGGGTGGATATTTGGCGGTCTTTGGCTACTTATACTCGCTCTGTTATTATTCATAAATGTAAGAACAGCATTAATCGGATTTTTATCAATACCTCTTTCATTTAGCTTTTCCCTTATATACTTGTATTTAACAAATACAAATCTAAATACTATTGTACTGTTCTCATTTATATTAGTACTTGGATTAATTGTTGATCCAGCAATTGTTGTACTTGAATCAATACAAAGATACAAAGATTTAGGATACAATGGATTTGATGCTGGTGAGACTGCAATAAAAAATATCGGCGGAGGAGTATTTATGGCTGTACTCACATCAATAATAGTATTTATCCCATTTGGTGTTGTAACAGGATTCTTCGGACAAATAATAAGCTACATTCCTTTAACTGTCCTGCCTGCACTTGTAGCTTCATATTTTATACCTGTAATTTTCCTTGCTTATTTTGGAAGCCTATTTATGAAAGGGAAGAATACCACAAAGGATTCAAAATATAAAAATACAACAAATGTGAGTCCAGATGAAGAGAACTTATGGAATGTTTCTAAATGGATTATAAAAACAAATAGATATATTCTATCAAAGATATATCTTCAGATATTAATAGTTGTACTTGCATTATCAGTTCCATTATTACTTTCATATTTCTTCTTTGCAAAAGATTTAATACTACCTGAGCAATTTTCAAGTCAGTCAACAAGTCAGTACATTGAATTGAGTCTAACAGAGAATCAAGGAACGGAATACTCAGTACTTCAAAATGATGTTAATAATTTACTAAACAGTATAAACAAAAATTCTTCATACATTTCATCTTACTACTTTATTAATCAAACAGATACTTCTGCAACAATATTTATTTCTGTTAAACAAGATATACCGATAACAAGTTACACTCTTGCAGACGATATATATTCTAAGGAATTACAAAAGACCTTAACAGGTGATTTATTTATATCTCAAATACAAGATAGCCCACCTGCCTTAGAGTATTCAATAAGTGTTAATATATACGGAAATAATTTAAATGATATTTCAAATGTAGCTGAAAAAACTAAAGAACTTGCATTGAAACTAAATGGAGTTAATAAGGTAAATATAAGTTCAAGTAGCCTAAATCAATTAGAATTCACACCAAATTCTCAGAATGCAGAAAATTCAATAATAATCGGATCGGAATTACAATCAATATATTCAAAATCTCAGAGCTTGGGAAACCTTACAGATACGACATTAAATAGCTATATTCCTGTGTATTTAGAGTCAAGTAACTCAATACCAGTAAATGTTCAAAATCCTAACTCTATAAGCTTAAATTATGGAAAAAACTATAATGTTAATTTAAATAGCCTTGGAGCTATTCAGAATGTTACAACTAATTCTTCAGTTATATCTCATTTTAATGGTGAAAGATATATAAGTGTAAATATTGCAACCACAAAGAACGCAAATATATTGCAGATACAAAACAAGATATATAGCTATTGGACAAGTAGTAGATTAAAAAAATATAACTTAAATACTGATTCATTAAATCAATTAGGCAGTGCAAGCGATATAACAAAATCATTCACACAACTAGGAATAGCTATACTTATATCTTTATTTGCAACATATATATGCTTCGTACTATTCTTCAAAAGTTTTCTTCAACCATTCATAATCGTATTTGCAGTTCCACTAACGTTTATTGGAATATTTCCATCACTTTACTTCTTTAATAGCGGTCAGCTAGGTTTTCTTGAGATGCTAGGAATACTAACATTAATAGGTATTGTAGAAAATGTAGGAATATTTGTAATTGACTTAGCAAACAAAAAAGTAATTAATGAAGGACTAAGTCCTAAAGAGGCAATCTCACTTTCAACTGGTATACGATTTAGACCTATTTTCCTAACAAAGATAACTGCTTTAAGTAGCCTTCTACCTCTTGCAGTTATCTCTCCATTATGGAGAGGTCTAAGTGTTGTTGTAATTTCAGGGATACTCGTTTCTGGAATATTAAGTCTATTTGTAACTCCAATTCTTTATGTATGGTTCTATAAAATAAGGGGGGTTACAGAAAAAGTGAAAACATCCAGATTTATACAACTAATCATTGAGAAATGAAATGTTTTAGTGGTATAATCTAAAATATCAATTAATGGACTATATCAAGTTAAGAGGAGCAAGAGTAAATAACCTTAAGAATGTAAACTTGGATATTCCAAAGAATAGTATTGTAGTTATTACAGGAGTAAGTGGATCTGGAAAATCATCACTAGCATTTGATACATTGTATGCAGAAGGACAAAGAAGATATGTTGAATCACTTAGTTCTTATGCACGTCAATTTCTTGGAATGATGGATAAACCTGATGTTGACTCAATTGAAGGATTATCACCAGCCATATCAATTGACCAAAAAACAAGTTCACACAATCCAAGATCAACAGTAGGTACAATAACAGAAATTTACGATTACCTAAGATTACTTTACACTAAAGTTGGTGATGTTCATTGCACTAAATGCGATAGTATAGTTGAGAGCCAAACAATTTCAACAATAAGTGAGATTATAATTGACTCAAATATTAGGAAATTTGCAATTCTAGCCCCAATATCAAGAATAGGGGAATACTCAAAAGAATTGAATGAATTGAAAGAGAAAGGATTTACAAAGATTAGAATTGATAAAATATTCTATGATCTTGATACTCATATTGATATTGAAAAATCAAAGAAACATAATATTGAAGTTGTTATAGATAGAATACAATTAGATGATAATGTAGATGATGATATAAAAACTAGATTGTATGATTCACTTGAGACAGCATCAAAGGTATCTGATGGGGAAATAATACTTTATGAATATAACGAAAACAAGGACTACTATTTTAGTGAAAAATACACATGTAAAAATTGTAAAACATCATTTCCAAAGGTTACACCAAATCTCTTTTCCTTTAATTCTCCTGTAGGAGCGTGTCAAACATGCTCAGGACTAGGTAATATAAGGAGATTGAATCAATCAAAAGTCTTTAATAGAAATTTGACAATACTTGAAGGTGGAATATTCCCCATAAGCAAAATTATTAATCCAAACAATTGGATATTCTCACAATTAAAGGCTCTTGGAGTTAAGTATGGCTTCACATTAAATGAAAAAATAGGCAAAATTAGTGAAGAGAATATTGAACGAATAATGTACGGAACAAAAGAAAATGAGCTGCTTGAATTTTCATACACAAATAAAGATAAAGTTAAGAAAAAATATAGTATAAATTTTACAGGTATTGAAGGATATATCAAAGAGAGATTGACTCTATACAATAATAGTAAATCAGTTCAAAATGAATATTCTCAATATTTTAGCGAGATATTATGTCCAAGTTGTAGAGGTAAAAGACTAAATAAAAATGCACTTTCTGTAAAAATTCAAAATAAAAATATAGATACTGTTTCAAATTACTCTATAAAAATTCTATACAAATTTATCGATGAAACTGATGATTCTTTAAGTGATATAAGAAAACAAATTTCATCAAATATTTTAAAAGAGATAAAGTCAAGACTAAAATTCTTAGTTAATGTTGGACTTGATTACCTATCATTATCAAGAAAAGCAAACACACTATCAGGAGGTGAAGCACAAAGAATAAGATTAGCTTCTCAAATTGGCACTGGTCTTAGTGGAGTAATGTATGTACTAGATGAACCATCAATAGGACTCCATCAGAAGGATAATAGGCAACTGCTTAGCACTTTATTAGAATTAAAAAAGCTAGATAATAGTGTGATAGTAGTTGAACATGATGAAGAAACAATTAGATCAAGTGACTATATAATAGATATGGGGCCAGGAGCAGGTGATTTTGGAGGAAATGTTGTTTCAGAAGGAAACCTTGAAACCATATTGAATGACGATAAATCAATCACTGGAAAATATTTAAAAATTAATAATAGATTTGTTAGAGGTGAGTCAAGAAATATACACAAAAAATATATTTCTATCGAAGATGCTTACAAGAATAACCTGAAACATATCAGTGTAAAGATACCAATAGGTTGCTTCACAGTTGTTACTGGAGTAAGCGGGTCAGGAAAATCTACACTTATTGATGATATCCTATATAAATATGCAGCGAATGAAATTAATGACAGTGATTTTGAAATTGATGGAATAGGTAATATATCAGGACTTGATAATATAAACAAGATAATAATGATTGATCAGTCTGCAATTGGAAAAACACATAGATCAAACCCTGTAACATACACAGGAGCGTTCAACGCAATAAGGGATATATTTGCACAAAGTCCTGAATCAAAGGTTAGAGGATATACTGCATCAAGGTTCAGTTTTAATGTTAAAGGAGGAAGATGCGAAACATGTAAAGGTGATGGTGAAATAAAAGTAGAAATGCAATTCCTTCCAGATGTTTATGTTAAATGCGATAAATGTAATGGTAAGAGATATAACGAACAGGCACTAGAAATCAGATATAAAGATAAAAATATATTTGATGTACTAGAAATGACTGTTGATGAAGCACTTGAATTCTTTAAGAATCACCAGCTTGTATACAGGAAATTAAATACCTTAAGTAAAGTTGGCCTAGGATATATAAAATTAGGACAGAGTGCATTAAGTTTGTCTGGTGGTGAATCACAAAGAGTAAAGCTTTCAAACGAACTTTCAAAAATACAAACAGGGAAGACACTATATATTCTTGATGAGCCAACAACCGGATTACACTTTGCGGATATCGAAAAGCTGTTGCATATAATTCAAGATATTGTTGATAAAGGAAATACTGTAGTTCTAATTGAACATAATACAGACGTTATTAATAGTGCAGATTATGTCATTGATCTAGGCCCTAATGGAGGAGATGGGGGAGGGGAGTTAATTTATCAAGGAGACCTAGCAGGACTCAAATCTGCAAAGAATTCGTATACTGCGGAATATATAAGTTTGTAGTATATAAATCACATTATTGATTACTTAAAATATATTAGTTTATGTATCTTACGTAATTTAAATAATTATTAAATGTAATACCTTCTTCTTCTATGTGATAAGAAATATATTACAATTAATAAAAGTACAATAGATAGCAGAGCATAAATAGTTGTATATACTGATAATACTATTACATAGGCTTGGTATGTATATGTCTTATTCTGAATCAAATTAGTAATTTTAACGTTAACTCTATAAACTCCATCATGTTCACTAAGTAATATCTTTTTATCGACCCCATCAATGTATCTACTACTTTTAGAAAGGACATCAATATTTGAGTAGGTTATTTTCTTATTTTTGTTAAACAATATATTCGTTATATTTATGCTTGTACTAAATGAAGTTGCATATACAGAATTATTACTTACACTTCCAGATAAAATAATATTGTTATCAAAATTAAAATTGCCTATATGTATATTTGGAGATATATTAGCTTTATTGCTAAAGCTGGAATTTGACACAGTAAGAATAATATCACTGCCAATTCGATATAAGATTGTTTGAGAAGAGCTTGCTTTTGAACCATTAGAATTTAAACTGTCATTTGGGGATACAAAAAACAATCCATAATAACTTCCCTCTGGTATATTATTTGGAATAGTAAAATTTAGCGTCTCATATACGAATGAATTCGCAGGAATCATTAAAGTTTTATCTGCTAATTTAACAATATTTAGCATAGAAAATACGCTACCATTGGTTCCATTATATATCTTAACATTTCCGTTGCTTCCTTCAGGTGAAAAATCAGACAGAGAAAGGGATGTATTTATAGAAGTAGCTGAATTATTAATAATTTCAATATCTTCATTAAATTTCTCACCTGCAGTTCCTTTTATATATATAATAGATGGCTTCAATTCTATATTCGCACTTGGTGATACGCTTGAAGCAAAATCCTTCGTAATATAGAATTTATTTACGAATACGGATAATAGTAAAACTGTCAAAACAATGTAAATTAATTTTCTATATAGCAACATATTATTATTTCACTATTTTCTTTATAATTCATTCTATTTTTGTATATTCTTCCTATTGTTTCTACTATTACTATTACTTTCACTATTCATTTTACTTCTTAAATATAAATAGAGCAGTTATAAATACGTTTAGAATTATATTTAATATAAGCACAAACATATATGGTATACATATCTCATAAAAGAAAACTGAAAATATTACAAGAAGAGTAATATAAAATATTGTTTTCTCTCTATTTGTATTTCTATAGAGAATAATAAAAAGAGTATTTAATATGTATAATACTAGAATTGAAATAAGAATATATGAACTCGGATTTGTACATTGACTAAATCCAAAAATAGACACATTAAACAAATTGCTTAGTGGATTATTTTTAACTGAGTTTGTTTTTCCTTTTGTATTATTTACATTCTTCACATATTGTTCAGATATAGTTGGTGTTTGAGTCGGTATTATAGTTGGTGAAATAGTAACAGAAAATGTGTTTTGAAAAACTTCAGCATAATTTGACTTATATACATTCAGTGTAGGTTTTGAATTCAACAAAATAATCTTATTGTACTGGATATAGTAACCCATATCTTCAGCACTAATTGTATATGAACCTACTAGAAATGGTTTAAAATTTAGAATTAAATAACCACTACTATCTGTTTCTCCAGTTAATGTTATTAAATTACTATTAGGAGGACTAATTAATACATTTATTGGAGCATTTGGATATGAAATACTACCATCAAACAAATGAACTGTTATAAATATTGGAGAATTAATAACAGCATTAGTGCTTGAAACGGACAATGTAGAATATTTACTAATATTGTTAATATAAGTATTTGATAGATTTACATTAGATGATATATTAACTGTATCAGCATATGCTCTATTATCTGACCCTATTATTAATACGCTTAATAGAACCGCGCCCAAAAAAAGCAAATATTTTAAATATTTCATATATAAGTAACGATATAAACAAGAATACAAGTACATATAACCAGTTTATAATTATAATGTTCTCCTTTACGTTCTTAGCGACATTTCCAGCAGTGAAACTACCAGTTAAAACTGTATAGAATCCATTAAAACCATAAACACTAAATTGTGAAGTTATAATTCTTCTTTGTGAGACTAGGATATCCTCAAGCTGAGGATTAAATTCGTAATTTTTATTTCCAACTGTAAAAAAACCATTAGGTTCAATAAATACATTTCCATTATTCTGAATATTTAAACCAACACTTCCTGTGCAATTCAAACAAGTACTTTGTATACCAGGAACATAAAAAATGTTCATTATTTTTGGAATATCTATACCTAATACCTCAGTGTTGTATACATACTTACCTGGTACAGTAATAATCACAGGAACTGCAATTTCACTCTTAATATTTATCTGACTCATACCTGATGTAGCCTCACTCAAATACGAAAAATTTATACCTGCATAATGATCTCCTACATATGCACTTGACGGTACTTTAACACTTACATCAACAATAGTACTTGAGTAAGGTTGCATATTTAGAGATGATTTTGAACTTAAAACAGAAAACCAACTTGATGGATATTCATCACTTGGATTAGCTTGTGAAAAATATTGAGGTACACCAGAATCATTTAGAGGCCTAAAGTCATTAAAAAGTACACTAAGAGAGATTTGATAACTATTGTTATTCCTTATATGAAATTCAAGAGTACCATTATCACCATTTCCTACAGTATCCTTGTATATAATAGGGGAAACTGTTAGTCCCTGATTCTTAGTATTTTGAGCATATACAAGACTAAATCCTTGAATTATGTTATTAAAAGAAAATTGAGTGAAAAATATAGTGACGAAAAAAAATGTTAAAGATAGAAAATATAAATATCTTAAATTAATTCTTCTAACACTATGAATAAATACTTTATTCAAGATAAAATGTAAATAATTACTATTATCCATTACAAGAAAATAAAATAATTAATCTCCATTTTTTTTACAATTCTTCTGTATCAGAACTGACCAGTTGCTGTAAAAGTTACAGTATCAGTATAACTACCCGCTGGAGTTGTACCTACAGATAATGCGTTAAAATATACTGCAGAAGTTATTGTATTTGTAGGAGCTGATACAGTCCAGAATAGTTGTGGGGTTGTAGATAAACAACCTACGGAAGATACTGCAGCAGTTGCATAACCAGAATATATGCCCGTTGTACCAGCATCATCTCCAACACCATAATTTTCAGTTGAGGTATTAAGAGCAGTAGGTGAGGAACCACAAGTAACAGATGCAATAGTATGATTTGCAACTGAATTATATAACCCTGATGACTGATCAGAGACATCAACTACAGCCCCATTTGAAGCATTTGTTGAAATAGAAAGAGTCAAATTATTTGAGACATTAGTTGTTGTTGAATTTGCAAGGAAAGTACCAGCACCAGAAGGAAGAGTCAAACTAGAAGGTGATACACTGAATGATATTGAAGGACCTACAGATGCAGTTAGACTTACCTGGTTAGCATTATTGTATATTATTAAAACACCTAATACTCCAGTCTCATTTCCATCATCTATTGTCTCAGAATAATCAGTTGAAACACCTGGATTTTGGTTTGTAAATGCAGGAGTTACTATTGTAATTACATCTCCAATAGCAGGTGTAAAGCTTGAGTTAATTGTAATTAATGTTGTTGATGATGTAACAGATGAAACTGTTTCAACTGTGCTACCATCTTTAACAGTGTATCCAGTTGTTGCTGGAGTAGAACCCCATGCTGAACTTGCAGTTATTGATATGGCAGTAATTGCACTTGCACTATGTACTGTAAATTTAATTGTATGTGTACTTGATCCTCCAGCTGCTTGAGTTGAAAGAGTATCACTTAAATTACTTAACGTTGCAGTTGTAGCAAATGCTACATTCGATACTCCAAAAAACAGAATACTAAAAACAAACATAAAAGCAAACAATAGGGACTTTAAAATTCTATTCATAATATAATACTTAGATTATATTAAATTATACTTTTACACTTTGTCAACATCTTGAAAAATTCTTTAAAATAGTTTTCTCTGATAATCTGTAAACAAGAGGTCTTCCATGTGCACAAATATTAGGAAAATCACATTTGCTTAAATCATGAAGGATTTGATTCATTTCATCTTTACTTAGAGTATCTCCAAATTTAATAGCAGATTTACATGCTAAAGTTGCAAAAAATTTTTCTTTTACCTTTACGGTATTTTCTTCAAGTACACTCAATATAATTTCACTAACTTTATCTATTTTTATGAAAAATGGAACCTCAATTATATTGCGATTCTTTATAACAAACCCAATATACTCAAATGTGTTTATAGTATCATCATCAATTTCATCAGGAAGCCTATATGGAATTAATAATTGAATCCTTTTAATCTCCTTATTCAGTTTTGTTATTCTTTCATAATTTATTCTTTCACTGGCAGCATGCTGATCTATAAATACAAATTCGGAGGTAAAGAAATACACAATAAATTTTTTATTAAATTGAACAGGGTTATATTCAATAAATTCAGGTGTATCAAATATCTCTTCTTGGCTGCTTTTATTTACGTTATCATTCTCTTCCTCATTTATTATCCTGTAATCACTAATCCCATCATTAAAATGAAAAACATCAAGATTTTCTGTATCACCAATTGAAAAATATGTAGTATCACTAATCTTTGATCTATTTATATCAGCATTTTTAGATTTATATATTTCCTCAATATTATCCAATATGTTTGGCTCAAATTCTTTCGATTTGTTAACTTCACTCTTTAATTCATTAACAATATTGTCAATATTATTAGAACCATATTTTGAATCATTAGTTCTAACTATTTCTTTAAAACTATCTTTAGAATTCTGTGAAATATAGTTTCTAACGGAAGCATATATATTATTAAATATAGATTTTGAATCTGAAAATCTTACTTCAAGCTTCCTCGGATGTGAATTAACATCAACATACGCAGGATTAACATTTAAGAACAATACATATGAAATATTTGTATTTTTGTAATTTACAGGTGACATAAACTTATACGCTTCATCAATTGCCTTTTTGATAATCCTATTTTCCACCAGCCTCCTGTTTACAAATATATATGATGCCTTTGATCTTAATCCATTTCTATCAATACTAGGAATAGTAAAGCTTCCTGAAATAGTCATATTCTTATCTTTATATATCTCTCTAAAATTTTTCAGTTGAGTGATTGATATAATCCGTTCACTCTGACTTTGAATTGGTAATTTTAATATTTGTCTACCATTTAATATATAATTGAAGGATATTTGAGGATTAATAATTGCTTCAGCTTTTATTATTCTTGATAAGATAGAATTCATACCATCAGTTGATTTCATAAATTTTCGTCTAACTGGTACATTGGAAAATAGATTATTTACAGTTACACTGGTTCCAATTGAAATATTGTCAGTTATTTTACTTCCACTTGAATTTAATAAAAATCCTTTGGAATTATGTGCTTTAGAATTTATTGTAACATCACTGACTCCTGATATTGAATATAAGGCTTCTCCTCTGAATCCATATGTACACAAATTGTATATATCCTCAAAGTGGGATATTTTACTTGTCGCATGTTTTACAAATAGTTTATCCTTATCTTCGAATAAAATACCACATCCATTATCTTCAATTTTTATCTCATCAAGGCCAGAATTTATTAACTCAATATCAATTCTAGTAGGATTACTATCGATACTATTTTCAAGTAATTCCTTTACAACTGATGATGTGTCTTCAACAACCTCACCAGCACTGATTTTAGATTTTACATCATCATTAAGGATATTAATCATCTTCTTCAAAAATATTCACATTGTTCCTTGACTTTTTCTCAAAGGATTTTAAGTACTTAGTCGCATTAATAATAACCTCATTAGGAATTCCGGCAATCTTTGCCACATATATTCCATAACTTTTATCAGCTGAACCATTCCTAAGTTTATACATGAATTCAACCTCTCCGTTTTTTTCATCTACTTCAACAGACATATTTACAAACTCACTTCTAAAATATTCAAGCTTTGTTAGTTCATGGTAATGAGTAGCAAATAGTGTAATCGCCTTTATATTATCGAATATATATTCAATAATTGCCTTTGCAATTGCAATACCATCATATGTGCTAGTTCCTCTACCAACTTCATCTAAAATTATAAAACTTCTTTCGGTTGCATTCCTTAGTATGTTTGAAACTTCATTCATTTCAACCATAAAAGTAGATTCACCTGAAGAAATTCTGTCTTTTGCTCCAACTCTTGAAAATATCCTATCGAATATTGTTAACTCTGCATTTTTTGCAGGAACGGCCGAACCTATTTGAGCCAAAAGAATTATTGTTGCAACAGTTCTTAATATTGTACTTTTGCCTGCCATGTTAGGCCCTGTAATTATATATATATTTGGAGATGTAAAAGAGAAATCATTCTTAATATATTTTCTGCCGAGTGAATCTTCAATTAGTAAGTGCCTTCCTTCATCAATTCTTATAATGCTGTTTATGGATTTATTCTTCTTATTTGAATCACTTATATTTTCAGGATTGATATCTAATTCCCTTTCAAGAATATTAGGAATAGCAAGATTGTATAACCCCTTAGTATATGCAAAAGAAACAAGCATATCTATATATGCAATCTCCTTTGATACATTCCTAATAAAATCAACATATTCATTAAACTCTTTTACAAACTTATCATATAGCTGTTTTTCAATCAATGTAATTTTCTCAAGTGCATTATTTATACTCTCTTCTTTTTCTTTTAAATCAGTAGTTATATACCTTTCACCATTAACTGTTGTCTGTTTACGAATGTAATTATCAGGCACTTTGTCTTTATTACTGTTGCTAACCTCAATGAAATAACCAAATATTTTGTTATACCCAATCTTCAAATTATTAATCTTTGTCCTCTGTATTTCATTTTCTAGGAACGTTTTTATCCATTTATTACCCCTACCAAGTAATTCCTTTAAATCATCTAATTCAGTATTTACTCCCTTCGCAATTATATTCTCACTGCTGTATTTATCTCCTGTATTAACATTCTCACGGATTGTTTTCAAAATACTGCTACACTTTTGTAAATCAATATTTATACTTATATTATTTTCATTCAACATACTAATAACATCAATTACAGCAACAAGTGATGATTCAATACTTGTGAAGTCCTGTGCCTGTATGGCTATAAATTCAACTTTTGTAGCTAGCTTTTCAAGATCGGATATTTTTGATAATATCTCCATCAATGATGATATATCAATTGACTCCAATTTCTTTATATACTCATGTCTGTGCAAAATTTCGTTTACATCTGTAAGTGGACTTGATAATTCATTTTTTAGCAATCTGTATCCTAGCGGAGTAGATGTATAGTCTATAAAATTAAACAGATTCTTTTCTCCAGAGTTAAATATATCAAGTGATGTTAAAACGTCAAAATCAAGTAACATTCTTCCAGATTCATTAACCTCCTTAATCTTCTTTACTTGAAAATTAACTTTCTGAGTTTCAAGAATGTACATATATATAGATGCTAATGCTTTTAGGCTTTTTAAATTATTCTTTATTTCTTTTTCAAGTAAGAAACCTTTGAATGATGTTACATTCATAAGAGACAATAATTTTTCAGATGAATATGTAGTATCAGATACATATGTTACATTAAATTTTTCTTTGATTTCTGCTAGAAAGCTATTGGTCTTATTCTCCGTTTTTATAAACTTCATGTCATCACTGAGCAATATTTCTTTTGGATTAATTCTATTTATATAGCTTACAATATTTTCAACTACTGTATCTGATTTAATATAGAAAACTAACTCATTTATATCAACATATGATAGTCCTATTGTATTTCCCTCAATGTATATACTTAACAAGTATCTTGAGTTTTTACCTGAAACTCCAATGTCAGAATCTACCCACATTGATGGAGTTACAACTCTTGTAACATACCTGTTCATTATCTTAGTTTTGCTGTTTTTCTCACCTTGTTCACATATTACAACCCTATATCCTTTGTTTATAAGCTTGGGTAAATAAGAGTTTATACTGTGATATGGTATTCCAGCCATTGGAAGTTTCTCTTCCGTCTTACTTCTTGAAGTTAAAACAATATCCAATAATTTTGATACCTTTTCTGCGTCTTCACCAAATGTTTCATAGAAGTCACCCATTCTGAAGAAAAGTAAACAATCAGGGTATTCCTTTTTAATAGAGACATATTGCTGCATTGATGGAGTTGTTCCAATCTCACTCATAAAATTTATACTTTATATATTTATGTTACCTAATTTATTTGTTCAATACTTTCAAGAACCCAGTTAAATTTTCCATTTTGTAATTCACTATGACAATACATACATTCACCAGATTCATTTATTGATATTGGTGCACCACAAACAGGGCAGGAATTTGAAATAGTTGTGCTTTCCCTAGAGTTCTTTTCAGTCAATAAGTCTTTTGATCTAATAAACGTCCAATATTCACTAAATACCTCAGGATTATCTCTACTACCTTCAACAAGCTCATCATTATCATTCACTTTGTAATCAATTAATGCTGCTGTTAAAAGGACTTTTATTCTAAATATTGAACTTTCTTCTGATATATCAACGGCTTTTGTACTCTTCACGCCTAATACCTGTAACTTATTAGTTAGATTCCTTTCATTCAACCTATTAATTTCATCTTGCAATGTTTTATATATATTTACTGATAAGTATACTCTTACACTTGAAAGATCTTTTTTAGAATAGCTATTTTGAACTTCAATAAATATATTTTTAACGAAACTATAGAATTCCTCCAAAGAAAATTCAGCATCAACTTTCTGGATTATGCTTACATCTACTTCACTCGTGTTTTCTTCATTAAACATCTGTTGCATAAACATGGATGGTGAACCTGTCATATTACTACTGTTTGTCATACCAAATCTTCTTATAAAGAATGGAACAATAACAAACATTAGAATTATAGTTATAACTAAACCAGTTCCACTGCCAGACCCCCAATTTCCGCCCATCATTAATGGAATAAACATCATATTCCCAAATCCTCCACCTGAACCAATTCCACCAATAGACCCACCCCCTGAAGAACCTATACCACCTCCAAAATATTCTCCACCTCCTGCTCTTGCAAAAACGCTTCCTGTGCTATACCTGAAAAGGAATAGAATTATAAAAAATGAAATAGATATAATAAATAGCTTTTTCATATTTTTGTTCCGCAATACATACAATAATTAGATTTTTTAATCTGCTTTCCACAATTTGGACAGAATATCATATCTTCTCCTACACCTGTACCAATCTGATTATCAGTATTTAATTGTGTTTCTGAAGGAGACTGTGTGGATGAAGCAACAGTAGGAGGTGTATTCGCTGTTATCCCAGAACCTATATTCATACCTGCTGCAAATAGTCCTACATTAGCATTTCCTTTACTGAATCCCTCGGCAGCACCTAATTTCAGTGCTGTATCTGCACTACCTGGTGTATTTAGATATGCAACACTTCTCCTATAATCCTTTAGTGTTTCTTCATCTTTTTCATCTATATTTATTGTTACATTTCCCAAACTCACTATATTAAGCCCGTATTTAACCAATTCAACATTAATTGGAGATAATATTAATTCCTCTATTTCTTGATTTCTTGAAGCTATTCCAAGAATATCCCAAGCTGAAGCATTTATTTTCTCTGCTACATTTTCTCTTAGCAGTTTTAGTAATATAGAACTAGACCAATTTGTTATCTCATCATTATTAAATATATTTACAGTGCCAACAAGATTTAATATCAAGTTTGAAGGATCAACAACTTTCAAACTATAACTACCATATACCTTTAAGAGTATTGCAAGCTTACTTTGCGGATCAACTATATTATCAAGGGTTCCACCAAAAAGGATATTTACAAATTCATGTATACTTACAAAATATATTTCACTTACGAAGTAATTTCCATTTGTTGCATTTGCAAGAAGACCTCCAATAAATGGAATGTTAGACCCTTCAATGTCATGTATACCAGATTCAAGAGTTCCAACTACCTGACCATTTTTTACGAACAAGGCAAGTTCATCTGCCTGTACTGTAATCTGAGTCATTTTTCTTATGTTTTCATCTGGCCACTTGTACACTATGTTATTTTTTGATTCATCTGGTCGTTTTATAAACTGTTTTTGTATTGCAGAAAATATTCCCATATATATTTAATTATATCACAAAAAAAATATGTGTTTTAAATTTGGAATGTTTATACCAAGAATAGACACTCCTGCAGTTTAGAATATTATACAAATTCAATTTTTTATATTATGTATCAAATTCTAAGTTCTTAATATTCATAACTACCCATGATATAATAATCTCAATTAAGACATATTGTTTTATGAAAAGACTTACAGAAATGTTTCCAGGGTTGTTAATGTGGGGTTTTATATTTTTATTCATTGTACTATCATATACAACGCCATTGATTGCCACTTTTATAATAGTATTCTTTACAGTATATTTTACATACACATCAATATATCACATTATCTTAATGGTACTTGCTTCAAGAAAAATCCAATACACACTAAATATAAACTGGTATAAAAAATTGAAGGATGAAGGATTTGATTTTTCAAACATGTATCATGCAGTTATTGTTCCATATGCAAATGAGGGTTATAGTGTACTTGAGAAGTCAGTTAATTCAATTGCAATAAATAAATATCCAAAATCACAGAAAATTCTTGTTTTAGCAACTGAAAAAAGAATAACAAGTGCAAAAGAAATTGCATTGAAATTAAAAGAAAAATATTCAGATAAGTTCCTATTGATACTAATTACTGAGCATGATTTAGATATTACAAAAGAAATAAAAGGAAAGGCATCAAATGAAAATTATGCAGCTCGTGAACTATATAAAAAAATAAATGAACTAAAAATAGATACAAGTAAAGTTATAGTTACGAGTGCGGATAGTGATAGTATACATAACAAACAATTTCTTGCTAAACTAACCTATGTTTACTCTAAGAAAAACAAACCTGAAGCTAAAATATATCAGCCAATACCAATATTCTATAATAATATATGGGAAGTTCCATTCTTTTCAAGAATAGTTGCGACATTCTCAGCTTCATGGCAAATGTCTTTAACATTAAGCCCTCATAGATTTATAAATTTTTCATGCTATAGTATTAATTTAGAAACGCTAAACTCTGTTGACTACTGGGAACCTGACATTATACCAGAGGACGAGAGAATATATTGGAAGATATTTTTCAAATATGGGAAAGATTTGGAAATAGTTTCACTGTTTTTACCAGTTTTCCTTGATGCAATAAGCACCGATTCACTTATTGATTCTATTAAGGCGCAATATGTACAAATTCGAAGATGGGCATATGGAGCAGGTGAGTTTGCATTCAGTTTTAGACACGCAATAAAAAATAAGGAGATACCATTATACTTGAAATTCATAACAATATTTGAACAAATCAGAAAAGCATTTGAATGGGCAATGCTTCCGCTTATTATTATGTTTGGATTTTCAATACCTATACACCTAAATCCTCATTTTGCTAAATCAATAGTTGCTTACACTCTTTCTGTATTATTCAGTAAAATTTTAACAATACTTACTATATTCATGATAGCGCTATTTTATATTGAAGCACTTTATGCTCCAAAGAAGCCTGATAAATGGTCGTTTTTTAGAAAAGTATATTCATTTTTACAGGTTATAACATTCCCATTTGTAAGCATAATATTTTCTGCAGTTCCTGCAATAGAAGCACAAACTAGATTAATTATTAACAGGCCTATTCAATATATTCCAGCACCAAAGAAAAGTAACTAAGTGAAGATTAAAAAATTAAAAATTGATTTAAAAAATATATTATATGAAAAGATATTATCTCAGAATTTCTTTTTAACATTAAATATATTTTTGTTATATATATATGGACTCGCATCAATATATTATTCATCAAATACATCAAATATACTTGCAGAAAGGCAATTAACATTTGGAATAATCGGATTGGCTCTATATTTTCTATTTGCATCTATTGATTATATTAATCTATCATTCCCTTTATTTTATTTGGGCTTTACATACATCAGTATATTAATCCTTTTTATTGATCTATTTGTAGGGAAAAATGTCAACGGCGCTGCTAGATGGATTGCACTTGGATTCGTTAATTTTCAACCATCAGAAATCGCTAAATTTGCAGTAATACTAATATGTGCAGGAATGCTATCTCAAAAGAAAAAGAATTTTTACTTGTTTACTTTTCTATCTGTTCTAATTATATTCCTAGTTTTTAAGGAGCCATCACTAAGTAGTGCAATAACAATATTAATAACAATTCTTGTTACAGTATTTATAAGCATGAAAAATAAACTAATTGCAATAAGTATGGTGTTGCTTCTTGGATTATCACTTATTTCAGGATTTATACTAATAACAAATCATAAACTAATAATTTACTCATTAGCATTAGTCACATTTGAAATATTAATATGCGGTTTATTTATGTTATTTTTAAATATATCGACACCTGTAATCAGCAAAACAAATGAAAAAACATCTAAAAAGACAAGTAAATTAAAAGAATTCATTTACATCACTTTGGCAATATTCATATCGTTTGTAACAGGAGTACTGATATTCTCTATAGGCTGGAACCATTTATTACAGCCTTATCAAAAACAAAGAATATTATCATTCCTATACAATAAAGATAAATCAACTTCATATCAAATCACTCAAGCAGAAATAGCAATTGGATCTGGTGAAATATATGGCGGTGGAACAACACAGACTAGACTAGATTTTCTACCTGAATATTCAACTGATTTTATATTTGCAACCAGTGCAGAAGAATTTGGATTTATTGGAGTATCAATATTAATACTTCTATACTTTTTTCTTATAAATATCTTATCTGAAATACTTCAAAAGACAACAGATGATTACTCTAAGTTATTTATATCTGGAGTAATTCTAATCATATCTATACAAACTACATTGAATATACTTATTAATTTAGGGAAATTACCAACAACTGGAATACCACTTCCATTTATGAGTTCTGGTGGAAGTGATTTAATCATAATGTTTTGCCTGCTAGGTATAGTTCAATCTATCTACAGGCATACAAAAGCAAATAGAAGAATATAGGGGATATTTATATAAAAGATATATAATTTTATATGGATACTTCTAAAACAAAAAAGTATAATATTATTATATAGTAGATAAACTAATAGTGGATTATTAAATATGTAAATTCGTATGAATAGAAGAAATATAATCACTGTAATACTAGCTCCTTATATATTATTTGGGTTATATATAATATATGAAGGTTCAAACTCATTAACGAGTAATAGATTTTATTATCTTGAGCACGCTATGCTTTGGGATATATTTGGTATATTTCTTTTATTTGTTGTATCAAGAATCAATTACAAATTTTTTGTTAGAATATCTACATATTTACTAATATTTTTGATATTTGCAATCATATTTACAATTTTTAAAGGACAGAGTATAAACGGTGCTACAAGATGGATTGTTGTAAAAGGAATTACGATTCAACCATCAGAATTTATAAAGCCTGTTATAATATTGTACTTTGCAGGTATTCTAGAGAAGGGGAGAACAGTAGGGGGCAATGTACTAAGTAAATTAACGATTCCATTCACTTCTATATTACTTCTTGTTTCACTTCTAACTCTATACCAAAAAGATCTAGGAACTACAATAATAATTATAATAATCTCAATTTCAATATATTTTTTGTATATTGAAAGACCAAAACAACTATATCAACTACTCCTTATACTCTCTATATTTCTTGCACTTGCCGTAGTCGCTATAATAATAGAACCATATAGACTGGAGAGAATACTAACATATTCTTCAAGCCAAACTTCAAATTCACTTGGATCAGGATATCAATTAAAGCAAATTTTAATAACAATCGGGTCAGGCGGACTATTTGGGAAAGGGATTGGATATAACATAGGGAAGACACCATTTCTAGTTCAAGGAACATCAATAACTGATTCTGCATTTGCAATAATAGCACAGGAGTTAGGTTTTTTCTTAACAACACTATTCCTAATTTATTTTATTGCAATAATATCTCTTCTATATTACATTGCATTGACAATAAAAGATTATCAAGGTAAAGCTATATTTATAACAATAGTTATATTGATATTTTTTCAAAGTATAATAAATATATTTGTTAATTTAAATATATTGCCTTTGACTGGTATTCCATTACCTTTAATTAGTTACGGTGGAAGTTCAACAATCTCAATATTTTTATCACTTGGTCTAATTTATTCTATAATATACTTTGATGATAAAGAAAAAGATACTAGTGACAGGAGGTCACTTTACAAGCGCACTAAGCATAGTTGAAGCATTAGATAGAAACATGTTTGATGTAATTTGGATAGGTCAGAAGTATACTATGCTTTTTGATAAGAATACATCACTCGAATTTAACGATATTACTTCACGAGGAATTAAATTTATTAATCTACATGCTGGAAAATTATACAGATACATGTCATGGAAAGCCGTAATTAGTCTTGTACTTATACCAATAGGGCTAATTGAATCTTTTTTTATTCTATTGAAAGAGAAACCATCTCTTGTTCTAACATTTGGAGGATATATCGGAGCAACAACTGCAATTTCAGCAAAGATACTGGGTATAAAAATATATACTCATGAACAAACGCTAAATATCGGATTAGCAAATAAATTGATATTCTATCTTGCGGATATAATTTTTCTTGGATGGAAAGAGACTGAGAGTGAGGTACCAGTTAGCAAAAGAGATAATATCATTATAACAGGAAATCCAATAAGAAAAGAGATACTAGAAGAAAAAAATAATCTTGTTGAGTTTAATAATGATAAAAAAACGATCCTTATTTCATGTGGTAACCAAGGGGCTCACAGGATTAACGAAATAATCTTTAATCAACTAGAGCAGCTCACCCATGAATATAATATTATTCATCTAACTGGTTCAAACACAATATTTAATGATTATGAATATGCAAATAAGCTTATAGAAAATAACAAATTTGAAAATTATAGAGTTTTCAAAAATTTATTGAGCTCTGATTATTCAAAAGCATTACATCAATCAGACATGTTAATAGGAAGAAGTGGTGCGAATACTGTTTATGAGCTTGGTGCATTAAAAAAACCTTCAATACTTATACCACTACCATTTGCACAAAACAACGAACAATTAAAAAATGCTGAGATATTGAAAAGCTATGGATTAGCAGAGATTATTGAAGAGAAAAACATGACAGATATAATACTTCTGAATTCAATTAAGAAGGTATTACATAAAGATGTTATGATTGAAACATCTAATTCATTTAAAACAAATGCATCAGAAATAGTTGCAGAGTATATTTCAAAGAACATTTAATTTAGTTGGAGAAAAATATTGTATTAACATCAATAGTATTGAGTAAGAACATGTTACAAGTTTTAATGATTTTGAAAAATAGGCAGGATATATGGAGAGAAGGACGATACCAAGTAACACATGACCTAAATGTCACAAGTAATAAATATATTAACATAAAATTATAAATCAAACCTGTATTCTTGAATATAAATGTAACATAAACCTTATAGCTATCTTAGATAATTCACTCAATATAAATATACATATTGAAAACCCTAGAATATACATGATTATTGAAGGATTGACCATTCTAAAATCAAATAACCAAGATACACCAGGAATTAATATAAACAATGATATTAAAATTAAACAGAACATAGATCCAAGAAATAAATATTTGTAACTGTTTAATTCAAAATTAAATACAGAGAATTTGAATGATCTTGCTGTATAAAGGTTTACTAATATTTGCGGAATAACAAGAGCAAGATAACTAGCAGTTGTTGATACAAAATATAGATTTGATTTTAGAGACAATCCAAATTCATAGCTCCAACCATTCTGGTTAAGCGATATAAAGAACACAATAATTCCAAATACACTTATCAATAATCCATTTATTGCTACAGGAATTAATGTCGTTTTATCAAACAGATGATCTGTTCTACTTCTAGGTGGTAATTTCATAATATCAGGGTCGCCGATATCTCTTGCAAGTATTATAGATGGGATTATATTAACAACTAAATCAATTGACAGAAGTTGCAATACAAACATTGGAGAAGGTAACCCTAATAATATAGCTAGGAAAAATATCGTCAATTCTGCTAAATCAATTGACAGTATAAATCTTATAAATTTCTTTATGTTGTTATATATTATTCTACCCTGCCTTATTGCTTCAACTATACTCGCAAAACTATCATCAAGTAATATCATCTTTGAAGCTTCTTTTGATACATCAGTTCCAACAATACCCATAGCAATTCCAATATCAGCAGCTTTCAAAGCAGGGGAATCGTTAACACCGTCACCTGTAACAGCGACTACTTCTCCCTTACTCTTTAAAAGTCTAACCACTCTTAATTTGTTTGTTGGATCACTTCTTGCAAAGATAATATCTTCAAATGAATATATGTCATTCAATAATTCTTCATCACTAAGTCCATTCATATCACTGCCTAATATAACCTTAGTTTGTTCAGAATTTTTAATTAAATTGATTCTTTTTGCTATTGCAATTGCAGTATTAGGGTGATCTCCTGTACACATAATTATTCTAATACCTGCTTCCATTGCCTCAGATATAGCTCTATCAACATTATCTCTTGGAGGATCAATCATACCAACTAGACCTAGAAATATTAACCCCTCTTCACCTCCAGCAAGCTTTGTATTAGATAACTTCATTGCAAATGCAAGAACTCTAAGTGCGTTATTAGCATATTCATCATTCTTAAGTAATATATCTCTTTTTCTATCTTCTGTGAGTTCAACAATATTATTATCAAGTAATATCATTTTTGACTTCTCAAGAATTTCAGATACACCTCCTTTTGTATACATAATATAGGAGCCTGATGTGTTTTTAAAAATTGTAGACATCATTTTTCTATCAGAATCAAATGGAATTTCACTCAATTTAACATATTCATTTTCAACAGATGGAATATTGAAGTATTTATTTTTTTTGCAAAGTGTTACAAGTGCAGATTCTGTAGGGTCCCCAACGCTCTTCCAAAGCGTCCCATCGCACTCTATACTCGAATTATTACATAGTAGCATACACTCAAAAAAATTCTTGACGTGATTTATAGATTCAAGGCCGTTTATTACACCAACAGGTTCATAACCTGTACCTGTTACTGTATAGTTCTTCATGTTTGTGTATATATCAGTTACACTCATCTGATTTTTGGTTAGAGTCCCTGTCTTATCAGATACAATAACAGTAGTGCTGCCAAGCGTCTCAACAGATGTTAATTGCTTTACAATTACATTTTTCTTAGCTAAGAATTTACTCCCTATAGAAAGAGCTATTCCAACAGTTGCAGGTAATCCTTCAGGTATTGCACTTAGAGCAAGTCCAATTGATAATATGACAGTATTTTCAATTGGATTATGTGCAACAAATGTTTCAATAAGAAATGCAATCAAACCAGAGAAACCTACTGCATATACAATTATAACGCCGACCCTTCTCAATTCTTTTTGAAGAGGTGAAGGTGTTTCATTAGATTCTTGTGTGAAATGAGCTATTTTACCAAACTCTGTATTAACTCCAGTACCAACAACAATTGCTTTTCCGGTACCTCTTGCTATAGTAGTTCCCATTAACACCATGTTTCTCATATCTGTAATAGATAACTTTTTACCTTCATGAGAATGATGTGATTTAGAAACAGAAGTTGCTTCACCAGTTAATGATGATTCAATTGCTTCAAGATTATAGCTCTCTATGAGTCTTGCATCAGCAGCAATACTATCTCCTTCACCTATAAGCATCAAATCTCCAGGAACAAGATCACTGGAATCAATTTCTGTTGTTAATCCATCTCTTATTACTTTAACTTTTTTAGGAATAAACTGATTTAATGCTTCTAGTGATTTATTAGCACTATACTCTTCAAAGAATCCAATTCCTCCATTAATTAATACCAAAACAAGTAGTGTCACACCAATTGTTATTTCATTAAGAAATATTGAGAGTATTCCTGAAGCTAGAAGAAGCATTGCAGTAATATCTTTAAACTGTTTGAAAAACATTAAATATACGTTTATTGATGATCTTCTTTTTATTACGTTAGAACCATATTTCTCAAGAAGAGATTTTGCAAGTTCTTTTGTCAATCCAGTTTTCTTCGAAGTTTTTAATCTTTCCTCAATTTCAGTTATTGTTAAGTTATATACATGCTTTTCATCTTCTTCGCTATATACTGATGGATAATATCTATTTTTTGATATATTCTCTACATGTTTACTTATTTTACTTTTCATAAAAAAACAATTTCAAATCTGAAAAAAGTATAGCATACATAATTAATACAAATTAAGAAAACACAATTTCAAGTAATTCATCTTTTTCTATATCCATTTCAACTCTATATATGCAGTAATTTACATCATGATGTTTAATATACCCGCCGTTACGAATAGTTTTATTACTATTCCTACTGCTATCTGCATTTAATTCCTCTATATATTTGTATCTATTAATTCCAAAGGACCTCATAACTTCATCAATATTGTCTCCGTATACTTCAAGCATTTCTCCTTTCCACCCAATCACTTCTACACAAGAAATATCAAGATTTTGTATATTTCTCTGATGTTGTTGTATAATCTTTAGAAGTAGGGTCTTTATCATTATTAATATATATAGTAAAGATTTAATAATAATCTTAAATAATCAATAAAAATATTTATTACTTTATTTAAGTATACATATAAAAATAGAAAAAATGAAATATAAATCCCTAAAAGATACAGATGATGAAATATTTAGGTTATTAAAAGAAGAAGAGAAAAGACAGAATAGCGACATTCCGTTGATACCATCTGAAAATTTTGCATCAGATGCAGTACTAAAAGCGATTGGTTCTGTATTTACAAATAAATATGCAGAAGGTTATTCTGGTAAACGTTACTACAAAGGTGCTGTAAACATTGATAAAGTTGAATCTCTTGCAATTGAAAGAGCAAAACAAGTCTTTGGAGCTTATTCTGCTAATGTACAGCCATATTCAGGTAGTCCTGCAAATGCTGCTGTATACTTTGCACTTGCAAAACCATTTGCAGATACAATACTAGGACTTGAATTATCATCTGGAGGACATTTAACACATGGATCAAAGGTATCATTTTCAGGAAAACTATTTAATAGCGTAATGTTCACAGTTAAAAAAAACGGTGAGATTGATTATGATGAAGTTGAATCTCTTGCTCTAAAACACAAGCCAAAAATCATATGGGCAGGCACTACTGCATACACAAAATTAATTGACTATGAAAGATTTAGAAAAATTGCAGACAAGGTAGGTGAGGATACATACCTTGTAGCAGATATTTCTCATATATCCGGATTAGTTGCATCTAATGTAATACCTTCTCCAGTAAATTTTGTCGATATAATAACAACAACAACACATAAGGATATGCGTGGACCAAGGGGAGCAATGATAATGGTCACACCACGTGGAATACAGAAAAATCCTTCACTTGACAAAATGATTGACGATACAGTATTCCCATTTCTACAAGGCGGTCCACATATTAATACAATTGCAGGAATTGCAGTTGCTCTTAAGGAATCAGAATCATTAGAATTCAAAGAATATTCAAAGCAAATTCTATTAAATTGTAAAGCACTTTGTACTTCTTTAATAAACAGGGGGTTCGAATTGGTTGGAGGTGTAAGTGAAACACATTTAACACTTATTAATTTAACAAAAGACAATATAAATGGATGGGAATTTGCTTATGCTCTTGAAAAAGCAGGAATAATTGTAAACGCTTCAACTATTCCACATGATGAAAATTCACCATTTTTCCCATCAGGAATAAGAATAGGGACCCCTGCAGCAACAACACTTTGTCTAAAGGAAAAAGATATGGATACTATTGCTGAATTTATATATCAAGTAAAACTTGAATTAGATACTTTCAAATTCAAAGAATTATCAAGTCAAAAACTTAGGAAGGATCCAAATATAAGAAAAGGATTTATTAATGAATTGATTAATAGTAAAAGAATAAAAGAAATAAAACTTGAAACAGAAAATTTTATGAAAGTATATAGTAAATAAAGATAATGCATCTTCATTGAAGTAATCAAATATATATTATATATAGTTTGCAAAAATCAAAGCCTAGTATTAGAATATTTTAAGATGAAATTTAAAGAATTTAGGTTTTACTTTTTGATTGTTGTTGGTATTGGTATATCTATTTATGCTCTATATGTATTTTTCGCTTCAAGTCTTTTTAGTATAATTGCTACAACTGCAAATGAAATCTATGCACCAAAAATATCAACTATACTTGGTTCGTTAAACAATAATGGATACAACACAAATCTTTCAATTGATAATATAAACTTCAAAGTTAAAATTGTAACTACACTCAAGGACCAACAAAAAGGGCTTATGAATGTAACATCACTTCCATCTAATGAAGGTATGCTATTTTCTTACTCATCAAGCGGCAACAATTCATTCTGGATGAAAGATACTCTAATACCTCTTGATATGATATTTATGTCACAAAACAAACAAATTCTTTACATTCAAAAAGACGCTTTACCATGTAACACTGACCCTTGCCAGATATATTCAATACCTGAACCATCTCAATATGTACTTGAGATAAATGGAGGACTATCAAATAAGTATAATTTTAAGGTAGGTGACATTGTTAAATTTTAAGTATAATATACTATAAATAGTTATATATCACATGCATTAGCTAATTTAAGATTGCATTTTAGTAATAGCTAAATAAGCTTTTACTAAAATATTACTATTGTTTTATGTAAACAGTATAAAGAACAAAAAAAATATATAATAAATATACAATAAATGAAAATATTAATATTTGCAGGAGGAAATGGTACAAGATTATGGCCAGTAAGCAGAATATCAACTCCTAAACAATTTTTAAAATTATTTGATAACAACACAAAATGCCTATTTGAATTAACAATAGAGAGATTACTTAAGAGATTTGATATAAAAGATATAATTGTTGTTGTTCCTGAATACTACAAAAAAGACGTAATGGAAAATTATCCTTTACTATCTGAAGATAATATTATAATAGAACCTACAAAATGGGACACTCTAGCTTGTGTTGGATATGCCTCATTCATTGTATCTAAAAAATATACTGAAGATAATGTATTTATATGTTGGTCTGACCATATTATTAAAGATGAGGAAAAGTTTTTAGATATAATTCAAGCTGGTGATATATATGCAACAGAACATAGGAAGATAATAAGGCTTGGTGCAGTGGCAAATTACCCTGAAACTAATTTTGGATATTTAAAATACATAAAAACAGATAAGACACGAATAGATAGTTTGGGTATTGATATATACGGTTATGGAGGTCACATTGAAAAACCCGATATAGATAAGGCTACTGAATTATTTGAATCTGGAGACTATCTATGGAATATGGGTTATATGATATGGCCAAGTGGCTTAATAACAGACTTCTATAAAAAGTATTCAATTGAAACATTTAACATATTAAATACTATACTTGAAAACAATATAGAATCAGATGAAATTCTAGAACTATACAAAAAAATAAAGAAGACATCAATTGATTTCGAAATTTTAGAAAAGCTTGATAATTCATCGAATAGGGTAATACCAGTAGATGTTTCATGGAATGATGTTGGAGACTGGAGGTCACTAAAATCACAACTCGAAGATAGGCAATTGGATAATGTTTATTTGCACCCAATAGATAATATATTAAACATTAATTCAGTAGATACACTTGTATATTCAAAAGATAAAAATAAAGAGATATGTATAGTCGGTCTAAATGATATAGCAATTGTAGATACAGGAGATTGTTTGCTTGTATGCTCAAAAAAGCATTCGAAAGAACTAAAGCAGGTTGTTGATATATTAAAGGATAAAAAACCAGAACTGTTATAAGAACCCACACCACTATATTTACATATTTGGTTTATTTGTAGTAAACTTCAACTATAGTACATAATGGATTTTCTTATTAGAATAAAAAAACAGTGGTTTCTCCTTATTGTCTTATTTCTAGCAATAATAATTCAAGCAGTATCAAATTTACAATTACCAAATTTAATGGCAAATATTGTAAATAATGGAATATTAAAACAGGATAATTCAGTTATAACTAAAACTGGACTAGAAATGATTGCAATATCTCTGGTAGCTGGAATTGTAACAATACTCATATCATGGATCGCTGCAAAGATTTCCGCTGTATTCTCAAGAGATTTAAGGCATGATTTAAGTTCAAAGATTGAAGGCTTCTCATTGAATGAATTCAACAAGTTTTCAAGTGCTTCTTTAATAACAAGAACAACCAATGATATACAGCAGATTCAGAATGTATTTGTAATGATACTGAGAATTGCACTTTTTTCCCCCGTAATGGGTATAGGTGCTGTATATTATTCGTATATTTCTGCAAAGTCACTCAGCTTAATTATTATACTCCCACTTATCTTTATTACAACAATAATTATAATATTGCTTATTATAGAAATTCCAAAATTTAATGTAGTTCAAACTGTTACAGATAAATTAAACCTGCTTGCAAAAGAAACAATTACAGGAATAAGAGTTATAAAAGCATTTAACAATGAGGAAAGTGATAAGGAAAAATTTGAAGAACAAAATAAATACATAACAAAGTTGAATATTTATGTTAATAGATTGTCTGGACTTATACAGCCATCTGTATTTTTCTCAATAAACGTGACAATTATATTAATAATTTGGATTGGAGCATATGCAATTAATAATAATACACTTCAGATAGGTGATGAAATGGCATTCATGCAGTATGCACTTCTTGCAATTTCATCATTTCTTATGATTACAATGGTATTTGTCATATCACCAAGAGCAATTGTCTCATGGAGAAGAATAAATGAAGTTTTAAAAACACCTGTTACATTAAATGAGACTGGTTTAGATAAATCAATCGATAAAAGTAATAATAAAGCTATAGTATTTGACTCTGTTTCATATATGTACCCGAGTGGTAAAGAGAACACAGTTAATAACATATCCTTCTCATTAAATAAAGGGGAAACATTGGCAATTATTGGTTCAACTGGATCAGGGAAAACAACGATATTAAAATTAATTGAAAAGATTATATTTCCAACAAGTGGACATATATACTTCTACGGTAAAGATATAATGCAGCTTGATTCAAACTCAATAAGAAATGAAATCGGTTATATGACTCAAACACCAATAATATTTTCAGGTACAATAAGAGACAATCTTAATTTTCCCTATGATAACTTCACAGATGAACAGATACACAAAGCACTTGATATTGCACAAGCAAGCGAATTTGTGTATTCACTAAAAAACGGTATTGATACATTTCTTGCAAGAGGCGGAACTGATCTATCAGGAGGGCAAAAGCAAAGAATCTCAATTGCAAGAGGTGTTATAAAAAACAGAGGTATATTAATATTTGATGATACTTTTTCTGCGTTGGATTTTAAAACTGATCTGAATTTACGTAAAGCAATTCACAGTGAGTTCCCTAATACAACAAAGATTATTGTAAGTCAAAGAGTAGCAACTATTACAGGTGCAGAGCATATAATTGTATTAAATCAAGGGTCAATTGATGGTATTGGAACACATGATTATCTGCTAGAAAACTGCGAAACATATAAAGAGATTGTTGAAAGTCAATTAACACTTGATGAGGTAAATAATAATATTAGTTAAAAAATAATAAATGTGCTAGTCAAAAAAAATAAAAATAAACATATCGTTATAAAAAGTAATATATATAATATATAAACAATCTTATATAAAAAAAATAGAAAAATATGGATAGACAACAAAGACAACCAATGGGAGGAAATAGAATGGGTTTTATTAATATTTCACAGAAACCTACTGATTTTAAGAAGAGTATGTCTAAATTAATTAGCTACTTAGCTCTTTATAAAATTAATTTAGCATTTATTGCTCTGCTTTCAATATTTAGTATCATTATAGCTGTAGCAGGACCAAAAATTCTTGGTAATATAACAACTAGTATTACAAATTCGTATATACAAATACAAGGTTATGATAACATTGTTCCAAACTTACCTAAATATATTCCATCTAACACGTCTCTTTACAATATAATAGAAAAATCAAGCTTCAAGAATGAAATTCCAAGTAATTTTATAAATCTATTCAAAAATGTATATATAAAACAGAAGCCTCAAATTGATTTTGGCTATATTGAGAAAATTGCTTTAATACTGATTATACTTTACATAGTAAACGCCATATTTTACTTTTTGCAATCCTGGATAGCAATTTCACTAACGCAAAGTGTTACATACAAACTTAGAGCAAAAGTGTCAGAGAAACTATATAAACTACCATTAAGATATTTTGATACAGTTCCATATGGTGATATATTAAGTAGAATAACTAATGATATTGATACATTAAATCAATCACTAAACCAAACACTTACCCAAATTACTTCATCTGTACTAACTGTAATTGGAATAGTTATTATGATGATAACTATAAATGTTTACATGACATTGATATCATTACTAACAATTCCATTGAGTCTTTTTGTAATATCAACAATAATAAAATCCTCACAGAAATACTTTAAAACACAACAGGAATTACTTGGTGAAGTTAATGGTCTTGTTGAGGAATCATTTTCAGGATTTGAGACATTGAAAGCATATAACGCTGAAGAATTTATAGATAAAAAATTTACTGAACTGAATGACAGCCTTTATATAACATCGTGGAAATCTCAATTTTACTCAGGTTTAATGTTCCCAATTATTAACTTCATTGGAAATATAGGATATGTGCTAGTGTCTATAGTTGGCGGTATTCTTGCAATAAGAAATGCTATATCGATAGGGGACATACAGGCATTTATTCAATACATAAACCAGATGAATCAACCTGTAGCACAAATTGGAAACATTGCTGGTATATTGCAAACAACAAGTGCTTCTGCAGAAAGAGTATTTGAATTCCTTGAACTTGAAGAAGATATTAAGAACATTGATGAGATTGAAATTGAAAATCTAGATGAGATAAGTGCTAATATATCATTTTCTGGAGTAAAATTTGGATACACAGAGCAGAAAGAAATAATTCACAACTTTAATCTTGAAGTTAAAAGTGGTATGAAAGTAGCAATTGTTGGACCTACTGGAGCAGGAAAAACTACATTAGTTAATCTTTTGATGAGATTCTATGACCCAACTGGAGGAGAGATACTACTTGATGGAATTAATATGAAGAGATATACAAAGAAATCAATACGAAGCATTATTGGTATGGTTCTTCAAGACACATGGGTATTTACAGGAAGCATAAGAGATAATATTGCATATGCAAATCCTACAACTGAGTTTGAAAAAATCAAATCTATTGCAAAACTAATACAAATCAATCATTTTATAATGTCATTGCCAGATGGATATGATTATATAATTGGTGAAAATACATCTATACTTTCGTCAGGTGAGAAACAGTTAATCACTATTGCAAGGGCATTTATTCAGAATTCGAAAATATTAATACTTGATGAAGCAACAAGCTCTGTTGATACTAGAACCGAAAAGTTAATACAATCTGCAATGGAAAAGCTTACTGAAGGTAGAACTACATTTGTTATTGCACATAGATTAAGCACTATAAAGTCATCAGATATAATAATTGTATTAAATAATGGAGATGTTGTTGAATCTGGAAATCATAACGAATTAATAGATAATCATGGTTTTTACTATAATTTATACATGAGTCAGTTTGATGAATAAGTTTAGTTATTTTAAAACGAATAATAAGGAATATGAGAATTTACTAAATTATAGTATAATTCTATATGAAAATTAAGAAAAAAGTGAAAACAAGATATTTAAACAAGAATAAATCACTTAATCCATATTTTGAGATAACAGCATCATTTATATTAATTTCCTTTGTTATTACAATAATTGCTATCCCCCTAATGATACTATATATTCCAAATATAATCATTCCATTTGTAGCAATAATTCCACTAATAGGGGAGTATAAGGTGCTTGATTGGATAGCATCAACCTACTTTAATATGAAGGGATTTGATGAATATAGAAAGTTGGATTGGAGTAATGTTATTGATGATAAGACAAAACGTAAGATAGATCATCTTCTTTTTATACCTACATTTAAGGATAACTACAGAACCATGTACAAATTGCTTCATTCAATTGAAAATCAAGTATATGGTGCAAAAGAAATTTCAATTGTTATCGCTACTGAGAAAAGGGATGATAACAGATATATTTTAATTGATAGAATAGAAAAAGATTTTCACGATGTATTCAAGTCAATATATTTTACCGAACATGAATTAAAGATTGGAGAAATGCCAGGGAAACACACAAACCTAAATTATTCAGTAAAAAATATTGTTACTAGAAATATATTTGATAGAAAAAGAACCCTGGTTACAGTTATAGATTCAGACACATATATTGAAAAAGAATTCTTCTCTATACTGACATACAAATTTTTTGAAACACCAGAGAATTACAAGAAACTATTTTCTGGAGTACTAGTATTTTTTAATGAATACAGATCATATGATCTGTTATCCAGGCTATATGCAACACTATTAAGTTCATACATAATATACAAATCAACTGATAAAAATAAAGCAATATTGTCATCATATTCACTAGTACTAAATAGTTTAATTGCAATTAATTATTGGGATGATGATGTTATTTCAGAAGATAAATCATTGGGTCTTAAAATGAATATAAAATACACAGAAGGTTATAGCACAATTAATGTTCCCTCATATTTAATATCAAACCTTCCACATGGTAAAACCTCTTTTGAATCAATAAAAGTTCATTATGAGACTACAGAGAGATGGACACAAGGAGGTATATATTTAATGTCTAAATATATACCAGACGTAGTTAATTATTCAAAAACTACAAAAAAAATTGGATTTAACAGTATTATGCTGGATATAATATTGGCATACCTAATTAACCCTTTTTATGTTACTCTTCTACTTGTATTTGTATACCTTAATACTATTGTATCTTTAAATGTACTAACTCCTCAATTTAATTTTGGTTTCATATCATATATAAATATTGCTGGAGCAATTCTTGTATTAATACTCTTTATTCTAGTAGACAATAGAGTAAGAAGTAATTTCAAAGATTCAAGAATGAATCTAATGGAGAATTTACAGAATACAGCAATGTGGGTGAATGTATTTTTTGTACTTTGGGCATATGAAACATTTGCTATATTAACTTCTACAATCAAGATTTTAAATAAGAATTATGTTGGATATGCAAAGAATAAGAAACCTAAGGTTAGATCTAAAAATAAATCAAGGTTTGAAGATATAATAAAGGAATTATTCCAGGGGCAAAACTAATATACCATTGAGATATTATCAGTAAGCATTAAATTATCTTATAATTTTAACTTTTTCATTAGCTCTACTCATAATCCTCTCACCAATCTTCCCCCAATTAAAGTATTCCTTATATTTATCTATATCTATAAGCTTTATCTTCGTAATATCACCGTCTATATCACTTATAAATTCTCCAATCTTTTCTACAATACATACATATCTTATTTGATATATATATATATATATATATATATATCCATTATCTACTGAACCTTCTTTAGATACTTTTTGATATCCTATAGGAAGATATCTTAAAGCTTTCATATTTGTTTCTTCTATTAACTCACGCTTTAATGTACAGTCAAGAGTTTCGTTCATACTGTGTTCAACTGTTCCTCCTGGTAATCTCCAAGTCATATTTTTATGGTTATATACAATTACTATCCTTTCATTTCCTTTCAAAAATGATACACAATAGGCCTGCTGACATCTATATAATTCAAGACTTGAGAAATTATCAGAATCATGGTACTCATAGATATATATTTCATTGTTATATTTAACTTTCTCAGTTATTTTCATATATTCATTGTATAGTTAGATAAGTAATTCATTAACATGAATATAAATCTATTTTAGTATTACAAAATGTAACCAGTAACTTCTTAGTTTTCTTCATCTCCACTTAATAGAACCCAATTATGTGAAACCTCAGGATCACTGCACATACTTCTATTAAAGCAACACGGTCTTCTAAGTCCATTATTTAACTTTGATATTGCAACATCAATATGCTTCTTTCTCGTTTCCATAGTTTTAACTGCACGTATCCATCTAATCCAATCCCATCTCGCCATTGGGGTTATATCTTTCCATAGCTCTTCAGCTTTTTTTGATTTATTCAAAGCATTCTTAAAATCTTCTGGAACTTCTGGTTCTATCCATTCATCCGTTGGCTCTATTGATACATCTACAATGTCACCTGCAGTTGCTTCTGCCAATTTTAATAATTTATTTGATGGACTAAACCAATGACTTGTTTCCTTATTCTGCATATATACTCCATCAGGTTCAAGTAATGCTTTAAAATCAACTTTATTCAATGTACCTTTTACCATGACAGTTCCTCTTGATGGAAGTTTTTTACTTACATCAGATGGTAATTTCAATATTATTCTTGATTTTATTGAAAAAAGCTTTGTTTTAAATTCTAATGGATACATTATTTTTTACATATTAGCAATTATCCAATAAAAATACTAGTTAATTCTAATTAATATCCTAAATTGATTGAATTAATATGCGTGTGATTATGGTTAAGAAGAAAACAGTATTTAATTTTGGTAGAACTTATATTCCAAACTATCAAGATTGTCTACTATACAACCAACTTTAAGTTTGAAAAAAATCATTATCTGTTGTAATCATAACGCATCTTCAACTGTAGAAGTTGATATAGAATTATGTTCATATTAATGAATTTCCTCATTAAGTTCTATTGGAACTAGATAGTGTTATATGATAATATCAAAAATGTAAAATATATAATTAATAATTTATGAATAAAACAATAATACAGACAGATTATCTAAAAAAGACTAAAATGATATGTACGATTGGTCCAGCAACATCTGACAGAGACTCTCTCGAAAAATTGATACATATTGGTATGAATGGAGCAAGACTGAATTTCTCACACGGGAAGCATGAGGAGTTTGTTAAAATAATAAGGGATATTAGACAGTTATCTAAGAAGCACCACAAACCAATTGCAATAATTCAGGATTTGCAAGGGCCAAAAATAAGGGTAGGAGAAATAGAAAATCAGTTATACATAAAAACAAATGATATTGCATATATTGGAAAAAATTTAAAACAGGATTTTGATCCTACTTATCACTGCATACCAATCCAATATGATTTTATACCATATTTACACGCTAACCACACAATATTTTTTAATGATGGATATTTAAAAGCAAAGGTGGAAGAAGTTAAAAATGATTATGCAATAATAAAATTTTTAAATGATGGTACAATATCTTCAAATAAGGGAATAAATATACCTGACACATTAATTGATGAACCATGTCTTACAGAGAAGGATTTGTACGATCTTTCATTTGGTCTTAAAAATGATGTAGACTATATTGCTATTTCATTTGTTCAAAAGGCAGAAGATGTACTTTATACAAGAGATTTAATCAATAAAGTAAATCCAAGAATAAAGATAATAACAAAAGTTGAAACCAAGCATGCTATTGAAAATATTGAATCAATAATTGATGTAACAGATATGATAATGGTAGCAAGAGGGGATTTAGCTGTTGAAATTGGTATGGAAAATATTCCTGTTTGGCAATCTAAAATAATTCAATTATGTAAGGATAAGAAGAAGCCTGTTATTGTTGCAACACAAATGCTTGAATCTATGATAACAAACCCTCGACCTACACGTGCAGAGGTAAGCGATGTTGCCAATGCAGCTATAAGCGAGGTTGATGATGTTATGTTGAGTGCTGAATCTGCAGTAGGTAAGTACCCTTTTGATGCTACAGAAATGATGAGATCAATTGTGAAGACTACTGAAAATAACAACAAACTAATATATGATAAAAGATACGAAAATATACATCATGAACAAAGTAATGCAGATGCAATTGCATCTGCTGCAACATTACTTGCAAATAATATGAATTGCAATTTACTTGTAGTAGCTACAGAGTCAGGTAAAAGTGCAATTGCACTTGCGAGCTTACGTCCAAACAAGACAATTATTGCAGTCACACAATCAGAAAAGGTATACAACCAGCTTGCAATGATTTGGGGAATTAAATCATTTCTTGTTGACAAAACAAACACAATAGATGATTTAATTGATAATAGTATTAATATTCTCCGTAATATAAATTATGTTGAGAAAGGTGCAAAATTGATTTTTATGACTGGATTAAAAGTCGGAATAGAGGGGGAGACAAACTCACTTAGAATAATAGATATATAAGCAACTATGTATCTATTTTAGGTCAGCAACTATACCTACAACTTTCTCAACCACCTCTTTATTTCCAAATATGAAATGGTACAGTCCAGGGCTTATTGTTATTTTGTGAATATATGCACCTGCCTCCTTTGCTATTAACATACCTGTATATATATCATACATACTCATCTCAGTTCTAAATGGATTAAAATAACAACCGAAAAAACCTTGTGCTAACCATGTTATACTTGCCGTACCAGAACCTAGTGATCTAACTCGGTAGAATGATGTATATAATCTTTCAAGCACTGGTGTAATTGTTTCTTTTCTTGCATTGTATTCTTCACTACTCAATGCCATATCTAGTGCTAACTGTAATTTTCCAAGATCAGCCTCTTGAGTTATGCTAATCAAATCATCATTAAGGTATGCACCTTCTCCATCTATAGCAGAGTATATTTGTCCAGATGTTGGGAAATATATTACACCTAAAACAGGAACACCTTTTCTAACTAATGAAATTGATATTGACCAGAGAGGAACCTGCTTTGCATAGAATTTTGTTCCATCAATAGGATCTATATACCACATATATTCGGCACTTCTTTTCAAGTCATTGAATTCCTCACCACTAAATCCATGACCAGGAAAATTTTTCTCAACAAAATTTGAGAATTCGTTTTCAATTCTTTTATCTGTTTCTGTTGTTACATCTACATTATCTACATGGTACTCTACATCTATATTTTTCCAATTAGTAAGAGCTTCTTGTCCTGCATGTAATATAAATTCAGTAACCAACTTCTTCGCTTCATGAATATCAAATTTAAAATCACTCATTACAATATTTTAACATGTATTCACTTAAAAATACTAAAATGAAATTTCCCATATCTTAAATATATCTTATAGAGATATAGTATGTATATTAGCTAAATTTATCTTTTATACCTAAACTTTCTTTATCATTTCTGGATTGTTATTCTCAAGTAAGCCTTCAATCCATATACCAGCATTACTTATTAAAATATCTATTAAACCAGTATTTTTTAAATAATATTATTTGTTGCAGACCTTATTTCATTAATACTTGATACATATCATAATTCATAATAACATCATATTTACTTTGACACACGCTTCAATTTCTTTTAATCTAATTACTTGCGAAATCTGTTGCTATATTTTTTCCTAATCCATCAAATTCCGCCTGAAATTACCATTACCTTTCTCATTGTTAAATTATTTATTGTTATTTTTATAAACTAGATTTACGATTGCCAGAATACATTTTATTCTATATTCCCATTGTTTACTAGTCAATATAGATAAGATCAATAATCATTAAACACTTTACTTTTTAAGTATACACCATCAGTATTTGTAATCCTGATAAAATTATTTATGAAGGATATACATTTTGTTGATTACTTGGTATAACTTGACTTGGTTGCATTTGTTGTTGAACTCCTCCTCCTTGTTGATTTTGAGGTTGCATATTAGATTGGTTGCTCTGTTGTTGCTGAGTTCCAACTGTACCACCTATAACCTGTTCAACTCCAGAAGTACCAACCCTTACAATTGCAAATATGATTACTATACCAATAATCAACCACACAACACCATTCACAAGCAGAAGTATACTTGAAATATCTTTAATTATTTTTATAAATTTGTCCATAATTATATTTATATAAATTCACCTCCCACTACGAATGAACTGAAAAACGAAGTAGTCTTTCAGAAAATTTAAATTCACCTACCCATAAATAACTTCCATCAAATGCTATATTGGATGGCCAGAATAAAGTTGATGTTCCTATTTGCGGAACTAAAATAGGGGATAGTGTAGATTCACCTAAAACAGTATCAGGCTGTTTTCCTTGAATTGCCTCTGTAATATCTTTCCATATCAACACTCTGTTAAAACCAGTATCAGCAATAAACAAACTTCCATGTGAAACCACAGCACTTTCTGGTAGGTTCGTTTGAATTTGTTTATCGGTAAGTGTCCATACTGGACTTGTATTATTTGATAACTGATTAACCATGTATACCTTCACATGTCCAGTCAAATTATCAAGCGTAGTTGTGACAACTAAATATGTCCCATCGCTTGAAATTCTATATGGCTGATTAACATTTATTGTATACACGGGATTACTGCTATATGTTGGTATTCCCTTAAAAACATACACCTTATTTGCTGCTGCATCACTTATATAGAAATATTTACTATCTATTGCAACACCTTTTGCATCCTTCAACTGTATATTTCCAATATGATTTGTCAATATTTCATTTGGTAATTGACCACTAGTAGGTAGAGTATTCCATATATATATACTCTGACTATCTGCTTCTGCAAATGTATTTTCATATAAGGCATTTGACCAGCCACCGTATGGAATAACATAATCGGGATACGCATTCGATTGGTTCGGCAAATTCTTATATACATACAAACTCTTATCAAAATCAGAACTTACAAATAAACTCTTTCCGTTAGTTGCTGGAACTGGATTAGACATTATGTAGTTTGTTAAAAGCGTATTTGTATTTATACTTGGCGAACCTATAGAGAAATCTGGTTTAGCATCTTGTGTTGTAGGAATAGAATTGAATCCAATAATCCTATTTCCATTTGATAATGATATGTATAGTGTGTTTCCAGCTAGAACTTCGCCTGAACCATCACCGGCATCAAATTGATACAAACTATTAGAATTTGTTGTAGGATCTCCACTAGATCCTCCAGTAATCATATTTGGAAAACTACTTGAATTTTGCGGAAATGAGTTCCATTCAAGAAGTGTATTACCGAGTGAAAGAAATTTTCCATCTGGTGTATATACACCACCCCAAAATATCTCACTCACATTTCCAAGTGATTGTGAATTGGATTGAGTTGATATAAATGAATTATATGGTTGATTATCCTTTGTAGGAAATGTTGACCAAAAGAAGTTACCAGGATTACCATTGTTTAATTTTGCATTATGATCTCCTATCATAAGAGTATTTCCATCACTTGCAATAGATCGTGGAGTACCGAAATTTCCTCCAGCATTTAATATTATATCTGCAGATTGATTATTCTTGGTAGGAATTGAATTCCATATTAGAACTGAACCTGATTGAGTTGAAGTTACTATTAATTTCTTCCCATTCGTCCATACTGCCCATGGCCATATTATTGTATTTTTTGTTGGGTTCTGTATGTTATTTGCAACATTATTTAATACAATATCTGCACTTTGACCATTTTTAGTAGGAAATGAATTCCATATTAGAATTCTATTGTTATATGTATCTGCTACAAAGACATGTGTTCCATCAGTCGCTACGGATACAGGCCAATCTAAATTATTCATACCTGTTCCTGGATTATTAGTTGTAAAGTTTTCCTGACCCAAGACTATATTTGGAGGAACATTACTTTTAGGTAAAGAATTCCATATTAATATTCTGTTGTTATTTCTATCAGCAACAAGTAAATGATGACCATCTGAAGCTATATTTCCTAAATGATTGAATGTAAGGGGACCGCCTGTATTATTGAATCCAATTGCAGATAATGTTAGATCTGCATTTTGACCACTTGAGAACCAGCCAGTTGGATATGAAGTTACGCTTCTATAACTCGCACCAGTTTTTATTGCTGTTGCTACCGCTTGATTTGTTGTCACGCTGTTTGTTTTTAATAGAGTAGTAGTGTTGTGATTCTGAATTCTCCATATAAGAAGCAATGCGGAAAGGAAAGAAATAACAATGAGAACAAAACTAACCACAATCGCAGTTTTATTTGTATTCATGCAACACGTTTATATCAATAGTCTATTTTGAAACAATATATTTGTCAATTAATCTCATTATCAAGAATGTAGTACCAAAACCAACTTGAATCAACAATAACTACTCTTGTTCTGACATAAGTTTTGCTATCTTTTCATAGTTTACATTCCATACATGAAGTCTTTCTTCTTCCGGGTATTCAGTTAAAACTCTTGTCTCATTTGCAAAGCGTACTATTTGTATACAACTATTGATCTCTTTACCTCTAGGTTTCAGTTCAAACACAATCGGCACATCAAAAGTAAATTCATGTACCTTACCGTTCTTATCCATAAAGGCTGTCCCTACATTCCAGTGTCCTTCTCTCGAATCAAGAGTCTTCAATATCTTTATCAGATGTTCTAAGTCAATTTGCTTCTCTACGTATGCCATATAAGGACCAGGCATACCAAGTTCATCGATAAAGAAACTATGATCTTCCCTAATTACAGGTTCATGGAATTTTTCCCATGCTTTCTCTACTGCATATCTCGCTATTTCTATACTTGTATAAGCTTGAATTTCAGGAATATCAAAATCAAGAGAACGAACCTCAATGCCATATTTTGAAAAGGCACTATTTGCTGCTAAGATTTTTCCTTGATTTTTGGTCATTAAATTTACATATTTGTTCATTTTAATAGTATAAAATATTATTGATTTAATTGATATTCTAAATAGGCTCTTAATTAAGAATATATAAGCAATATTTCAAAAATAGACTTCTTCGCATTACAACTGTATGTTTTATATTAGTAATTTATAAATATAAATAAAATTTTATGTAATAAGTATTTTTGGATTCTCTTCAAGATATTAAACTTGTTCCTGAACAGGATAAGGAGGTAAACTAAGATAGTAGAAAGCTGACCGAAATGAATATAAAATATGCACTAAAAAATGATCGTCAATGTAAAGCATTGACAGGAATAACGATTTCAGAATTTGAAGAATTGGTAGTACAGTTTGAATGGAATTATGAAGAAGCATAAATAAAGAGAAAACCGAATAGATTGAGAAGAATTGGAGGAGGAATGAAGAGCCCAGTATTACCCGATGCCAGAAGTAAACTATTTTTTATATTAACATATGTAAAAACATATCCAATATAAGATGTGTTGGGATACGAAGCTGGTTTTGTAAGGAGTAAGGCATGTGAGTGGACATTAAGGTTGTTGCCAGTATTGGAACAGACATTAGGGAGAAGATGTGTGTTGCCAGAAAGGCAAATAAACTCACCCGAAGAATTTGAGAAAAGATATCCAGGAATAAGGGATGTATTTGTAGATGGATCAGAAAGGAGAAAACAACGTCCAAAGAAGAAGAAGGCTCAGAACAAGACATATTCATGGAAGAAGAAAATTCATACGAGGAAGAATATTATTGTTTCAGATGATAGAAAAAGGATATTATATTTAACAAGAACCAGATAAGGAAGAAGACATGATAAGCAGCATGCTGACAAGCAAATGTTATTTGAAAATATACCAAAGAAGGTATGTGTATGGGTAGATACAGGGTTTAAGGGAGTAGAAAAGGTTCATCCAAATACACAGATACCTACAAAAAGATCAAGGGGTAGCCCTTTAACTGAAAAACAAAAAGAAGAAAATCATCTTATTTCATCAATCAGAGTATTATCTGAGCATGCCATCTGTGGAATCAAGAGGATGGCGTCAGTATCAACAATAGCAAGGAATCATATCCCGCTTATGGATGATTCACTAATTGTTATAGCTGCTGGTTTATGGAATTATCATCTCCAAAGTTCGTAAACAAATTTCCTAATAGGAATAATTTAAACTCTTTCTGCTTCATTAATCTCTCTTATCTTTTACTCAGGAACATGTCTAATAGCATCTGCTACCTCATCTGGAATAATAAACCTGTTAATAAGCTGTGTTTCTCCCCACTTTTTTTCTTCCTCTTTCGTCATTCCGCTCCACATCGTTGTCATTGTTCTACCAGGAGCTACTGCATTAACCAAAATATCAGGTGCAAGCTCTTTTGCAAGATTTTTTGTATAACTATTAATAGCCGCTTTTAGTGAGGCATATGCAATCACTTCACCGTTTCCTATTCCTAGCTGTCCATGAATTGAAGATACATTAACAATCTTTCCTTTTTTCATAATATCAAGTGCTTCATTTGTTACTCGAACATGACCAAGGAAGTTATGTTGAAAAATATTTTCAAATGCCTGCAAATTTCTTGGATTATCTGTTTCATCAAATATTCCTGCATTATTAACGAGAATATCAAGATGACCAAATGTCACTTTTACTTTGTTAAACATCTCTTTTACTTGATGATCATTTGTAACATCCGCTTGCACTGCAATATTGCCACTCGTGTATTTATTACACTCTATTACGACCTCATTTGCCAGATCTTTATCTGAGTTGTAGTCAACAACAATAATTGATCCTTCCTGTGCAAGTCGTATTGCTGTTGCTCTTCCGATTCCTTTGGATGCTACAGTAATAAGTGCTGTTGTTTCTTTTATGTTCATAGGTTTGTTAATAATATATTCACTGATTCAGTATTTTCTTCTTCGTAAATAAATCTATAATATTACTCAACTTTTCTTCCTTTCCTGTAAAATTATGGTCACAATCCTGTATTTGATAAGCTTCAGCTAATTTGTTTTCCACATTCATAAGCGTTCTATTGCATTATGTATTGGAATAATTGTATATTCTCCTTCATTCATCATCATCTCCCATAATCCCTAAAATAGGGAGATGAATATTTGCAAACATAGTAAAATTTCTACCATTTCGTAAAGACATCACAGTAGAAAGGATAGACCCTCCTTTTGAAAAGAAATCAAAGTATGTTTGAGAGCTTATTGGTATTTCTCCTGCAAATGTAAGCAAATCTGAAAGGAAATGTTCATTTAATCCTTTCTCTTGTAAATCTAAAGCCTCATCATAGTATGTTTTCCCTATTTTTTTTTCGTATATTTCTTGAGTTCCAACTGTATCACAAAAACCTATAAGAATAAGTGCAATTACATTATCCTTATATTTCCATTTATTCATGTAATACACTGCCTTTTCTGCCCCAAAACCATATCCTTCCAATATAATCTTTTTGAATCCAATAGATAATGCATACTCAATCCATGTATCTATATAAAGTAAACAGTCTTCAAATTTTTCTAAAGAAGCACCAGGTGCGACAACTCTCCTGCTTTTCTATCTCATATACTCCTATATACTATACTATCTGTGGAAATAAATGCTATTCTTATACATAAGGATTATTTAATAAAACTAGTATAAAAGTCTGCATTATAGAAGTTTGCTGAAATTCCATGTAAATGAATTCTTTTTGTATCTGTAATACACACTCGGTTCTGCAAGCAATCCATGTAATTTTATTCTATCTTTAGCAGTAACTGATACGATTAATCGTATCTTATCATTTAAATCCAATTACTTGATACCCATATTTATCTATTTCTTCTTCATTCCAAAATGTAAAATCCTTAGTTTTTCCTACATACGTCACCTTTTTTTTAATCTCTCTTCCCGTGTATTTTCCTGTATCTGGATCCCATTCTTTTAGGATCAGAGTGTCTCCTGTATTACATTCAAAATCAGCAAGTCGTACTTCAAAAGTTTTATCCCCTTCAAGGATCTTTTGAAAGTATTCTGGCCACACTTTTTTCTCTATTATCATAACCATATATACTTATATCATGTCACAAAAGAAATGTACATTAGTAAAATGTATAAATGGAATAGGATTTTATAAAGGTTGCTATTATCCGTTTTCTAAAATCAATTAAAGATATATATACACATTGTGAAATAACTGCTTTTTAGAGATTAAGAATTGTATATGATATATCTAATTGCAATTATTGTTAAGTAACTTTTTTGTGTATTTTTCACATACTAAAGATATGTACATTTGACAGTATATTGTGTTCTAGGTATAATCCTCCTGTATAAAGCCTTGAAGAGGAATAGTAGAATGAACAGATCATTTTGAGAGAGTCAGGATTGCTGGAAACTGATAATGATTTTCTTTCGAACCTACCTCAGAGCTGCTATAGAAAACTATAGACGGATTGTTTCCGTAAAAAAACAAGTAATAAGCCTTTTATTGAAAAATAATTGAAAAGTAAGGTGGTAACACGAGAGACCTCGTCCTTACAAACCGTTATGGTTTGGGGAATGAGGCTTTTTTATTTTATTAATAATTTATGAAATTCACTGAAAGTTTTATCAAAACATCAAAAAGTGTTAATTCTGATCTTGAATCAGTTAATGCAAGACTACTTATACAAGCTGGTTTTATTCATCAAGAAATTGCAGGAGTATATACACTCCTAAAACTCGGCCTTCGTGTATTGAATAATATAGAAGCGATTGTTAGAAAGGAGATGGATAAAATTGGTTTTGAGATCATTATGCCTTCCTTATCCTCTAAAAGTAATTGGGAACAAACAAAAAGGATTGATTCTGTTGATGTTTTGTTAAAAGCCACTGGTGCAAACAAACTATCAATAGAAAGAAATCAGACAGAATATATTCTGAATTCGACGCATGAAGAAATCATAACACCTCTTGTTCAGAAATTTGTTAAATCATACAAAGACCTTCCAATTTATGTATATCAGATCCAAACAAAATTTAGAAATGAAGCTCGTGCAAAATCAGGATTACTTAGGACAAGAGAATTCAGGATGAAGGATTTATATAGTTTTCATAAGTCGGAAAAGGATCTATTGTCATTCTATGAGAAAGTAAAGGAAATTTATAAAAATATCTTTAATGAAGTAGGGATAGGTGATGATACATATCTAACATATGCCTCAGGTGGAGATTTCACAACTGGATATTCACACGAATTTCAGACAGTACTTGAAAAAGGAGAAGATACAATATATTTAGATAAAAAGAATAACATTGCATATAATAGGGAAGTTACTAGTGAAGAAGATGCTGAAAAGTTTCATGTTGACTTCTCTTCATTGGAAGTAGTTAAAGCAAGTGAGGTTGGAAATATATTTCCTCTAAACACTAAGTTTTCAAAAGCATTTGATTTTACATATGTTAACGAAATAGGAGAACAAATGCCAATATATATGGGAAGCTACGGAATAGGAACATCTAGATTGATTGGAGTCATTGCAGAAAAATTTGCAGATGAAAAAGGACTAGTCTGGCCTTTCAATATTGCTCCATATAAATTTCATATTATTACACTACATGGAGATAATACCGTTGAAGAATCATCTAAAATATATGAGATTCTAGGTGAAGATAATTGTTTATTGGACGATCAAATTAATAAAAGTGCAGGTGAGAAATTTAATGATGCTGATCTAATAGGTTGCCCTATACAAATAATTGTTTCTAGCAAGAACTTAGCACAAGGAGTTATAGAAATTAGAAGTAGAAGTAATAAATTTGAAACATTTACACTAGCATTATCTGAAATTGATTTAATACACAGTAAAATATGCAAATGATAATGCTGTTTTCATAGGCAAAAACTTTAAAAACAGAAACTAGGTTATAACTAAATTATGAATTGAATTATATTCTAAGTCTGTTATAAACTCTTTTCAATAAATTTCTTTAATGAATTTAAGTCGTGTTTCGCTTGATCATGATCAACACTATTTTGATTGTGTTTTAGTGTAAATACTTCATAGGGCATATTATATAACCCCCATTCAATAAACAAAAGTATAACAACACATTGTATCTAGTTGGATGATTCATTCTATAGTTTACATTTTTTATACTGTATGTATCAACAGTCAAATAAATTTTTAAAGCAAGCTTGTTTCATATAATCACGAGTATCGCGAATGATATGGTAAAATGGGATAAATAAGTATTCCATAATGAAATACAAATGTAGCAAAGAATTATATACAGCATTTATAACAGCAACGGCGGAAAGATACTCGGCGCAAGCATTAAGTGAAGTTTCTCCAATTGAACTGTCTCATGATGCAGTATCCAGATGGCTGGCAAGTAAAAAATATACCCCTTCAGATATATGGAAAGAAA
>JAKAPS010000010.1 GCA_021806925.1 bacterium | reverse complement strand
AAATCTGATGAAATATTAAATAAAATAGCTTAAAATCAGTATTTAATTCTTCCGTGGGTGCTAACCTATTTCTATTCGTCCCTTCATTTCAACCTTTTTCTATCTTTAGTGTTTAACTTGAGTTATAATTACTATATACTACTATTCCTCTGCCCTTGGTTTAAACAGTACTGTCTTTTTTACATATGTGAATCTTTCAAGAAAGTAGAAGCAATTAGATGTAAAAAATTAGTTAGTAGTGTGTTGATTTAAAACAATTTTGGGCAGAGAATGGTTACAATATACTCTCAATCTTATTAGAGAACATCTTAGCTATACGTAAAACATGTGTATACAGTAATTTTTAGATTTAAGTAAAATTAATCTAACCATTCTGTTCTGTCCCCTGCAAATTCAGTATTATTATATTGAGCTAATACATCATTTGGAATCATACTAGGATAAAATATTTTTAATTGTTTTAATAAATCATTCCTAGCAAAATATTTTCTATATATCTCTCCATACACTAGTATTCCTACCCATAGCCCATAATATATACTGTACATAATATCATTGTGGTGTGCATCATTGCGAATTTCCTCAAAACTTTGGTATTTACCAAAATAGTTTATAATTGCTTCTTGTGTTTTTGTAATTGTAGATTCGTCTGGGTGGTACATTGTCTTTCCTAAACAATATTTTAACCATTTTATGTCATTATCAGTTAATGTTGATACAAAGGACTCATTTTGTTCTAAATATCTTAATAGGAATTTGCTTTTTATTGCAGATTTATCAATGTGCAAACAATGATTGTTTTGGTCTATACTAATTTTACCTTGATCTAATAATTCTACAAACTCAAGTGCACCAATTCTATATAGTAATCTGATTTTCCTTACTTCTTTGTCAAACTTTTTTATTGCTAATAGATAATCTTGTCCTATTGCTTCTATCTCTTCATGTGGTAATTTTTTAATTTCCTTTATAATTTCGTCAATTCTATCTAGAGCCTCATATATAGTACTTCTAGTAAATACTTCCCTACTTACTGCTCCATCCCAATTGCCATCACTTCTATTAGTTGTCAGGTTAATAAAATACGGTAGGGGTATTGATTGCACAGCATGAAATACTAAATATAGTAATTGACCTAATGCATAATCTTCACATTCTTGACTTATAACCTGACTTCCTGATTCAGGCATGGGTCTAATAAATTTAAATTTATCAAGTGTACTTCTTCTAATAACAAATTGTACTGTATTATTTCTGTCATATATTGAATAAGCATTATTTAATGCTATTGCATGATATACTGATGTTTGAAATAACCCTGGGTTATCACCTGCTAGTTGTAATCCAAAATTTCCTATAAGAAATTCTGCATCAGGATTCTCTTTAAAATATCTTATTAATTCTCTTATTGCTAAATTAGATGAAAAATAAGTATCTGCATCATAAGTAAGAAATATAGAATCATTTTTTGAATATTTCTTAGCATAATCAAGTCCAAACGTTCTAAGTGCTCTTATAACTCTGTGTCCTTCTGGATATCCAAGTTCCTCGAATTTCTCATTATCTACTTTAGATATATCGATATAACTTATATTAATATCATCGGCTCTTTTTATAGCTGCTAGGAGAATTTCCCCAATATTTTCATCATTCTCTGTAGATATTTCTAATGATAATTGATTTTCAAGTATTTCAACTATTTGGGAGTTTTCTTCGCTCCTTAAAGTATTTATTTTGTGCTGAATACTTTGCACTTCAATAATTTTGTTTAGTATTCTTCTAATTTCATCAGTTTTTTCAACAATCTCTTTTGTTTGTTTATTTTTACCTCTATTTAATGTCAATACAATGTCTATACTGCAATTATTATCTAATTTTTGACGGAAAAATCCACCAATTAATCTAAATAAATTTCCATTGGTTAATTCATTGTAATATATGGGGATAGAAATAATTGCATCTGCTTGAGTAGCTTCTTCTCGTCTATGTAGTTCAATCTTATTATCGTTCTTATGTATATGCTCAAAAGACATAGCCTATATTCTACCATACGCATTATATATTTATCAATACAAATTAGAGGAAAAAAATAGTTGAGATAAAGTGTAAAAAATCGTAAAAAAGGTACGATTTGTACTATAAAGAGTCCGCTAATTAAAAGATAGTAAAATGTAATGTTTTAGTGGTATATGCAGATTGTGAGTATCAACCCTAATACACTGCCAATTAAGGATATACTAGCCCAAAGAAGTGTTTCATTAAACCATTGTTTTGTGTTTAACCTTATATGACTATTTAAGGATAGTGATTGAAGACAACCAAATGAAGTTAAACCACCAGCCCAAGATAAGATTAAGAATATTAATCTCATTTGCCAAACTGCAATAGGGTGATACAGCATAATTGCTACTTGCATACTTGCTAATGCTACATTATCAGTAACAGATGAAGCAAGAGAAAGAATAATCATTAATATATACCTTAAAACAAATGGGAATGTAAAGAATATTGAAAATATATTCTTATAGTTGATAGATATATTCGTTATAACCCAAAGAAGGGAAAATATAACCATTAACTTTGTCCATACTTTTGATTCCTGCCTTATATGATGTATAAATTCGTACTGCTTATTCATGTATAGTATATCTATTAATCCAACTATTCCAGACGGTAATAAGAATATCCATAATTCTATATTACTGTTAAATAAATTATATGAGCTGAAAATCGTATGTAATATAACCCCAAGTGCAAGTAAGGTAATTGAAGCAATAGATAGAAAAAGTATTGATGTATTTGCCTTTATAACCTCCTCAATATCAATTGTTTCATCTGTTGAGTTATTAGTATTCCATTTCGCCTTGTTTCTATACATCAAAAAGGAGAGTATAAGAGTTGGAAATAAAATACCAAGTATAGATATTGGCCAATTTGTAACCCAGAAATAGGGATGTATTCTAGCTATTTGATTATGTAATATATCATCAAATTTAATATTTGTAGGTTCTGCAGCAACTGTAATCAGATTTGATGTTAATCCACCAAAAAGAAGTGCGAATGATGATTTTATTGCCCATTTTCTATCAAGCAAAACGAGAAATATAATTACAGATATTGAAATTATTGTCACTCCATCAAATACATTTCCAAGTAATCCAGCTATGAAAACAAACAAAGGTATTAGAATATGTGTTTTAATCTCTAAATTTTTACAATATTCATATATTTTCTTTGGAATAGGTGAGAATCTAAAGGATAATGTGACTATAATAATTGAAGAGTATGCTAACCAAACACTAGGACTAAATGCAAAAAATGACGATTGACGGTTATTAGTTGGAATTATGTAGAAAAATAGGAATACTATTGTTGCAATTGCAATTCCATTATACATTTTCTCACCTAAAACCTGAGTCCAGCTTATCCAATTAGGTAATTCTCCAAAAAGAGAAAATACTATTAATAAAATGCCAAGGATGTCACCAATTGAAAAGTATCCGTTATTTCTTAGCCAAGGCAAAAGTGGAGGAAGTAAAACAAGAACAAAACCTAAAACATTCCAAATGGATATATATTTCATGCTTAATTAAACTTTGTCAATTCGTGCGTCAACAATATATATACCACCATCTTCTGTTAATATTACTGGATTTAAATCAATATTTTTTATCCATGGATTTTCAATAAGAAGAGAGTTTAATGACTTTATAAGTTCAATTACGCCATCTGTATTATATTTCTTTGATCTATTATTATGTAGTATTATCTTACCCATTTTAGTCTCCTCAATCATTCTTTTTATATCTTCATTTTCGTTTGGTGAAGAGAGTATATTAATATCATTAATCGTTTCAGCAAATATGCCTCCTGTTCCAAATAAAACAAATGAACCAAAATTGGTGTCATTTGTTCCACCAATAAATAAATCAAGCCCACCTGAAATATATTCTTGAGCTAATATTTTTGCATCTTTAATGTTATAGTGGGATATTAAGCCTTCTAATTTATTAAAAGATTCAATCAATTTCTCTTCATTATCAACATTATTTATAACAAGTCCAAGATCAGACTTATGCGTGTATGTTTTTGAAATTACCTTTATGCTTACAGACTTCTTTTCTGAATTATCGAAAAAATTTTTAAGATGTTCAATATTTTCAATCCATTCCTGATTTATTAGTGGAATATTATATGACTTAAGAAGTTCATATGTGTCAATGTATGAATCTTCTTTTTTAATTGTTAATCTATTTTCATTAGTATATCCATCTACATTACTTTTTAATTCACTTTTACTTACTTCATTATCTACAAACATTGAGTATTTGTATAGTTTGTTTAATGAATTGACTGCATCTTCAGGAAAATTAAATGCAGGCACTTTATTTTTATGTAATATTGTTAATCCATTTTCTACTGCTGTACCACCTATAAAGCTGACTAAGATTGGTTTGTTATATTTCTTCATTGAAGCAATTGTCTTAGCACAATTATCTATATCCGTCATTATTTGTGGTGTTAATATAACAATAACACTTCCAACTTCATCTTCATTGAGCACTGCATCTAGTGCATAATAGTATCTGTCTGATAGAGCATCACCAATTACATCAATTGGATTGTGAAAATTAGATTCTCTTGGTAAATGTTTCTTTAGAATATCTTCTGTATCTTTAGATATATTTGCAAGATAAAGTGAATTTGTTGACATCACTAAATCAGTTGTTATAACAGCTGGCCCTCCAGCGTTTGTGACAATTGCAACTCCACCATTTTTAGGAAGTGGAGAAAAAAGAAAAGTTTTTGCGAGATTAAAAAATTCTCCAATTGTTCTAGCTAAGGTGAATCCATTTTTTTCAAGGGATGATTTAATTAATTTATAGTCTCCTGCAATAGAGCCAGTATGAGAACTTATCGCTCCTTGTGCTTTTGTGCTTTCACCAGGCTTTATTACTATACATGGTGTTTTCCTATTTACATTTCTTCCAGTTTCTAAGAATTTTTTACCAAACTTTATATCTTCTAAATAGAAACTTATTAATTTTGAATTAATTCTCTTTAATAAATATTCTTCATCAATATCAGCTTTGTTACCAACTGATATAAACAGGTCTACGCCTATGTTCTCTTTTTCTGCCCAGTCAAGAAATGCAGTTCCCATAGCACCTGATTGTGAAATAAAAGACAAGCTATCAACTGTTGGAAAATTCTTTGCAAATGAAACATTTATTTTGTTTCTTGTATCAATAAAACCTAAACAATTTGGACCGATTAATTTTGTTGATGAGTTTTTAATTATATCAATAAGTTCATTTTCAAGAACACCACCTTCTTCACCTGTTTCTTTAAATCCAGCAGATATTACTACAAGATACTTAATCTTTTTCTTTACAACCTTTCTTACTTCATCATTAACAAATTTTGCTGGAATTACAATTACAGCTAAATCTATATCTTCTGAAATATCATCAATTGAACTGAATGTATTAATTCCAAGTATCTTATTTTCCTTAGTGTTAATTGGAAATATTTTTCCATTAAATCCAAAATCCACAAGATTTTTAGTGAGTAGATATCCTACTTTACCTGTTGAATTACTTGAACCGATAATTGCTATGCTCTTTATATTATCAAACATAATTAATTTCTAAACATATATTTAATTAGCTCCTAGCTTTTCTTAAGAGTCCAGTTGTTGCCCCTGTGTGTTTCATAACTGAAGCGGAATTTTTTAATCCAAATTCTATAGAGTCTGCAAAACTCTTACCCATTACTATATGACTTATAAATCCTGAGAAAAACGCATCGCCAAGACCTGTTGTATTATTACCTTCGTGGCTGCAACTCTTATATCTATATATTTTACCATTCTTATCAATACCAATAACACCGTCAGCTCCAAGAGTTATAATTACATTTCTATAAGTGTTATTTTCAGTTTTCAGTTTTGTGTATGAGCTTATTTTCTTTATTATCTCATGTAAATAAACATTATACATGTGTTCATTGCTGTTGAGTTTTATATTTTCTTTATCATCCCTACTTTTTATTTTTAATACATCAAGTAGGGTTCCTGCCTCTTCAATATTAAAAACCAAATAATCAATATCCTCAATAAATTCAGATATATCTTTACCAAAATCTAGAATCTCTTTTGTCCCTAGTGATACAAAGAATCTTTTATCTTTAAACTGTTTTATGCTCTTAGGAATAACATTGGACGCATTTCCAAATAGAGCACAAAATACAATATTTTCATTTTGTGAAACGACATTTTCAATATCAGAAAACTTTATAGTTGTATTTGACCCCCTGTATGAAAGAATAGTTCTATCTTTGTTTCTTCCATCTCCAGGTAGAATAATTCCTATTCCAGTATGAATGTCACTGGATACAATGTGTGAAAGGTTAACTTTTTCTTTTTTTAACTTTGATATTATGTTTACAGCAAAATTGTCATTTCCAAGTGCGGTTATGAAACAAGTATCAAGATTTTGCCTTGATAATCCAGTAGATACATTTGCTCCGCCACCGCCAACTGATATGAAATAGTCATCAACTTCTGTTTTAGATCCAAACCTGAATTCTAATAATTTCCCATCATCTGTTTTGACAATTCTTTCATCATGAACAGTTACATACATGTCTAAAACAGCTTCTCCTATAACTACTACATCAAATTTTGACATATATACTTTCTCCTTCCATTCTTTCAGATTTATCTAAATTAAACAAATATAATATAGTTGGTGAAATATCCTGCAGGCCAAATTCTTCTGTCCGATTTTCCTTTATATTGTATATATTAGTGATATTCTTTTTTGATAGGAATATTAATGGAACTGGATTTGTTGTATGTTCTGTAAGAATTGAGTTTTTTTCCTTATCAAACATCTTTTCCGCATTTCCATGATCTGCAGTGATTAAAAGGAATGTATCTCTATCAATTCTATCAAAAATCCTGCCAATTGATTCATCTATGTATTCGATTGCTTTAATAGTTGCATTAAGATTCCCAGTATGTCCAACCATATCTGCATTTGCAAAATTCGCTATTATCATGTCATATGCATCATAATTGTCAATTATATTATCCGTTATTTCTCTGATTCTCATTTCAGGTTTTAAATCATATGTTGGTATTCTTAGAGACGGTATCAGTATTCTAGCTTCCTTCTCATATGGATCTTCTTTCAAACCATTAAGGAAATATGTAACGTGAGCATATTTCTCAGTTTCTGCTACTTTAAGTATTGATAGTCCTCTACCTGAAAGAATTTCTGTAAGAGTTTTCTCAACCAATTCCTGTTTATATATTACATGGTTTGTTAAATCTTTTTCATATTCAGTCATACTTACAAAATATACATTCTTAACTTTTGAAAAAGATATTTGATCAACATTAAAATTATCAATACATAATGCTTTTGTTATCTCTCTTGCTCTATCTTCTCTAAAATTAAAATGAACCACAAGGTCTCCATCTTCAATTAATTGGAAGTTTTTGTTATATGAATTCTCAAAGTTACTACTGTTGTTAAGATTATTTAGATCTTTAGAACCCTTAGCATTATTAATATTTATTCTAAATGGAACGATAAACTCATCAGAAATATTCTTATCATAATTGTATTTTAATCCATCAAATATATTATCAAAATATGCTGCAGATGAGTTATATGTATTATCGCAAGTCATATTATCGTATGCTTTATATATTCTATCCCATCTAGTATCCCTATCCATTGCATAATACCTTCCAGATACTGTAGATATTGTTGCTGGGAATATTTTTATATATTCATTTAAGCTGTTAATATATGTGTGTGCACAAAACGGAAGAGTATCTCTTCCATCTGTGATTAAGTGCAGAAATATATTTTTTATTCCATTTTCAGAATAGAATTTTATTAGTGCAAACAGTGTTTCAATACTTGAATGAACTAATGAATTGCTAAGCAAACCTGTTATATGTACTTTATTCCTTTTCCTAGCTATATCTAGCGATTCAATTAATTCTTTATTTTGGAAGAATTTACCAGATAAAATATCATCATTAATACGAGTTTCATATTGCTTAATAATTCTACCGCTTCCGATTGTAAGGTGACCAACTTCACTGTTTCCAATTGCTCCAGTTGGAAGGCCAACCGCTTTCCCACTTGCATTTAACTTAGTAACTATACCTATCTTCCTTAATTTATCTAAATTTGGCGTATTTGCTAATTTTATAGCATTGTAGTCTATATTTTCAGAGATACCAAAACCATCTAATATTAATAGAATTCCTTTTGTAAAGCTACTTATTTCCATTAAGTTCATCTTCTATCTCAAGTAACCTTATATATTTTGCTATTCTCTCTCCTCTTTGCATTGAACCAGCCTTCAAAAGTTTTGCACCAGTTCCAACTGCAAAATCTGTTATAAAAGAGTCAAGAGTTTCGCCTGATCTATGCGAAGGGATATATGTGATGTCATTAAGTATAGATAATTTTACTGTTTCAAGTGATTCCATAACAGTTCCAATTTGATTTGGTTTGATAATTACAGAGTTGATACTAGCATTATCAATAGCTTTCTTTAATCTTACAGGATTTGTTGTAATTAAATCATCGCCAGCAATAAGAGTTGAATTTGATGAGTCCTCAACAAGTGAAGCAAAATCATCAAATGATTCTTCAGGATATGGATCCTCAATGTAGCTTATAGGGAAATCATCAAGTAATTTCAAATATACTGGAAGTAATGACTCACTTGTATATTTAGCATTATCAAAGGTAAATTCTTTTGTTTGTTCATTGTAATAGTAGTTTGACGCACAATCAATTCCAAAACATACATCATCGTATAGTTTATACCCAGATGATTTTACAGCATCTGATATGTTAGCAAGTGCTGTAATTGAATCACTTATATTATCTGTTGTGACTCCGCCCTCATCTCCAACTCCGTAAAAGAAATTTTCATCTTTTAGTCTTTTACTTAAAAGGTGCAATATAGTGGCTCCTATATTTAAGTAATCACTTACTGGTTTTTTCTTTAATTCAGATGCGTTATTAAAGTATTGAGTAGGAATAACCATAAATTCCTGTAAGAGTAAATGATTATCAGCATGTTGTCCACCATTTAGAATATTAAACATTGGAACTGGAATATTTATATCAACTACAATTCCTTCTGATTTAAGCAGTGAATTAAGCAACTTGTTTATTGTCATATAGTAGCTTACTCCTATATTTTTTGAGTATGCTTTTAAGAATGCAACAGAAACTCCAAGTGTAGTATTTCCGCCAAGGTTACTCTTATTTTCAGTCCCATCCATGTCAATTAAAAACTTATCCAAATCAAGTGGTGATGAAAGGTCAATATCTTTCAATGCTGATTCTATTACATCAAGTTTTTGTATAGCAGGAAGGACACTCCCTGATGTATTCCTTAATTCAATAGCTTCATGACTTCCTTTTGATGCTCCTGAAGGTACATCGAAGAAATCACTTACACCACTATCCAGTACAACTCTTACTCTTATTGTAAAGTTTCCTCTGGAATCATATATTTCTTTTCCAATTAATTTAGATATTTTCATAGAATTATTTATTTCATTTTTGATATAATAATTTCTTTTTCAAGAATTGAAATTATTTCTTTTGTTTTTTCCATATAGTAAGGATCAATACTTACACCCATAATACCCCAATTCAATAATTCTTTTAGAGCCTCGATATCAAATTCCATATTCTCAAGAACAATATTCGTAGGGATTTTTTCCTTATGAGCTATCTTTACTATAACTTCAACACTTCTCATAAATGTATCATTGAATAATTCAACATTTTTATATTTTGAATTAGAGTAATCCATACAATTTAAGTATTCCGAAAGAGAATTTGCCATGATATATATTCCATCAATTCCAATATCTATCAAATCGTTAATCAATAATACAGTTGACGGAGTTTCAGCTGGAAGATAAATCTTAAATGTTGAAGATCTTTTGAGGTCGCTTGATGTTATTATCTTTTTTATCTCTCTTAAATCATGAGTATCTCTAATCATTGGTAATAGTAGGGACAAATTTTTATGACCTTGCTTATTTCTAACAATTTTTATTGCTTCAAGTTCAATATTTAAAAGTGATGGATTCTCAATATATCTTCTTGCACCGTTATATCCAAATATTGGGTTTGTCTCCTTTAATTTATTTTCAAAATTCAATTGACTTGAAATTAAATTTGATGGTCTATATATAACCTGATTTGGTGTAAAATTTTTGCAGTATACCCCAAGTATATCTGCAAGAGTATTTGAATATATTGAAACTTTCTCTTCATCAACAAAATCCTCAGGGTGTTTCTTTATGATTTTATTCAATATTTTTGTTCCATCAAGGTAACCTATTCCATCGGATTCCTTATCAAGTAAACTCGTTGCAATTTGTGGGTCATACGCGTTTAAATATATTTTCGTTGCTGTTTTAGCTTGAAATAGCGTTTTGTTATCAATGCTGAACTTATTTTCTCTATCAGGAAGTTTGTCATGTTCTACAATACTCTCAATGTATTTCTCATTTTCATTACTTTCTTCTGTGTACCCTCTCACATCAACATTATCTGATTTATCAATGTTGTTTCTTGTATTTGTTTCTAAGTTGTTAGGTATATTTATTTCTTCCTTCCTCTGTTGTTCCTGCACGTTAACCGAATAAACATCAACTGTTTTTTGTCTTGTGTCTTGAGTACTATAGACAAGACCATCTTTTGCATTCATTGAAACAGTATCACCATTTCTTAATATTCTCAAAGCATTTGTAGCTCCAATAATACATGGTATTTTAAATTCACGTGCAAGTATTGCAGCATGTGATGACATTCCGCCTTCTTCTACTATAATACCACCAGCATGCCTTATGAAAAATATCATATCTGGTGTTAATTTCTTTGTTACTAAAATTTCATTTGGATTTATGTTTACTATATTTTCTCCTTCATTAAATAATCTTAATTCTCCAGTAATATTACCAAAGCTCGCAGGTTCAGCTTTTAGTAAAACATGTGGTGTAATACTCTCATTGTTGTTAATATTGCTAACACTACTGTTGTTATTATTATTACCGAAACTTGTATATATATCCCTAGTGTTTGAGGTCTTGTATTCTTCAGTACCATTCTCTACATGTCTAATTATATGATTCTCTGTTTCAACTGTACTCTTAGAATATGTATCATTAATAAATTCTCTTGACTCTTTATTTACATTTGAATTATTTATATTATCTATATTCTGTTCTACATTATATGATAACGTTTTATTTACATTGCTTTGATTTGTTTCAAATGACTCTATTCCAGTTACATAGACATTGTTATTATCAATTGTTATGTAACAGATTAGTTTATCATCATTGTTCATTGCTTGCTTTAGAGATTTATATATATTTCCAAATTCAATTATCTTCTTATCCTCAACTTTTTGAATATTTCTCCATTTTTTAGCAACCTCAACTCTCTTTATCCCTTTTGCATTTTTATTGTTTCCCTTTATATACATTGTGCTTTGGAATGCAATTCTTTTATTAATTATTCGATTAGTATTAAGGTCATATAGATATATATCAGGTGCTTCTATATTATCAAATATTATTTCTGCAAATCCAAATATAGCTTCAATCTGTAACACATTTATATCCTGAGATGGAGATAGTATAATTGATATTTCATGTTCGAGTGATTTTTGAACAGATACTCCAATTAATGGTTTGAGTTGTGGTATTTGATTTCTATACTTAAACATTATTGCATCCTTAGAATAGTTGGATGCCCATACTGCTTTTAATGCAATTAAAATATCTTTTCCACCTTTGATATATTGAAAGCTTGATAATATAGATTCAAAAGATGATACTTTATCACTTTCTGGAATAAAAATAGATGGGATAACATCAACCTCTGTTCTCATTAATCCTGATAACCCGTTATATGCCTTCAAAATTGCATTCTCAAGTACAGGAGGTATATTTGCTTTCAATATCATATCCTGAATGATTTCTGAAACCTTATATACTTCATTCTCATCATCAATCTTTAAATTTAACAGAAGTTCTGTTATTCTCTCTCTCAATTTTGTAAGGTCAAGAAAATAGAAGAAGGATTCTGTTGATATAACAAAAGATTTCTGGGTCTTTATATTATTTTTTATTGCAATAGAAAGATTATATGCTTTTAATCCTACATCTTCTTTTGTTGCTTTTGTTATATCGCTATTATTGTATATTGGAACAAATATGTTTGACATTGGCAGTTATATTTTTCTTCTTTTAATTAGTAAAAAGCTTATACTCATTACTATAAAAAATGATAACACAAAGATAAATATTGTGACAAATATTCTTGAGAATACGAAAAGAGGTGAGTATGTGACTAAAGTGTTAATAGGATATTGAAAGACATATTTTGAATTAAAATTATTAACACTTTCAATTACATTTGTTGATAATTGAGAAGATTTAAGTGAAAACACATTTATATTAGCTTGTTCAGATTCAGTTAGAGGTATTGTCATTGTTGGGAAAACATACCTATTATTTATATATAGTACACGAGAACCTGTATTAGACAAATTTATAGTTACATTTCCAATCCCACTTATAGCATTAACTTGGCTTGGGTAATTTATATTAATTGTATTATCAAATGTTGCACCTTGATTTTGAGTTATATTAACTGCATTAGGGTTAACTGTATTTGTAAATGAATTAACAAGAACAGGAGATGAATCATTATTTCCGTATACTACAAGTGTAAAATGGCTTAATCCCATGTTTCCAAAATAGTTATATGTAGTATCACCCCAAGTAGGATCAACTGGAACCCATCCGTAATTTGGGTCATAAAATTCTGCCCAAGCGTGAAGAACATTATCTGGAAGTGTATCCTGTGAGTCTTCTGAATATGCATAACCTGCAACAAGTCTTGCAGGTATATTAGCAGCTCTGGAAAGAGCTACAAAAGTATCAGCATATTCTTGACATATCACATCTGTAGGATTAGTAAGTGCATAAACTGCACCCATTCTTTGTCTGTTAGGATCATTAATTGCGTTATAGTTATATTTAAATGTATTAACCAGGTAGTTATATATATTTAATTCCTTATTAAGAATTCCTGAAGTATTGCTTGTTAATTTCTGAGCAGTGTTATATACAATTGGGTTCTTTGTTTGCCAATATTTAGTTTGTGCAGTTAAATTACTTGTCTCTGTACTGCTTAAATATACTGGAGTCTTAAGTCTACTACTCAACAAATTTATTGAGCTTTCAACTTGTATGTCACCTTGAATATTAACATCGATTTTCGAATTTCCATTTAGATTGTATGTGAGGATATAGTCTCCATCATTGTTTATATTAAACGTACTTGGTGTTGGATTTATATTTGTAAAAGATACATTTTGGTTCCATGTATCAGCAGGTATTGTTATTGTATATGATGATGGGAGTAAAGATGAGTTATCAATTGGATAATTGTATGTAAAGTGGCTTAGTCCGTAGCTTCCAAATTCCATATGTATAGAATTTGTGTAATTATTAAAAATATACTCTCTATTTCCATTTATATTATTAATAACACTTGAGTATTGATGTGATATATATTGAAGACCACCGAAACTGTCAGGGACAATAAGAGTCTGATTAATTTTTTCACCAGTAGAAAATGGTAATGTTAATATATTTTCAGAATTAAATAGAAATTGTGAATAAGATATACTGTCGAATGAAAGATCGAACGACTGTACTACTCCAAGACCTGCCAATATATTTTGAAAATTTATTGTAACATTTTTCTGATTTGCTTGAGAAGAATCAACTGTGAATGAGTTTGGTTCACCTGTAACAGAAATATTTGTTGAATCTGAAGGTATTGTAAATGTATAATCTGTTACATAATTTGTTGCTGTAAGATTTGTTGTTTGTACATTGTAATCAATTCTTGTTACATTACTTTTACTAAAAGTATATGTGATATCTAATACTTGTTTGAAATTTTGAGATATGTTAGTGTTATTACCTTGTGCGTAACAGAAATTATTGTAGAATAACGGAAAAAATCTTGAGAAAAGAGGAAATAAAAATGAAAAAATTGGAACAAAAAATATAGTCAATAATATTCTGTAAATCCATTTACTCATAATATGTTCAAATACAATAATGATTATTAAACATATTAATAGAATATGGTTACAAAACGCAAATTCTAGATTTATATGCTATTTTTTACTATTATTAATTTGTATAAAATGATAAGGAAATTAATTTTAAAATTCTTTGGATATTATGTAATTCTGTCATTTATGACTTATTTCACAAATGCAATCATAATTCATTCTGGGCCGATTGGTCTGTCCATTACAGCGATATTATCCAGCCTTTGCTTAACAATGGCTTACCCATTAATGGATTTTCTTACAATAAAGAAAAGGTATTATTTTGAATTAATCTTTCTCTTTTTTATATTCTATATATTTCTTTATCTTTTCTACATGTATTTCCCAAATATATTGGTACTGAGCAATTTCTCTATATACATACAATTCATTAGAATTGATATATATTTTACAAAATTATACTCTTCGTTGATTGTATCGTTATTTCTAGCGATATGGGGTATAATAGAGAAGAGAGTTATTTAATAAATATTATGTTAACAACAGTAAATATATTAGAAATTTTGTTTGGAGTTATCCTTATAGGGAGTGTACTTCTTCAAGTTAGAGGATCTGGCTTTTCTTCTGTATTTGGAGGAAGCGGTGGAGAATACTTTAGAGAAAAAAGAGGATTACAGAAATTTTTGTACTATGAAACTATTATAGTTTCTATAGTATTTGTTGCATTATCAATTGTGTTATTGATTTTAACAAAATGACAATATTAGGTAGGATAAGATCATGGTTCTGGTTTTATCCTGATTTTATTCTAAAAACATTCCTAAGATTTGGTAAGATAAGGGTAATCTCAGCTTTTGTATTCTCTTTTATTTTTGTTTTTATAGGGATAAATTTTTTGACATCAAAGTTAATTCAAATAAGGGGTAATACATTAACAATTGGTATTGTTGTAGCTAATGATACATATTCTCCATTTATTCAGAATAGTTTATCTTTCCTTATCAATTCACTGCAATATAACACACTTTTTGATGTATCAACAAATCAAAATAGTCTAACAGTTATACCTGAAGTTGCGAGTAATTCAATAAATTTGAATGCTCAATCTACTCAATATATAATATATTTGAAAAGAGGGATAAGTTTTAGTGATGGTGAACAGTTTAATGCAGATTCATTTCTAAATGAAGCAAAATTATTTAGTTCATCATTTCCAAATTCTGAATTTTCTACTTATACGTTTTCAAAGATAAATGAATATGAAATTGAGGTTGATTTACCACATAAAGAGCCAGATTTTATTGATAATATAAATATACCATTAATAAATGTGAATGATTATTCCGGTACTGGAATGTATATTCCAAAGTCTGCTGACAATGGTATATATAGATTTTCTGCAAATCAAAAATACTTTGCGGGTAAGATTGGAATTCAAAATCTGAATGTTATTGTTTACAATTCAACGAGGTCAATGATTGATGCATATAACAGTGGAATTATTAATACATATATAATTCCAAATTCTAACCATTTTAATAACAGTGTCATTTATAGTAATATCAACAATAATATATATCAGTTATATAATTCATTTAAAGGTGTTTTTATAAATTCAAAATTACAGCAAGATGAGAGAGCATATTTGTTTAATTGTATAAATCAAAATAGTGTATTGGAATCATTGCCTATTGGAACAATACCATTAACTCAATATGGTGGTATTAACTACATGAATAAGCAAAAGACTGATGTTAAAAATATGAGTAGCGTTACTATTGGTTATGACTCCATTAATTCAATTGTATTAATAAATATATCAAATCAATTAAAGTCTTGCGGTGTATCAAGTGTTAAAACTGTTCAATCACAAAGTATTCAGAATTATGACATATATATAACGAATGTAATTGATAATTCATCGGATAATTTTCAAAATCTTTGGTTAGCAGATGGTAGTGAAAATTTTAGTGGTATAAATGACTCAATTCTTAACAAGTACATTGATTTGGAATCAACAGTATATACAGGTTCACTTGATTCTTCAGCAAAGAATTTAATATATCAAAGAATCTATGATTTAGCTATATTTAAGCCTTTATATGTTGAATTCTTTACAATAAATTCAAAGAGTTATGTAAAAATGGACTATGATAGTAATGTATTCCTTAATATAGGGAATTCGTTAACTAATCTATATAAATGGAGTATAATGTGAGAATAGATATGTCGGGATGGTGGAATTGGTAGACACGCAACATTCAGGATGTTGTGCATAATATATGCATGGAGGTTCGAGTCCTCTTCTCGACATTTGTAGTGAATGTAAGGTATAATACATTCACACTAAGGACAGATGGTGGAACTGGTAGACACACTACCTTGAGGTGGTAGCGCTTTAAAAAGGCGTGGAGGTTCGAGTCCTCTTCTGTCCATATTGTGAATGTTTGGGCGGTTAGCTCAGTTTGGTAGAGCGCTTCGTTTACACCGAAGATGTCAGGGGTTCGAGTCCCTTACCACCCACCAAAGAGTAGTATGTTTGTGTGCCGAGATAGCTCAGCTGGTAGAGCGAGAGCCTGAAGAGCTCTGCGTCAGGGGTTCGAGTCCCTTTCTCGGCAAGTCTATTTGCGAGAGTAGCTCAGTTGATAGAGCACCTCGTTGCCAACGAGGTGGTCGCGGGTTTGAGTCCCGTCTCTCGCTTTTGGGGAATGGTGAAACGGCATCACGTTGGGTTTTGGTCCCATTATTCTAGGTTCGAATCCTGGTTCCCCAGAAACCTAGAACTTACTACCTCAACAGGAGGTAGTTTTGCTTTTATATCAGCATTTTCTACTGGTGCGAACCGTGTATTTTCTGCTCTGTATGAATCTAGCTCTGTTTTTAACTTGAAGATTGATTTTTTGTACTTAATATCGAGTTTTTTGTCTTGCAAAGTAAAGTGCGAACCTAACTTTATAAATATCTCTCTCCGCTTATACATATCACCATCCTCAAACTCCTGAATTGCTCTTTTGCAAAAATTTAGCATATCAAGAGTATCATCTATACTTCTATCATCCTCTACATCGACTAAATCAGTAGAGATACGTTCTATCTCTACTGATTACTTATGTATATAATAAATGGATGATTCTCTATAAGAATAGAGTACTATAAGGAAAAAGCTAATAAACTGATAAATCGAATAACTTTTAATGTGTCATTAACTTTTTAGAATGTTTTCTTTAATCAAATTAGAAATCCCAATTATCCCATCTGCTAAATGTATGAATGTATCAGCAAGTATGATTTCCGTAACCCCTAGTGAATAGTTTTTTATATTTTCCCAGATTTTAACTTTATCAGCATTTAGATGAAACGTATCACCATATAAAAATAGCTCTATTAGATCCTTAGGAGGCATTTCTTTTTCACCGTATTTATAACCCATATTAATAAGTTTACCCTCAAGGGCTTCGTTACAATACCGTTTAATTTCAATGACTTTGTTTTTTAAACTGTCGTCATTGCTCTTTCCTTTCAATAGCTTGCAGATTGCATCAAAGTATATTGGCTCATCATTCAGCAAAAAAGGTCTTATTCTTGTAACAAAAGTGAGGAAGTAATCCGAGTCAGGCAAATTATTACTAATGGTAATAGGCTTTCCTTTTTCTCCTTTCATCTTGTACGTTATTTTCCCTTCTAATAACTGAATAAACTTACTATTCAATAATTCATCCGCCTTTCGTACATATAAATTTAAATGCGATAACTCCTGTTGAGTAAAGTCATCTTTTGTAATAATCTTTAGTAATGCAGGAAATTTGACGTATTCAGGGTTTTCACTCGCACTAAAATGTCCTTGTTTCTTTTTTATTATTAACTCAGCATTCAATGCTTTCTGTACTGTTTCTGCATGGAACATTGGACAATAAGGATCGTTATCTGAATGAAAAAGAGTAAATCTTTGTGTATGTTTTTTTATAAGAGAATAGTCAAGTGGCTTTTCAAAGAGTTCTGTCAGTGAATCCCAATTAAGATCGTTAATAAAGACAGCTACTAAATATGCGTGCTTAACAATAATATCCTTTGGAAGAGCTTGTAGAAGGCCTAGCGTAGCAACTGCACCAGAGGAGTGACCAATAATGATACTTTCATCATTAAATTCCCAATTCTTATTTGCAAAGATGAATTTATTATACCTTTCAATATTGGATTTTTCAGAATGAGGCAAATCTGGTATCCATACTTTGTATCCTTCTTTTTCTAACTCTTTACCAAGCCATTCAAACCAGTTAGCCTTATGATCTGCATCTGTACCGTGTAAAATAAGTGCGTTTTTCATTTGTGCTTTATAATAATAATTTGTCCTGTTATATTATCTGCCTCTGTAGATGCAAGAAATATAGCAAGATGTCCTATTTCTTCTGGTTTAACACTCTCTTCCTCATTTGCATATTCTGGAAAGAACTTTTGATAACTTTCAGTAAGTGTATCAGATGGAGAAATACAGTTGACTTGAATTTCTTTATCTCTGAGTTCTTGAGATAAACCTACAGTCAAATCTTCAAGAGCTTTTTTAGATACATAATAAGGTAACCATCCTTTGGCTCCACTTTCGAATGTTCCAGAGAGATTAATAATTTTGCTTCCTTTTGGCATCAAAGGAATAATTCCGTAAGAGAGGAGAGTTGGAGCATCAATACCTATCTTATACGTATCAAGAATCTCATCTTCACTGTAATCAGTAAACGCAATGCCTGTATATGCTTTATTTTCACTATGATAAATCCCAGCAATATTTGCAAGAATATCTACCTTTGATTGCTCTTCCTTTACTTTTTCAATAAATGCATTAATTGCATTTCTATCTCGTAAGTCAATCTCTTGTACTTTCCCTTTATTATCAATTTCTCGTAACGTTTCTTCTAATCTTTCCTTATTTCTTCCAAGAAGATACACAAAAGCTCCTTCCTGTGCAAATGCTTTAGCTATTGCTCTACCAATACCAGTACTTGCACCTGTTACAACAGTTATTTTATTTTGTAGCTTCATAATTATTAAATAATGTAATTATTTGATCTATCGTATTAGCGATGTCTTTTATATCGCTAACTTCATAATCATATTTTGCAGTTTCAGTTTGATAGAAATTATTAAAAAGAATAGTCCATTCCAGCTCAAGTGGCGTAATATAATCAGGATACGTATTTGCATCATCCCATAAACCTCTTTTTTCTAGTCGCATTTTTATATTCTCTCTATCAGTATCAACAATAAAAACAGGAATAATTGCTATGTCTTGATGGGCATCTTGAAACTGTTTTACAAAAGCAGGAGTAATAGCAATACCTTCTATAATAAATTTATCCCACCACCAAAAAGATTCAATCATAGCTCTTACACCCTTTTGTACATCATCTCCTTGTTTATTCTCCATACGAAACACTTCATCTGGAGTTTTAAACTTTTCATAAAAAGCAATTGCATCTAATCCATCACCATAAAATAAATCTGGATAATCTTCTTTTCTTACTAATGCTTCCATCCATTTTCTAATATCATCAGTTGATACCCAAGAAATTTGCAACTTCTTTGAAAGCTCGGACGCAAGAGTAGATTTTCCTGATAATGGAGCTCCTCCAATTAATATAATTTTTCTCATATCCATAATTATGTTGGTTGTGCAATACTAAGTAAAACTATTCCAATAATAATAATAACAACAGGAAAGATTTTATTTCCAACTTTTTCTTTAAAAAAATAGTGCCCTAATATTGAAGCAAAGAGTAAATTGGTACTTCCAACCGCTGTTACATATACAGGCAATGCAAGAGTATATGCTATATTTTGAGCAACTGTCTGGATAACATCCAACCCTCCAATAGGGAAAAGCATCTTCAAGTTCTTTAAATGAAATATTGTCATAAATTCCTTTCTATTTGAAAAGAAAGCTAAGGGAAAGAAAAGGATTGCCCAGACAGGTTGAAAAAAGGAAGTATAAAAAGTAACATTTGAGTGATCAATACCAAGTTTTTGTAAGGCACTAACCCAACTCCACAGAAATGCAGCAAGAAGCATAAATCTGACACCTTTGTCATCTCTAATAGCAAAGAACGGTGATAATATATGTTTTGTGTCATGGTCAAAGTTAAGAAGGTATACCCCAAAGACTACAACTATAACTCCAAGTATACCTATTGGTGTAGGAAAAAGATGGTTAACAATAAAGGAAACAAATATTAAAAAAACAGGAACAAAAGACATCATCGGAATTGCCAATGATAAGTTAGTATGCTTTAGTGCTTTAATATAAAAAAGAAGAGCTGCTGAATCAACTACTAATCTTGCAACAACAGCAATCCAAAAGGCACTATCCAGATGAGATGGGATACCAGTTCCAATCAGAACTGGTATATAAAAAATCGAAGAAACAGCTAAAATACACCAAGTAACAATATATTCATTGAAGTGAAGTGTACTTTTTTTCTGAAGAACACCTTCAAAGGAAATTCCAATTGCCTGAATTAATGATAAAAAAATCCACATAATGCATAATCATAACTGTAATGATTGTATCATTTTATTGTTCTGCTTTGAATAACTGTTCTATACAAAGCTTCTTCCTTTTATTATGCTATAATCCACATATTATAAATATATTATGACTATATTAGACTACATAAATCTATCAGCAAGCATTGCTTCCCTTCTTCTTGCTGTAATAGCTATTTGGCTTGCATTATATTTTTACGGTAAATCAAAATAAGGAGAAAAAGAATCCGCAATAACACTTGAAAGGATAAGAACACAGACAAACTCTTTAGAAAAGCTAACTGGGAAGTGGCTTGATCGACTAACAAACTTTGCAACCGCACCGCACAATGAATCAGCAGAATTGCTCATACAGTTTTACAATTCACTTGGACTCAGTAATCCTGCACTAAAATCAGACCAAATCAGTAAAACTGATAATTCTGACTACACTATTAGTGTATATATCATGTTTTACTATTATTCCGCATTAACAAATGTACTAGCACAGTCTTTTCTTCCTGCATCCATAGAAACACTTGATGAATATTCAAAGAATCTAGTTAATATGAGTCTTGGTGATTTTCATACAATGGAGCAACAACTATATACACTTGATCAAAATATATTATGAAAACATCGTTTATACTCTACTTACCAGACTATTAAAGTTAATCTAAAGCCGTTAGTTAAAAACATTGACTCAATATATCCAAATATATCAAATAGCGAGTAACTTTTCTTTAACAACTATATATTTTTGTTCCTCTCTTAAAAAAGTGCGGACTTCTATCAAGGTCTCCAGAAGACTTTCATGTAAACCACTCACAGAGCTAACTTTACTATATATTTCCTGCATATTTTGCGGTTCGAAGTAGCCGTTTTCGTCCTTTAACAGATTTTGAATGTTTGCTAGACCTTGATATCGATTATTGAAGTTAATATGCACTATTTTGTCTTTTATCACAAAGTTCGAAGCAATTTTAAGAAGCATTCTTCTTTTTAAATCCATATTGTCTGGATTCATCTTATACATCTCTGCAAAATCTCTAGCTTCTCTAAAGAAAGCTTCTAAATCGTCATAAAAGGTATCTCTTATTTGTTGTACACTATCTACCTGCTCTCGTAAGTTTTTTAGCTCTTCTTGTAATTTAGTTTTCTCAGATAAATAATCCTCATCTGTCATAAGCTCTCCATTAAGATTATTTGGAGAAGACCATTTCTTTAATAAAACTGCTAGTCTATTATTTATATCATCAATTTTTGCATGAAGAGATTTTCTTAACGTATCATTACCACTAAACTCTCTGTCGTTCATCTTGCGTATTTCTTCTATACAAAAATCAATAAGCTTAGGAGATAACTTTATATTTCTGAGTAAGTTTTCTACTTGCTCTTCAAATTTATTCAAAGCTAAATACTTTTGGGAACATTTATAATCTTTTCTGGATTTTGCACATCGTAAATATAAATATCCTTGCTTCTTTTTTTGAGGTTCAGTTGTCCATTGCCTTCCACACTCTCCACAAAAAACAAGTCCATTATATTTATTAAAATCACTATCTTTTTTATATGTCGGTTTATCAGAAGCATTCAATATAGCATTAATCTCGTCATATTCTTTCTTAGAAAAAATTGATTCAAAATCACCTTCATACAAGCCTCTTATATTTCGAATATACCCATACATTAGTGGATTTTCGAATGTTGAAGAAACAACGTTTTTAGATACAGGTCTATGAAAATCTCTCCCTTTAATGCCAAGCTCTAAGGCACGTTTCCACGCTTCACCAAGTGTATACTTCTTTTCTATGATTTCATGACCTAATTGACGCCATAGAGGGCCTTCAACAGGGTCTATTTCTGTACGCTTTAATGGTCGAGTAAGTTTAAACAACATTTCCATTTTTTGATTGGATCAAAAGCATTCCCTGCTATTCTTCCTTCTTTATCTATATTTAAGTATCCAGCACATACTTTATTCGGAACTTCTTTTCTGTCTAACTTTCCTTGAATATCACGCTTTACATAAGCAGAAGTATCATCAGATTGTTTTTCTGCCATTGCAAAGTGAATATGCAGCATGAATTTATCATCTGCATTATTATAAAAGGTCTTGTCAGGAGTAATAATAGCTTTCAAATTCCCAGTGCTTAATTGATAAATAAGCCATCCACCGTCTTGAGCATTTCGAGCGCATCTTGTAGCATTATATACGATAGTGCATCTGCTTTTCCGTTTTCAATTAGTGACATAACTCGTGAAAACCCTTCTCTTCCAATAGAATAAGCAGAAGCATTTTCTTCAATAATGGGAAGCATATTCAACTTATACTTATCAGCATATCTTTTGATTTCTTATGTTTGGCCTTCAATACTAAGTATTTTTTTATCTTCCTTATCTATCTTCGATTTTCTTGCGTAAGGGAGAACTTTAAGGGTTTTGAGGTCGATATTATCCATATGATTATGATGATGAGTATGATACAACTAATATACACCACTTAAGTTCTTTTGTTAATGTTTTGACGAGACTTGAACACATCAAATATTAAGGATAGCAAATCTTCTGCCTGTTCCTCAGCTTCTTCATCTGTTAAGGATAAGCCATAATCTTCTAACATTATCTGTTTAAATTTTTCAATTGCCTCTTTACTCAGTCTCTCCTTCATCTTTGAAAAACTTCTTGTAAATATCAGTTTCAGGGTTGGTCAGTTCATCAATAGAAACATTAACCACTTGAGTTTCTAATAGACTTTCATTTTCCCAATTTTCTTTACTATTAAAGAGAGTGGGATTTTGGGAAAGTGGAGCTAATTTGTAAAGAAGCACCTTATTTGTATTTCTTGTTGCAATAAGTGTTCCATCTAATTTCAGAGTCTTAAGAACATCATCACATATATTTTTGCTAGCAATTTTCTCATCTTCTATTATTTGAATAATATCGGGCCTGAGCATGCCTTCTGGATAATCATTTAAGAGATTTAGAACATATTCTTTACACTGTTCAGATTTGAAAGCTCCTTTTTATTAGAATTACTCTCACCTAGATAGATGAATTCAGTTTTATCACCAAACGAGTATCTAACTTCAAATGTCTTTAATTTTTCTCCATATCTATATTTAGCTTGGGTAAATCTTAATTTTTTCTCATCTTCATCTAAATCAACCATCAATACAGAATCTGCTTGGGCTTTTATGTTGATTGAACCAAACATTGTATCTATCTTGGGAACGCCTATGTCACTACCTTTTCTATTATGCTGGATAAGAAGTACAGCACAATTGTATTTTTGAATAAACTTTATTTGCTTAAAAACTGTTTGCATCTGCCTTTTATCAATCTCATCTACACTTTGAATATCACCAAAGCTATCAAAAATTACCAGCTTTATATCTTCCTTTTTTATGCCTGCAATAATTGAGTTAACACTATCATCTTTTGTTACATCAAATGGTTTCTGAAAATCTTCAAAGAATGTAAAGAAGACTTTATTTTTATCTTCTTGCTCTGATCTTAATAGGGACTTCATTCTTTTTGCTGTTTCAACGTCGTTATTTTCAAGGTCAATTATCCAAACATTTCCTGCTTCAACTTTAAAATGATCGAATACCCATAATCCGTTTGCTACTGCATATGCAATGTGCTCAGTCACATATGATTTCATACTCCCTTCTCTACCTGAAATGATGCAGCATCCTCCATATGGGATTATATGTTCAACAATATTTGGCTGTTCTACAAACTGCTTTGACAGTAGATCATCAAGTATCATCATTTTAGGAGGGGGAGTTTCATCCTTCTTAGGATTTTTATTTACCTTATCAATAAATTCTTCCATTACTTTATGCCTTTCCATGTGTTAAGAAATGAATAGCAGTTACAAAATCTACAGCAAGAACTTTCATAGCCAAATCGATACTATTTCCTCCTATTCCGCAGCCGAAGCAATAAAATGAGCTTGTATTTGGATAAATAGTAAATGAAGGAGTTTTCTCTTCATGCAATGGGCACAATGCAAGGTATAAATTCCCTTTTCGGGATAAGGAAATATTAAGATTATGTGCAACTTGAAGGATATCTGCTTGCCTAAGTATATCCAAATCGTAAATTATATTTTTATCTTTTTTATCATTTAATAGCGATAAAACTAGATTCAAATATCTTAAATTCTTTATCTTCTCAAGATATAAAGAAAATGGTTCATATAAATATTCAGCAAAAGTGCAATATATTAAAAACTCCTCATCAGGATATTTCTTCCTTAGATAACTTACGTAATTAAAAACCTCATAATATAAGCCTTTTACTTCTTTAACCCTCTCACTACAAAGTCCTTGTATCATTTCTTTAAAGTATGGACTTTGGTTAAACAGTTCTACCTCTTGATAAATATTTAAGCTATTTTCATTTTTATTTTTATCTTTATTATTGCTCATATATCTCTTTTAGCTTCTTGTAATCTATTTCTCACCAAGCGGTAAGATTGAAATAGCCGTTGGGGCTCAACAGATAACTGTTGTTTCCAATAATTTTCAATAGTTTTTAATAGATCATCAGATATATGAAAGACAAAACTTGCACGTTGAGAATTCGTATTAATCTCAATACTTTCTAGATGGAAGCCGAAAACTGTGAGTGTTACGCAGAGAAAGAGGTCTTCTGTTTGATAAAGTTTATTATTATTCATATGTGTATGATGTTGTATTGATAAGTTTATCAAAGTTTGTTAGTATATAAAACGAACTAACATTGTGTATTAACATCATCATATGAAAAAAACATCTAATGGTACATATTTTCCTATGTTTAAGCTAAACCGACATTAATATTTATTATGAATATAGAATTTGAAATTAAATTTTTAAATATTGATGAAGCAGCATTTCGTAGTGAGTTAGAAAAATTAAATGCGAAAAAGATAAAAGATAAATTTCTTATGAGACGAAAAGTTTTACATTTTCCTGATTCATTATCTGTTCCTAATAAATGGGCAAGAGTAAGAGATGAAGGAGATAAAATCACAGCAAGTATAAAGCATGTGGTTGATCCTAATAGTGTTGATGGAACCAAAGAAGTGGAAATTATTGTTAACGGTTTTAAGGATGCTGTTTCATTTCTTGAAGAAATAGGATTAAGTGTAACTTCATACCAAGAAAACTATAGAGAAAAATGGCATTATAAAGATTGTGAAATTACAATCGATACATGGCCTGGCTTAAAACCATTTGTAGAAATTGAAGGGCCTAATGAAGATAAGGTAAACATTGTAGTAAATGACTTAAAATTTGATAAAAATCAAGGTGAATTTGGAAGTATAGATATGATTTATCAAAAAATTTACAATATTCCAAGAGAAACAATCACACATGCAGATGTTCTTACTTTTGACAAAATGCCAAAGCCTTTAAAAGAAATCATTTAATTTATATATTGTTGCATTAGCATGAGAGTTCAAATTAAGTTCAGGTTCTCCAGTTTCTAAAATTCTAAAGTAGAATCCTTCTCCAAGAAACTTTGTAGGTAAACCATCCTAATTTGAACATCTTTTATTGCATATCCCCCTTCTACATTATCGGTAACAACAATTCTATCTATTACCGTTTTCCCATAAACATCTTTAAAAAAATGTGGATTTAGAGAGTTAGCAATACTTTCTTGCAAGTTATTATATTTTGATTCAACAAATAGTAATTTATCATCCTTAAGCCTAACTACAAAATCAACCTCATTTGCCTTACCATCTGAAAGATAATATATATTCTCCAATCCGAATTTTATAGAAAGCTTCATAAATATAGCATTTTCTACTAAAGAACCAATATCTGAAAATCCGACAAAACTATTCCGCATGCCTAAATCTTCAAAATAGTATTTCTTAGGTGCATACAATTGTTCATTAAGACTATCGGAATATTGATAAATCTGATCAATTAACTTCACTTCATGAAGATAGTCAATATAATTAAGTGCTGTCTTATTATCAATACCTATAACGTTTGCAATCTTATTTGAAGATCCCTTAAAACCAATTTGTTTAGCTAATATCTGACATATATCAAATAGATATTTGCTATTATCTACCTTATGCAGTTTTAATATATCTTTTTCAATAATATCTCGTAATAAATCATTTAGATAATTTGGTTGTTTTTCAAGTACGTACTCTGGGTATCCACCATAATTTAAATAATCATGTAATTGATTTTGACTATTGGGAAGAAATTCTTTAAATTCATTAAACGATAACGGATATACACTTATTGAAGTAGTTCTTCCTGTTAAAAATGCCTTATTATCTTCTATCAACTTACTCGATGAACCAGAACAAATAATTTTTGCTTTAAAGAGTGGAAGATCATACAAAGATTTTAGTATCTGAGCCCAATTAGAGAAATAATGTACCTCGTCAAGAAATACATACTCATAGCTTGAGTCACTCAAATAAGAAAACAAATCTAAATCTTGTATATTAGTATTATCTAAACTTAGGAATAGTATATTTTTAGGTGAAACACCTTCTTCTATTAGCTTATAAATGTATTGCAATAGAATGACAGTTTTACCGACTCTTCTAGATCCAAGAAGAAAAAATATCTCTTTTTGTTTATTCACAATGGACGAAACCTGATCCAGATAGGAATTTCTTCTTATCCCTAAATCAACTTCTTGACCAGTATACCAAGGGTTTAATAATTCAATTGTTTTTTGCTGTTGTCCTGTTATACCCATGGAATAATAATAGCTTAATTCCTATGGTCTGTCAATACCTTAGGAATGTATAGCCTAGGATTCCTAAGGTTATTCAAAAATCGACAAGAGCAAAAAAGCCTTACTTAAAGCAAAATATCTAGAAATAGAGTTCGAATTGTGTTCAAGTTCTCCAGAATTTAAACTTTTCCCATAAAATCAAGATTCTTTAGAGAGCTATTTTCCGACATTTAGTAATTTCACTGTTATATCAATGCTTTTAAGTTCGAATCCTAGTATTTGAATTAAGGAAACACTTCGAACTTCATTTTAACTCTGCTATAATCCATAGTATTATCGATAATCATGAAAATAGGAATCATTGTTGCAATTAAAGATGAAGCAAATATTCTTGCTAAAGCTTTAAACTTATCTATGAAAGTGGATACAAATAGCACATGCTTCATTTACACAAGTGAAAGTATTGTTATGGTCGTTCCCGGAGAAGATAAAAATTTTCTAACCTACAACGTCTCCCCTGTCGGAAGACCTGGAAAAGTATCAGCAGGAATTGCGACTACCCTACTTATTGAAAGATATAATCCAGATGTCATTATAAATTGTGGAACAGCTGCTGGAATTGCATCTAAAGGGATTGAAATTGGAGATATTATTGTAGCAGATTATGTTGCCAATCATGATATTCATATTCCTCTTCCTGGATATGATAGATATGGCGAAAGAAAAATTGCAATGTCTAAATTAGATATTTTCAAAAATATTCAATTTCCTTATAAAATAGGAACTGTTTCAAGTGCAGAATCTTTTACAAGCTCAGACAAAGAATGGAAAGTTATGAAAAAGAATGATGTAATTGCTAAAGAGATGGAAGCAGCAGGGGTTATACAAGCTACACAAATTTTAGGTTTTACAAAATCTATTTATGTGATCAAAGCTCTAACTGATAAAGAAGAACCAACCACCTCAGATGATAATCAAGCAAGTGATTTCTCTCTTAATTTTGAAATTGCTATGAACAACCTTGCTAGCTTCATTACAGAATTTGTAAAGATTCTACTCAAAGTATAAAAGTTCGAATTGCTTTCAGGTTTTCCAGTTTCTAAAATTTAAACTTCACTAATAACATCAAATCCATTAAAGCTACCTGTAATTGACAAACCAATGATTTTTCCTTCTACTATATTTCTTTTTCTTATTTGCTTTGCAGTCTCATTTAATGTAGAACCTGATCCAACAGCGTCATCAATAATCAAGATATTTTTATACGATTTTGTATCATTTACAATAATAGTTTTCTTCGCATTCTCCACTCGATCTTCAAGTTTAGACAGAGTCTTTTGGGGAACTATAATTTCTGTTTTTATTTTTGTTACTTCAAGTGTTCTTACAGGCAATTGCAAAAATTGTTCCAATTCCTTCATAAATTGAATTTCGCGTTTTACAGTTGGAGGAACAAACAATACGCCATCAATATTAAAAAGATCTATAACATGCAGTATTTGAGGCTTAATTTCTGATATCAGTTGCCTTATTAATGAAGTATTTTGGCTTTGCTTTGCATACAATAGCATTTGCCCTAGTTTAGTCTTACCAAATCTTTCTATACTGTAGAAATCAATATAGAAAACATCATCAAGAAAGACATCTTTAAATGTGTTTCTCATTTTATTCATTCCATCAATAAGACCTTCTTTTTTAAATTTATCGTACTTTTCTAGAGTCTTAAGATACTCATGTGCAGTTTTTACTACATCTTGCTTTGTTCTACTGCACCAAAGGACAAAGCCATCCCACCCTGAAACAATATCACCTGTCGGAGAAATATATAGATACCTCTCATCAATAATTTCTTTTATAGTTGTATCTATTTCTATTATTTGCTTTGTATTCTCTACTTCATTTATAAGATAATAAACCTTAGGCGGTTGCCCTATTTTTCTAAGGATTCCCTTTTCCAAAAGGTTTTTTAGTTGTTTCCTAATGGCACGAGTTGTAAGATTTGGAAGGTAAATTGACAGATCTTTACCGCTAGCTTGGCCATTTTTCTTAATATATTCAATTATTGCCTCTGAAGTTGCCATATATTTAAAAGTTCCTAGTTCCTAGTATACTAGGAACTTCCCTCCCTGTCAAAATCTTATAAATTCCAGCTTAGCTCGAATTGCGTTCAACTTCTCAAGAAATATAGTTAGTTGAGATGTAGGATATTTATATATCTCAAGTCAGATATCTTAGATGGAAAAAATATTCTGTCTAAATATAGTCGTTTAAGTTGCCCAGGTTCATCTTTTTGATATAACAAAATATATTTACCACAGTGTTGGCAATATATATCTAAAGAATGTGAATACCCACATCTAGTACTCTTGAATTTATCATTAATATATTTAAGCTTACTCTGATTCATTAACACAGGTGAAATATATATATGTAACAAATGCAAATTTGATTGATCTCTACGTCTTTATACATATATTGATTTTTGTCACAGGAAGAATTAAACGCATGTATTAGCTTATATTGAATAAAATATAATTAAACAATATTTACAATAACTGTATAATCTAAGAATTTAATTATCATTCCTTGAGATTTAATGAATGCTTAATTATCAATTAAAAATGATTTTTAATAAAACCTGTCTTATATAAATGGCTTTTAAATCAATGTAAAGCTATGTAACCACTCCTATAGGATTGTTATATACCTGTTGCTATGGTATAATGAAAGCGCATAATACTGCGTTTTTATGAAAAATAGAAAACAATTTGGTGCAGAAGAAAGAACTACACCATTACCAATATTACATGATAAACCAGGAACAAGAAAAATTGTTGTCAATAAGATATTAATAATATTAACAATATCATTTTGGATACTATACATTGTCTCAACAATTATTCAGGATTTTTTTCTTGGGAAAGGTAATTATACATTTACACTTGAAGCACTTCTTTATTCTGTAATTGTTACATTCCTTACATTTTCAGCTCTTATGTATCTAATTGCAAGACAAGGAGCTTTAATAAGATTCAAGAATCATAAGAGAGTTCCAAGAAAGCAAATTGATTCATATTTTGCTAAGCATAACCCTTTAATTACTACATTAATTCCATCATATGCAGAAGAGCCTTCAGTTATAAAGAAGACAATTCTTTCAGCTGCATTGCAGGAATATCCTTCAAAAAGGGTTGTTCTTTTGATAGATGATAATCCTAATCCTAAAATAGGATCACAAGTTGAAGAGAAATTGAATAAAACTAGGGAGTTGATTAGTGAAATAAACAATGATTTAAAATTTCCATCAGATAAGTTTAATATTGCATATGAAAATGTGTGTAAAACTCTGATTAATAGAAACTTTGTAACTATAAGAGATATAAATAAATTGGTTGACCAATATAACTGGGCAATACACTGGTTAAACTCATATGCAGACAAATTCAAAATTGAAGATCATGTTGATATATTTTTCATCGAACAAGTTATACTTGCTCAATCAAAGGAACTATCAAAAATAGTTGATGCACTTCATTTATGTGTAAAAAACAACAAAGAAAATATTAACCCTGAAGAGTTTTCAAAGGATAGGTTAATACAGCATTATCTAAAACTAAAATGGATTTTTAATTGTGAGGTTTCATATTTCGAGAGGAAGAAATATATCTCATTATCCCATGAACCGAACAAAGCAATGAATTTGAACTCATACATATCATTGATGGGAGGAAAGTACAGATTTAATGAGACAAAGAATGGAACTGAATTGTTAAAGGTTGCAAATAATGAAAAATATGATATGGATGTTCCAGACTCTGAGTACCTGTTAACATTAGATGCAGATTCAATATTGCTTCGTGAATACTGTTTAAGACTTGTATATTTACTTGAATCACCTGAAAATAAAAAGATTGCTGTTGCTCAAACTCCTTATTCATCATTTCGAGGTGCTGGAACAAGGATTGAAAGGCTTGCTGGTGCAACAACTGATATACAACATATATTGCATCAAGGATTGACTCAATACGATGCTACATTTTGGGTTGGTGCAAATGCAGTTATAAGGAAAGTTGCACTTGAGGATATTGTTGAAACAGAAACAGATGGAAAGTATACATTTAAAAAATATGTTCAAGATAGAACTGTAATAGAAGATACTGAGTCAAGTATGGATATAACAATATGTGGTTGGAAGTTATATAACTATCCTGAAAGATTAAGCTATTCTGCAACTCCTCCAGATTTTGGATCACTTGTAATACAAAGAAGAAGATGGGCAAATGGCGGATTAATAATATTACCAAAACTATTCCTTAAAATAGGTAAAATGAAAGATAGCGGGAATAATAAGGTATCATTGGCAGAATTCCTATTGAGATTAAATTATATGGCATCAATAACATGGGCAAGTTTTTCATTGATATTTATACTATTCTTCCCATTCTACAATACCTTACTTAGTCCATTGGTAATGCTCGCTGCTTTGCCATATTTTTATGCAATGAGCGAAGACCTTAAATATTGTGGATATAAAAGAAGTGATGTATTTAGAATATACGGATTTAATCTAATTCTTTTGCCAGTTAATTTTGCAGGGACTGTTAAATCATTCCAGCAATTATTAACAAACGAAAAAATTCCATTTGCAAGAACACCTAAAGTCAAGAATAGAACAATTACTCAATCTATTTTCATTTTAGTTCCACTATTCATAATTTTCTATTCACTTTTTGTAGCATATCGTGAATACTATTTAGGCAATATTGGAGATACAATAACAGCATTATTTAATGTATTTCTAGCAAGCTGGGCAGTGTTTTCATACATTGGAGTTATAAACTTGATAAATGATTTAATTTTTAATTTCAGTAGATGGTTCATAGTTGAAAAGAAGGTAGTTGTAAAATCAGACACCAGTATAAATTGTGAAAATGAAATTGAAAACTACGAGTCTAGCTGGATTGATATTATTGATGAAGGGGATATTAACGGAACAATATTTGAGAGGAAAATAGATTCTAAACATCTTAATTTTGGTAGAAAATAGGGAAAAAATATAATATGAATGAAGAAATAAAGTATGTAAAAAAAGTATCCATTACAAGAGTTATTCTATTTGTAATGTTTATATTGATCTTAGTCTTAAGTCCATTTATATGGCTCAAGTATGTAAATCCATTTATTACAAAAGTGTATTCAAACGGGAATACTATTAAACCTTGGTTTGCAGGATATGTCGATGTAACAATGCAACCTACCTATGAATTTCAGGATATATCGAGTAATAGCCAAAAAAATGTAATCCTATCATTTATTGTATCTGATCCGACTAATTCATGTACCCCAAGTTGGGGAGGAGCATATAGTTTATCTGGTGCTGATTCATCTCTTGACTTAAGAACACGTATTGCAAGACTTCAGGAGGAAGGCGGAAGTGTTGCTGTATCTTTTGGCGGTCAGAGAAATTCTGAATTATCAGTAAATTGTACAGATAGTGCTAAGTTATATAGTGCATATGATTCAGTAATAAAATATTACAAAATCAACACCATTGATCTTGATATTGAGGGGGCTGATTTACAAAATACTTCTGCAAATGTTAGAAGAGCTGAAGTTATTGCAAAATTACAAAAGCACATTGATAATAACCATGGAAAGCTTGCAGTTTGGTTAACAATACCAGTAGATTACAATGGTCTATCACCTGACGGAATAAATGTGATAAATGAATTTATTGCAAAAGGAGTTGATATTGCAGGAGTCAATATTATGACAATGGATTTTTCTTCCAGTGCAATACAAAATGGAGAAACAATGTATATGGCTTCTACTAGTGCATTAACTACAACAGAGAGTCAATTAAAGAATATTTACCGAAGAAATAATATATACTTGACTGATAGCGAAGTGTGGTCAAAATTAGGTGCAACTCCTCTTATTGGGCAGAATGATTATACAAACGAAGTATTTAGCTTATCAGATGCAACAAACTTAAATAATTTTGCAATTAAAAATGGCATGGGTAGATTATCAATGTGGTCTGATAACAGAGATGTTATGTGTGGAAGCAATTATGTATACACACAAATTGTAAATGATAGTTGTAGTGGTATTTCTCAAAATAGTAATCAGTTTGAAAACATATTAGGCAATAAATTTAAAGGAAACATAACTGACTCAGCAAGTATTGTAACAGTATCAAATCAGGCACTGAAACAATACCTCACATCTCCAGATAATCCAGCAACAAGTCCATATCCTATATGGAGTTCTACTAATGCATATTTAGCAGGTACAAAGATCGTATGGCATCATAACATTTATGTATCAAAATGGTGGACACAGGGTGATATTCCAGATAATCCTGTACTTGAAAGTTGGCAGACACCTTGGCAGCTTATAGGTCCGGTGTTACCAGATGAAACTCCTATACCCCAACCAACTCTTCCTGCTGGATCATATCCTGATTGGCAGGGTAATACAGTATACAACAGCGGACAAATTGTATTGTTTAATGGTGTGCCATATCAGGCAAAATGGTGGAATGAATCAGAAAGCCCAGCTGCATATAGCTCAAATCCAGATTCATCTCCATGGGCTCCTTTGACTCAATCCCAGGTTAATGCTATTATGAATAAGAATTAATTCCTTATCATTTTGCTCAAATGGAGAATATTAAAAAATTGATTGTATACAGGGAAAATACCAGTAATAAGATAAAGATGATTGCTGGGTATGTCTATATATTGTCATTAATTATTATTCTATTATCAAATACGTATCCAGCATTTAATAAGTATTTATTTTTTCTTGTGTACGATAAATTTTCTTCTAGTGGTATTTTATATGTATTTTTGAATGATTTTATGAAATTTTCCGCATACTATATGTGGATTATACCTCTACTACTATACATATATGTGTTGTATTATTTATGGAAAATTCATGAAAGTATACTGTATTTTGTTTCTATACCATTCATATCATTTATCTTATCAAGAATACTGCAGAGATTCTTTTTCGATACAAGACCATACATTGAGTATCATATATTGCCTTTAATACATGTTTCTGCTGATAATGGATTTCCATCTGACCATGCATTACTTGTTTTCTCTATACTGTTTTCTTCTTTCTATATATTAAAAATTGAACTAAGGGAGCGTATAAAGTACGCTACTGCTGTAATATATTTCTTCATATTCTTTTCAATTATTATTCCTATTTCTAGAGTATATGTAGGTGCTCATCATTGGACTGATATTTTTGGTAGTCTATTAATTGTTTCGCTATCATATATAATATATATATCATTTGCATTTTTTTATCATTCGAAGTAATATCTTTAACGAATAATATTTCCCCTATATAAATTTTGAGTATCTTTGTATATTAGGAATTGAATAAATATAGAAAGAAAAATATATTTGAATATCTTCAATATATACTTTTATTTGTTTTTGTTATATCAATTTTAATGTTTATATCATACTATTATTATCAATATAATTTTGTATTCGAAGACAAAAAAATAGTTGTATTAGAAAATAGAAATATTGTAAGTGTTGATAATAAAGAAATAACTTATCCAAATTTACTTATAGTACCGTCACTTGATATTTCAGCTCGAATATATATAAGTAACAGTCTTGGTATATTAAATGAAAAGAAAGGCGTAGTTATGTATGATAATGGAGCAAATCCTTTAACTAACAGAATTGGAGAAAATATCATTATTGCTGGACATAGATTTCAATATCTTCCTCCGAATACATTTACATTTTTTAATTTAATAAATATTGGAATTGGAAAAGATATATACATAAGGTATATGAATAAAATGTATTTATACACTGTTGAAAAGACAGAGATTGTACCTTCTACAGAATCATATATATTATCTGAGAAATATTTTAGCAACACATTAATACTATACACTTGTACACCATTATGGTCAGACACTGATAGGTTTGTGGTTATATCAAAATATATAAACAAGTCGACATAATTTACTTTATGTTTATTGATACGATGGTAAAGATGATATCAGTTTCATTCCAAATATTGGAGAAGGGGATGTTTGACTTGCCGGATCATGATATAAGATGATGCTACCATCAGGAGCTATTGATAGGCTTGATTCAAATCCAAATTGTTTTGCATTTAAATCTGTTACACTTCCATTTGGCTGTTTCCATAAAATCCTATATCCTTTATTTGACCAATTAATACCATCCTTTGATACTAATAGAAAAATGTCTTCTGGATCGTTTGTAGTTGGTGCTGGTGATTTTGCATATGCTTGAATTGCCATATAATATAACCCATTAACATATATTATTCCTCCAGGATCAGCTGTTAAAGGAAGAACTGAACCCATATTTTGCCAAATTGTGAAGTTTGTTGATTCAAATCTATTTGCACCTGTTATTAATTCAAACTTCCCATTTATGTATTCAAGTGCTGATTTTCCGCATTTTTGTATTTCGTCGTTACTAACTTTTGTCCAGTTAAGACCATCAGTCGATGTAGCAAAATAGCAATTTATAGAATCACTACTGGCATACTGTGTTCTTCCCTGATACGTCATGTAGTACATATTAGAGATTATCGGGAATAAGGGGAAAAAGAAGGTAAGAGTTATCCAAAAGAGGAAAGGAGTTAAGTTCGAGAGTCAATTCTGAGATTATGGAGTCCAGAAGAGGCTGTACAATATTTTGTGTAAATAAGCAAAAAGAAATAAAAAAAAGTAAAATAAAAAGAAAGGAAAAGAAATGAAAATAACAAATAAGAAATTAAAACCGATAGAGAATTTAGAAGAAGAAATA
>JAKAPS010000019.1 GCA_021806925.1 bacterium | reverse complement strand
AAGAAATCTGATGAAATATTAAATAAAATAGCTTAAAATCAGTATTTAATTCTTCCGTGGGTGCTAACCTATTTCTATTCGTCCCTTCATTTCAACCTTTTTCTATCTTTAGTGTTTAACTTGAGATCTGTTAAGTATTTTGGGTCGCCAGTAAGTGGATATCCATGTTCCTCTCTATATTTCTTCAAAAGTTCATTAAGTGTTGAAGTTTCAAATCCAAAGATTTTGGCTATCTTATAACATGTATATCTATCTTCTTGTGTTGATAATTCTATGTTTTTCATTCCACGGAAGATTGAATATGTTGGCATGAATTCAGGATTTCTCCTTACTGCTAAAATACGAGAACATATTTCAGTTACTATAGTTTCGGAAAGTCCTGTTGCTTTTGTTAATGTTTGCAATAATACCTTTCCAAATGTTTTATAAAAAATACCATCCGAAAAATTTTCATTAATTCTCGCAATCAGTATATATGGGTTTCCTGTTATGTATATTAATTCCAGCTCATCCTTAACTAATTTGTTTAAATAAACATCAAGTTCTATATGTTTATTAAACAACCATTTTCTTAATTTTTCTAATATATTGTTATCTAGGCATAACGGATCCTTATATTCTTTCAATAAGGATTCATAATTGAATGTATTTATATTAACAATACTAATATTTGGGCTTTCTGGTGTAATTCTTGCTCCTGCATTACTTTTTATGTAAGCAATTACTAAGTCTCCACCAAGAAATCGTATCATTTTTATTATATTTCCCAAATTTATATTCTTCTCATTATCACTAGGATGCCCGAAATATTCTTTTGCAGCTTGAATGATTCCATGTGTAGTTACCTCTGGCACTTGTTCTAATAGTTCATTTTGGTCTTTTTTAGCCATGAAAAGTAATTAACATATATCATAGGTGAAAGTCAATACATAAAGTGTATCTAGTAAATATTTTTTATTTGAATTTATTGTGTTAAATACTGACTTTTACATCTGTATGATTTTCATGGTAATATACAAGCATATATATGGACAGAATTTTAGCTACAGACGTTATAAACAACGAATCTAAGAAGGTTCTATTAAAAGGTTGGATACAAAATAAGAGGGATCATAATCACTTTGCATTTATTGATTTAAGAGACTCAAGTGGTATAGTTCAATTATATATAAATTTTGATAATAGTCTGCTAGCGGATACATTTAAAAGTGATTGTAGCATTGAGTCTGTAATCTCAGTAGAAGGAACTGTTGTAAGAAGAGCTGAAGAACTAATAAATAAAAAATTGGATACTGGTGAATTTGAGGTTAAAGTTGATACTTTAACTGTATTATCTAAATCAGATACTATTCCATTTGCAGTGGATACTGATGGTCACGAGATTAATGAGGCGATAAGATTAAAGTACAGATATCTTGATTTAAGGAGAAAGAGAATGCAGGATATGCTTAAATTCCGTAATGACTTTATATTTTTTACAAGAAGCTGGTACCAAAATCATGGCTTCATTGAAGTAGAGACTCCACTACTTACTGTTACTTCACCTGAAGGATCAAGGGATTTCCTTGTTCCATCAAGATTACACAAAGGAAAGTTCTATGTATTGCCACAAGCTCCGCAGCAATTTAAGCAGTTATTAATGGTTGCTGGAGTTGGTAAATATTTTCAAATTGCACCATGTTTCAGAGATGAGGATCCTAGAAGTGATAGACATGCAGGTGCTTTTTATCAGATAGATACTGAAATCGCTTTTACCAATCAAGAAGATTTCTTTCAGGAGATGGAACCATTCTTTATTGAAATAACAGAAAAGCTTACAAATAAAAAAGTGAAATTTAAACCATTTCCTAGAATTCCATATGATGATGCAATTGATAAATATGGATCAGATAAACCTGATTTGAGATTTGGAATTGAAATTACTGACTGTAAGTATTTAAAAGAAAATATATCTTTAAATGCTTTTGATGGAATGGAAGCAATGAAGTGTCTTATCGTTCCAAATGCCGATAGATTTGATAGGAAAACGATAAGTGACTTGGGAGCATCTGCAATAAATTCAGGTGGAAAAGGTCTTGCATACATTTTAAGAGATGAAAATGGTGAATTTAAATCACCTTTAAAAAATTATTTAAATGATAATATATATCAATACTTAATGAATGAGCTTCACTTAGAGAGAAATTGCATTATGTTTATTGTTGCTGATTCATATAAGTTAACTACAAAAATTCTTGGTGAAATTAGACTAAAGATTGGTGATATATTAAATCTTAGAAATAAAGATGAAATTGCTTATGCTTGGATTGTAGATTTCCCTATGTATGAGTGGTCTGACGACTTGAAGAAATATGATTTTATGCACAATCCATTCTCAATGCCACAGGGTGGTATGGAAGCACTTCAGCAAAGGAATCCGCTTGATATATACGCCTATCAATATGATATTGTAGCAAATGGTTTAGAGCTTTCAAGCGGAGCAATAAGGAATCATGAATCAGAAACCCTTATAAAAGCGTTTGAAATTGCAGGATACAAAAAAGAGGAGGTTGAAGAGAAGTTTAAAGGTTTATTAACCGCATTTAGATATGGAGTTCCTCCTCATGGCGGATTTGCTCCTGGAGTTGATAGAACAATAATGTTGCTTAGAGATGAACCAGATATCAGAGAGATATATGCATTCCCTCTTTCAAGTGATGCTAAGGATTTGATGATGGGTGCTCCAAGTGAAGTATCTAAATCTCAACTTGATGATGTTGGTTTGAAGATAAATGTATAATACATAGATATAGAGATATAATTACGAGTATATGTAATTTACTTTAAAGTAAATTCATGAAACAAGGGAGGTGGTTCATAAAATATCTCTAACTATTTTCTATTTCTATATATCTTCTTAAAGCATATAGGGTAAAAGAATTTGAAGAACATTACCCAGTCTTCTATGTTCATATCAGTTAGCTTTAAGTTCTCTATTTTCCTTTTATGAATCTTATGAAATTCATGTAAATAAATAGTAGACTCTTTTATTGTTAATAACTTATTTAATGTGTTGCCAATTGTCCTGTTTCCTGCATTATAGAAGTATTTAACAAAATATATATAATCCTGTTTTAAGTTATATGGTATGAGTGGGTTCTTTCTTAATGAGAAATCAGCAAAGCATATTGAAGAGTTAGGTACTGGATGGAAAAATTTTCTATTTACATTCCTTAATATATTTGATTCAAAATATGTTCCAGTCAATATACCTGCTAAGCACCTTGTACTTGAGTATTTCTTATACGCAGGTAATTCCATTAGAAAATACATATGTTGAGGTAATATTCTTTCACTCAAAGTAAATCTATCGAATATCTTTGATGTTATTGAAAATGGGATATTGCCAATCAATGTATATACTTTTTCTGTAACTTTAATCTTTAATATATCATCTTCTTGAACTTTAATATTACCAATTTGTTTTTCATTTACCTTCTTCTTTAGTTTTTCTGCAAGTTTCTTATCTATTTCTACTGCATATACTGTTTTTGCAATTTGTGAAATAGGAAACGTTAACTGTCCTTCCCCAGCCCCAATTTCTATAACTATACTGTTCTTTGAAATTTCGAGTTTACTTGTGGATATTAGATTTCTAGCAGTTGATGATTGTAGAAAATTCTTATCTAAAGTGGATACGTTCCTATCCTTTGGGGATACGTTCCTATCCCACTGGGATACGTTCCTATCTTTTATTGAATTATGAATACTTATGTTATTTTCGTTATTTTGTCTAATATCAAATACACCAGTCCTTATATATTTTCTTTTAGTCTCAATTTTATTTCTTTTATTCACTCCAGTTTGTATCTTCCTATTCTTTCTATTATATATTTCCTTTCCTAAGTGGATACGTTCCTTTTTCATTACTCCTTTTATATACATTCAATATATGATTTCAGAAGATAGTCTCTAAGCATTCTTCTTGTTGTAAAGTTCGACATACTCATAACTATTGTCTTCTTTGCCATAGACATCCATTCATCCTTTCTCTCAAAAAACATTGGAACAACTTCTTTTTCAATCCTTTCATATACGGATATTGGATTTTTATCATCAATCTCCCATCCTAAACCATTCCAATCAACCTCATCACTCCAACCATCTTTCACAGTTAATTGAAGGACTCCATTTAGTGATGCTTTCATTCCACTTGTTCCGCATGCCTCCAGTCCTCTTATTGGTGTATTTAGCCAAACATCACTTCCTTGAACAAGTAATGATGATATTGGTATTGAGTAATTTGGTATGAATACTGCCCTATTTGAAAAGTTATCATCAATTATCTTATATACATTATGAATTAGCTCTTTTCCTATTGAATCAGAAGGATGTGCTTTTCCTGCAAATACTATATTAACAGGATATTCAGAATTGAAGCATATCTTTTTTAATCTCTCAATATCATAGAATATCAGTTCTGGTCTTTTATATTCTGCAAATCTTCTACTCCAGCATATTGTTAATGCGTTTGAATTAAGAATCTTTCCAGTTATTAAACCTATCTCCTTAAGTAGTAATTCTTTTGCTCTCAAATGCATTAATTCCAACTCTTTGCCTTGTAGGTATGTTGCAGCTATTTCAATAGGAATATTCTTCTCAATAGATATTACATAAAGTCTTGCTCTAAGATCCTCCATCTGCCATTGAGTTACGTTTACACCGTTGGTTATAGCTATTAACTCTTTATCTGGCCAAAGGTCTTTAGCTTTTACTGCATGAAGTTTACTTACTGCATTTGTCTTCTTTGCTATATTCATTGCAAATATAGTCATGGCAAATGATCCGTCATACAGTCCGAGTGAAATAAATTTATCAACTGGTATATTTACTTCATTTGCATAATCAGCCAGCAGTTTCCTTACTAGGTCAACTTCAAATATATCATTTCCAGCACTAACAAGTGTATGATTTGTAAATACTATTCTTTCTTTTACTTGATTATAGCTTTCTTCAAAAGAAAGAGACTTCAATTTCATCATGTGATGAATTATTCCTAATATTGCAAAGCTAGAATGCCCTTCATTTAAATGGTAAAGAGATGGATATATTCCTCTTGAAAATAGGGTTTTTTCTCCGCCTATACCCAATATTATTTCCTGCAATATCCTTGTTTCCTTATTTCCACCATATAACTTTGATGTAATACCTCTATCATAATCATTGTTTTCATCTACATCAGTATCAAGGAAGAACATTGTAACACCTCCTACTCTGTACTCCCAAGCCTGAAAAAATACATGTCTATTGTCAATTGGTATAGATTGTTTAAAAATATTGCCATCAGCGTCAAGAAGTAATGACATTCCTGCATTTGATGGATCAAAATCAATATCTTTTTCAATTTGAGTATTATTTTCAATCCTCTGAGTAAAAAATCCGTGTTTGTACATTAGTCCGACACCAATAAATGGTAATCCAAATTCGGACGCTTCCCTAATAGTATCACCTGAAAGAACTCCAAGACCGCCTGAATATATAGGTAAATTACCATCTAGTGCGTATTCTGCACTAAAATATGCTATAGGGTTCTGGTAAAGGCACTTGAATTGAGGATACTCCAGTGTGAAATCGTTGAACCCTTGAGATGATATATTTTGCATATACTTGTTTTTTAATACTAATATATATTTGCTCCTTTGTAAAATTAATGATTTTCAGGGAATGATTTATTAATCCAACCAGATATCAGAGATATTACTTCTTTATCCTTTGTATACAGGCATATCTCATTAGTTCCAAATAGAACTCCGAAGAATGTATAATTGTGTGAACCTATTAGAACATGTTCATCATCTACAAAGAGTACTTTTGCGTGAATTAATCTATTGTGTAGTACTGGAATAAATTTTTCCCTGATTAAGATGTTTTCTATCCTTGATATAAACGTTTGAATTGCTTTTGATTCTTTTGTCTTAGTACTGTTAAGTAGTACTTCTCTATTATGTGTAATTACTTTGATATCCACTCTTTTGCTATTCTTGTTTAATATCTTTAATATTGAAAAGTCAGGGTGATATTGTGATATATATGTTATCCGCTGTCTTGCATTTCTAATCAGCTCCTTTGCCTTGGAATATATTATGGAAGATCCAATTTTACCGCTATCAAATAGGAGCGTAGAGTCCTTGTCAAGTACATATGTATCATCATGCTTTTTTGCATTGAAGTTGTTGAATATATCAAGAAATACTGATAAAAATCTTGAGTTATTTGATATTCTTAGCATGAAATCTTCTTTATTAATCCAGCTTTCTGCTATGTTCATACCTCCAAAATACACATAATTATCAACTATACTTATCTTTATGTGATTCCTTCCAAATATTGTATAGAATTTTGATAATGATTTAGGTTTCTTTGTAAATATAACAGCTCCTCCAGTCTCTTCAATTCTTTTAAATGAGTTCATATTAACTTCATGAATATGTTGTATATATTCATTCTCTTTATGGTTTCTAATATGCTGACGAATATTATGCCCCTGAACAAAATATTTTGAGAAATAGTCTATCTTTAAAATTACTTCTACACCACGATGAATAGCATTTATAATGCTGTTTAGGAGGTAATCTAAATGAAAGAACTCCAATTCCATCACCATTATATATACTTTATTAGTACTTCTATCTATTTTCTTTGCTAAATCAATATAATATTCCTCTCGTTGTAGTAATACAAACATTTGTTTCTTTATTTCTTGCATTTAAGACAAACAATAATAATTATTTATGTGATTATACACCTTGATAATATTAGTATACATAAATATCAGTTATTGTTAGTTAGGTATCTTCTTAAGTGTTAATATTTGGCGGAGTACAGATTTTAGAGGTTCTGTTTTTGCTATTTGACCAAGTATATTGGGTTCACTACCACCTTCCAGATGTGCTTGTCTTTCATATGGAGTTAGTTTTGTAACGTAAAAGGATGAACCATCTATACTCAATCCTAATCCTGATAAACCTAAAACAGTGAATACTGTGGTTTTTAACATGTTCTTTAGAAAGTTTCTTCTATTCATATGTTTGTTTATTATTGTGTTAGTTTCTGAAATACCTATAAGTGTTATTAACGTTGTGAATGCAATAACAACTCCACCCATTAAATCTGAGAATGTTGCTTCTAATAAATCTGCAATATTACCATAATTACTCTGTTGCTCAACATGTATAAGTTCATGTGCAAATACAGCCATATTCATATATTGTTCATAGAAAATACTTGTGTCAATTCCAATTTCTAATTTTGGCACTGGAAACTTCTTATCTATTTTGTTTATTATTTTACCAAGTGCAATTGAGCTTGTTTCGCCAACAACTTTTTCTCCTGTGATTTCTTTTACATTACTGATTTCAGTAATATGTAGTCCTCTACATTTTTTTATATATCTTATTGCTTTTTCTACATTATTCATACCGCCATATATATATGATATACATAATAGGGATTCAGCAACTTTAACTGGATTAATCTCTGGTTGATACTTAACCCCATCTTTTTCTATTGGTGTAAAAGTACCAATTATTATTTGTTTTTTACTAACTAATTGCGCAGATAGTAATTGTAATTTGTTAAGTGTTATGTCATCAATTTTGTTTAGATTTTGAAAAAAATTATCTGCAAATATATCAGAAAAGCCAGTTCCAGCAGCAATACCTGCAGCTGTAGTCGCAAGTATACTAAGGAAATATCTTCTTGGAAGTAAAGGGTTTGTAGGATTATTATTTTCTCCAGCCACAATGCTCTATTTTATAATATTATAGGATACTAGTCAACTATGCTTTGTTTGTATAAATAGAAGTTTGATTTACTCTATGGCGTAAACCAATTTAACTCCTATTCGACTTTTTGTATCCACTCAATAAGTTAGTGCTAAACAGTTAAGCTGGTTAGTAGGCTCAAATCAAATGTACATTCTATTATTTTTCCCTAAATGTTCGATATAAATTCAGCTTCTGTTTCTTTATCGTTTGTATTACTGATAAATGCCTCTTCAATTTTTGAGGAAAGCAGTTCCTGTATTGTTGACTAATATCTTTTGCATTTTACTCACGTATTTGTTCTTGTAGCGGATCTTTCGCAAAATTTGAGGTTTGAATCCATAAAGATTAATAATGATATGCTAATTTAGAACTTTTTAAATTTATTTTAGATTCTACATGTACTTAAGAAGCTTGATGTTAAGCATAATTCCATGCGTTAGTACTTTAGAATAAACCAAACATAATTTACTTTTATAAACATGCATATTTTATTTTGGAACCTATTCTTTGTTTTTCTTATCAATTTACAGTCTCTCTGTAACACGCCATATATGCCTATTGATATATATGTAATTGTTATATATCCTGAGTTTTGCAGTAAAGCAGTCTCCAAAATGCCAAGTTAGATTAGTCTTATAATACAAACAGGCAGTCTAGTTTTGGTAAGTTGATGTTGTCTGTAGAATTTCTTTTATTTGAGATAGTTTC
>JAKAPS010000009.1 GCA_021806925.1 bacterium | reverse complement strand
AACATACATATCTAGATTAACATACAACTACAGACAACATCAAGTCTCCGAATCCTTGACACCCTTTCTTCCTGCCACAACAATCCATTCGCTTATTTCTTTTACTCACTTACTGCAAAACTCGGGTTACAATACAGACTATGAAAGGTGTTGTTTTTTTGGCTGATAATCATAATGGTTCTACATTTGAAAGGCCACTAACTATAGGTCCTTTTTTAGATAAACATTTCAAATTAAGAACTGATGAAGGAGGTATGCCTTTTTGTGCTTTTAACTTTATTGCATCTAACAAACAGTCTATTATTGATATGAATAAATGTGTATTTGAAAGATATAAGCTTATAGAGTTTATGAATAAACATGATTTTGACACAATGTTAAGGTATAAAACTATTACTGTTCTGACATCAAAAGGAAAAATTGTATTTAGAGAAGATATTGATAGGTTGTACAGGCCATATAAAACGACTAACAATAATGATATTATTATGGAATTTAAATATAATAAAGGAGTGTTAGAATCGATTAACTATCTTGATAAGTTTGGTACAACATATCAAACAATAGAAATAAAATATAACACTACAAGAAGACAAAGATGGAAGATAATGAGTTCTCTTACTCGTTTGATGGTTTTCCTTGGGTTAAGAGAAGATCCAAAATATAATGAATCCGTAACGAAGCGAAAAACTTACTAATTAGGCATTATTCAGATAAACTTAAAAACGATAATATGTGTTTATCTGATAGAGTAAACTCGTATTAAGTCAGAATTAGACACTCATCATTCTCTCCTGTTAATATGTAGGTGATGGATTATGTTGTGTATGTTCTGTGTATAGGGGTGTATATATCAATGTTTATACTAGTTTCATATGATATGGCATACTGTATAGTAAATAATATTGATAAGATTAGATTAGGTATATTTAGTAAATTAAATATATTACTAACAGTTATTCTAATATCTTTGATGTACTTCTTTTTTTATAGTGCATTTAATACATATCAAGCATACCTCCTTATTCCTCTAATAACATATGTTCTTACATTGTTTTTACAAATATTGTTATATATTTATACTGTCAAATTTAATCTTCATTCTAACGTATATAAATGGTTAAATGTATTCCTAGGTGTTCTAAGGATATACATATTATCTATAGTATTCTCATTTAGTTTAGTTGCAACACATAACGTATATATTAATATATTCAGTATTTATTCATTCTTTACTCTAATGAGCATGAGTCTCTTAGCTGGTTTTTCTCTAATTGATAAACAAAATAAAAGTATCTGGATTCATGAGACTTCCCTATTTTCTTTACTCTTTCTTATTGGAATTATCCCTCTTTTTATGAAATATATTCCATATATATTACAAAACTATATGTTTGACTCCATATATTTAATTCTTTTAATAGGTTATGCATATGTATCTATTCAATCATTAAATAGAAGAATAACCTATGGTATATACTTACCTGGTCTTACTATATTTCTAATCCTTCTTATGCACCTGCCATACATAGTTTATCCATTACAAACCATATATTCAAATAAAAACATTACAACACAATTCTTCAGTTTAATATTGTTATTGTTAGTATTTGCACTTATAACTACTCAATATATTTTTAAACGTAAAAATGTATTAAAATAGGAAGGTGTAGCAGAGTAATATATATCTAGATAATATCTGATACACTTCATATATATATTTGGAATAAATAACACTAGTGAATAACAAAATTACTGATGACATATTAATAAAAGTTGCTGTAGACACTAATATATATGGCTATTCTAAATTATTCACATATAGATTACCAGATGAATTAAAAGAACTATACAGACTAGGAGGTGAAGTAGAGGTTCCATTTGGAAAAAATGTTAAATTAGGTGTAATTTGCGGCAAAGATGACTCCCCTACTACTCCGTTAAAAAAAATAAAGGATATTTCAAAGGTAAATTTCAATTCATATATAACTGAGAATCAATTTAAATTAGGAATTTATCTGTCAGATACATTCATGCAGAACGTATATGAATCATTAAAGCTATTTTTCCCTATTAACTCTAAATTAAATAGAGATAAAGAAGATAGTGTAGGAGTTGTAAAGAACAAAAAACAATCAAAAGTTACATTTACAAGGAAATTAAATGATGAACAATTAAAAGCATTTAATGATATATCTGCCTCTGAATCTAAATTTCATCTATTAAGAGGTGTTACTGGAAGCGGTAAAACAGAAGTATATATGAGATTAGTAAATGAATGTATAAAACATGGTAAACAAGCTGCTATAATCGTACCAGAAATATCACTCACTCCGCAGTTAGTTAAAAAGTTTGAGGAAATATTTAGAAAAGAAGATATATGTTTAATCCACTACAAAATTGGTAAATCAATTAGACGTGATATATGGGAACATATAAAAAGCGGTGAAAAGAAGATAATAATCTCATCAAGAAGTGGAATATTCTCACCATTTAAGAATCTTGGTCTAATTGTTATAGACGAATTTCATGAAAGGAGCCTGTTTCAAGAAAATACTCCACAATATTCAACAATTATACTGGCTGAGAAATTGGTAAAATTGGAGAATGCAAAATTAGTCTTGTCCAGTGCTACACCAAGTATTGACGTATTTTATGACAAAAAATACATTCATCACACTTTGACACAACGAATATCAAATAAATATCCAGAAACAATTGTTGTTGATCTAACAAAGAAAAATAACAGAGTAGATAAGAAAAGTATGGAATATGACACAAAAATCATATCACAAACCCTGTATGAGAAAATTAAAGAAGCAATAGACCTTAATATGCAGTCGATACTGTATATGAACAGAAAAGGATTCAGTCAATCAATAATATGTAATGATTGCGGATATGTTGAAAGATGCCCCAATTGTGACCTACCACTTGTTTACCATAATATTAGTAACAGAAAATACCTAGTATGCCACCATTGTTATTACAAAACTACAATAAAGCAATATTGCAAAGTATGTAATTCAGTTGATTTAAAATTCTTAGGTACTGGAATTGAAAAATTATCAAAGATTGTTGAGAAAATACCAGGAGCGAGAGTAGCTATTCTTGATGGCGACTCAGTAAGAATGAATAAATATGAAGAAACAATCAACTCCTTTATCAATGGAGAAACGAATATATTAATTGGAACACAAATTGTAATAAAAGGTATAGATATTGAGAAGGTTTATCTAACAGCGTATACAAATCTTGATCAAGATCTAGTATTCCCTTCTTTCAAAACAAATGAAACAGTATATCAAAGAATAACTCAATTACTAGGCAGAAGCTCAAGAGGAAAGTACAATGGAATAAATATAATTCAGGGGTATAACACAAACAACAGCATACTAAAGCTAACACTTGAAAACGACTATGCTAAATTCTATAAATCAGAGATGGTTTTTAGGAAAAAATTAAAATATCCGCCATATTATGATTTAATTCAGCTAATAGTAAAATCAAGAACTGAGGAAACTGGATTAAGAAATATAAAAAAGGTGTTTAGTGGCATTAAGAAAGAATTAAATAAACACATTATCAAAAAGGACATATATCTGCTAGGGCCTTCAAAATCTTCACTCTTTAAAACAAAAAACATGTATTATTACCAAGTAACCATAAAGATAAAAAAAGGGAAACTAAAACACGTAAAAAATATAATTAAAGAAATATATTCGAGTGTAGAAAAGAAGGCAAATATAAGAGTTAAGCCTTTTGATTTAAATTGATTGCTTTGTAGCAGCTCATACAAACCTTAATAACTACTGGTGTTCCGTTTTCATTTAACATCTTCAAATTCCTTAAATTTGGTAATTGAGTTTTACTAGTTCTTGTAGCCTTTCTTGCCCATGAACCAGAGGCTTTATGTCTTATATTTCTACCGAAGAAAGACTGCTTGTTGCACAAATCACATTTTTTCATTCTTTTATTTCTATTCGGATATGATATAATAAATTGGAAGATATTTCAAGAGATATGATAGAGAATATATTTTCAATCGGACTTTATCAAGCAATCCTTATTTTTATAGTTATTTTGTTTAGTGTAAGTTTTCATGAATCAGCACATGCACTGGTTGCAAAATTACTTGGCGACAATACTTCAACTGACAGAATAAGCCTAAATCCTGCCGATCATTTTGAATGGACCGGATTTTTAATGATGATGTTTACAAACTTTGGCTGGGGAAAACCAGTAATGGTAAATGAAACAAATTTACGCACTAGAAGAAGCTATCTAATGGTGGCAATTGCAGGCCCATTATCAAACATACTCCTAGCACTTCTTTCAGTTGGATTAATAAATCTGAACTACTATATATACATTAACTTCAATATAAATACATTTTCATTTATAATTCCCCTGCTCTATTACTTTGTTGAAATTAATGTAGGACTTGCTGTATTCAATCTATTACCAATTCCTCCTCTTGATGGAAGCAGTATTTTAAGAGAATTCCTACCAATTGATTTTTATAGCAGAATAAATACCTTCCAATATTTGCTTATACTCTTTGTACTCGTGTATTTACCTATTTTCAATGGTCAGACACTCATTTCTATGGTTATATACCCAGCAGTAAACTTTGCATTCAAATTTATATTATAGAAAATTTTTGCTATAATCTCTAAATAGAGGTATAATACCTGAAGCCAAAATAGTAAAGGTGAATGTGTAAAAATTGTATAGGGAAATATAAAAATTTCCTTACAACGATTTTTTTATAAGAACGATTGTTAAGTATTAATCGTGTGTTAATGCTTTTAGTTCTTAATTTCTTTTGTAAAACAAAGGAAAAAAACATTTCCCTAATACATTTTATCTTTACTTGAGGCTAATGTATTAAGAAGAAAATTGTGCCTTCTTAGCTCAGACCGGTTAGAGCGGCTGTTTTGTAAACAGCAGGTCGTCAGTTCGAATCTGACAGAAGGCTTATGCTGAAATAGCTCAGTTGGCAGAGCATTCCCATGGTAAGGGAAAGGTCGAGAGTCCGACTCTCTCTTTCAGCTAATAAAGAAAACAAGGAAAATATGGCAAAAAAAGGAAATAGAGTTGTAATATACTTTGAATGTTCTGTTTGTGGAAGAAAAAACTATACAAGCAGAAAGAACAATAATAACACTAAGGATAAGCTTACACTAAACAAGTTCTGTCCAAAGTGTGTGAAACATACTGAACATAAAGAAATAAAGAAATAGAAGACAATTAAGAAGCAAAAGAATAGATATTTTGTATCTTAGGCTCATAGTGTCAATGGCAGAACAATGGTCTCCAAAACCGTTAATGTAGGTTCGAATCCTACTGAGCCTGAACTATAAGCAATATACATTTTTCTAAAAAGTTGAAATAATTGTATTTTTCTGATAATATTTGCTAGATGTTTTCAAAAATATTGTCATATGTTTCTGGAGTCGTTCAGGAATTCAGAAATATAACATGGGCAGAAAACAAACTGGTTTTGAAGACAATACAAATGGTAGCTATTGTTTCAGTATTTCTAATGGCTTTTATGTTTGTTATTGATTTATTGCTTGGAAAAGTAATTTATACATATATTATATAAATAAAAATGGCAAATTTAAAATGGTATGTATTAAATACATATGCTGGACATGAAGATAAAGTAAAAGGATTGATAAAGCAAAGAATTGATATCGCTGGGCTAACAGAATATCTTGGAGAAATTGTTGTTCCAACACAGAACAGAATTGTAATAAATGATGGAAAAAGAAAAAATGTTGAAGAAAAGATCTTACCAGGATACATATTAATTCAACTGGATTTAAATGATAATACATGGGCACTAGTCAGAGATACACAAGGTGTTGTATCGTTTGCAGGCACTGGAAGACTCCCTACTCCACTAACTGAAGAAGAAGTAACTTCTATACTCAAATTTATGGAAGTTGAACAGCCAGTTTACCAAACTAGCTTTATACTTAATGATGTGGTAAAAGTAGCTGAAGGAGCATTTAAGGACTTCACAGGAAAAATCAGTGAAATCAATGATGAAAAAGGTAAAATAACAGTGCTTCTCTCTATATTTGGAAGAGAAACACCTGTTGAACTTGATTTCTCTCAAGTTAGAAAAATTTAAAACAAATGGCAAAAAAAATAAAATCAATTGTAAAGTTACAAATTATTGCAGGAAAAGCAAGTCCTAATCCACCTGTTGGTGCAATTCTCGGACAGCAAGGGTTAAATATTGGTGATTTTTGTAATCGTTTCAACGAGAAAACAAAAGCGATGAACAACGACTTGATTCCAGTATTAATAACAGTTTATGAAGATAGAACATTTGACTTCACAACTAAAATAAGTCCTGTATCCTATTTGTTAAAAAAAGCAGCAAATATTCAAAAAGGTTCTGCAACATCAAACAAGGTAAAGGTTGGAAAAATTACAATGGATCAGGCAATTGAAATTGCAAAATTAAAAATGCCAGATCTTAATACTAAGTCAATTGATTCAGCTGTAAAAATGGTACTAGGAACAGCTAGAAACATGGGGATTGAAGTAAAGGAATAAATTAAGTATACAAAGAAAAAATAGAAAATATATATTAAAATACAAAAATAAAATGAAAAGAGGAAAAAAATATAAAGCACTAATACCTTCATCTAAGAAGGAATCAGTAGGATTATTAAATCAAATTAAGAAAGCCAAGGAGCTTTCATATTCTAAGTTTGATGGTACAATTGATTTATCTATATATCTTAATCTAGATGAGAAGGAAAAGAAACAACCAGTTAGAGGAAGTATTTCTTTAGTCAGCCCTATAAAAAAGGAAGAAAAGAGAATTCTTGTTTTTGGAGATGAAAAAGTAGTAAAAGATGCTATTGAAGCAGGTGCAACATATGCAGGGCTTGATGACTATATTGAAAAAATTAATAAAAGCTGGCTAGAATTTGATATATGTCTAGCACACCCTCAAGCAATGCTCAAAATTGCTTCACTTGGAAGAGTATTAGGACCTAGAGGTCTAATGCCTAACCCAAAGACTGGAACAGTTACAGAAAAGATAAAAGAAACAATAGAGGAATATAAATCAGGTAAGGTAAGTTTCAAAAGTGATGAAAATGGTGTAGTTCATATAAGCATAGGCAACGTAAATACGAAAGATGATGAAATATATGAAAATATAAAGAGATTTATAAAGCAATTGCAATCTATGAATGTAAAACCATTTGCAATACTCTTTAAATCTGCGTATATTTCTGCTACAATGGGACTATCAGTGAAGATAAGTACTGATGAGTTCATTAAGTTTATATAAAATTTATTGGTCTTAGAAAACAGGTCGCATGTATATGTGTTAATATTTCCTGTTTAGACTTTGAAAATTAAAGAGTAATCTAAGGCCTTTAATAGAGTTTTTATAGTTTCAACTCTCTTCTTTTTAGAAGAAGTTGAACTAGAGAAAAAAAACTTTATTAAAGGCTTTTTAGATATTAATAAAATATATATAAAAACTTAAATATATAAATAAAAAATATAAAAACAAAAAAATGGCTAACACAAAACAACAAAAACAAGTAGTTATCGAGAGGTATAATACTTTGCTAACTAAATATAAAAACATTATTCTAATAGATATTAAAGATATCAAGACTAAAGATATAGAGAATTTTAAGAATGAATTAGAGGATAGTGTATTTCTATTAGCTAAGAATACACTATTAGAAAAAGTATTGAACGATTTTGAGATAAAACTTACAGATGAGAATTTCGTAGGACGACTTGCAGTTACTTTTACAAATGATGAGTTTTCTAAAGTGATAAAAAGCTTAGTAAAATTAGCTGACTTAACAAAACAGATTGAAGTGAGAAGAAGCTACATTGAAGGAAAAACATTTACATCAACTGAAACTATTAGTTTTAAAGATATTGGAACAAAGGAAGAATTAATAAGTAAACTTCTTGGAATGCTTAACTACCCTACCCAAGGATTAGTTAATGTATTAAATAGCAATATTCAAAAACTAGTATTTGTACTCAATATTATAGCTAACAAAAATACAGTTGAGGAGGTGACAAAATAAATATATGGCAAGCAAATCATTAACAAAAGATGAATTGTTAGATGCAATAAGCAATTTAACAGTCGTTGAATTATCAGAATTAGTAAAAGCACTTGAAGAAAAGTTTGGAGTAAGTGCATCACAGGGAATGATGATGGCAGGTCCTGTAAATACTCAAGGTAGCAATACTCAGGAAGCTCCAGTAGAAGAAAAAACATCATTTGATCTAGTACTTAAGGGTTCAGGTAGCAAGAAGCTTGAAGTTATTAAAGCAATAAGAGTAATATTACCTGAATTAAATTTGATGGATGCTAAAGCAATGGTAGAAGCATCAGATAGTGCAGAAAAGATTGTAAAACAAGCATTAAATAAGGATGATGCAGATAAATATTTGAAACTCCTTAAAGATGCTGGTGCAGTTGTTGAATTAAAATAAGGTAATATACATATATATTTAATTATTAAAAATATATATTTCTATCCAAATAATTCGACAAAAAGCCTGTAAATTTATCTTTACAGGCTTTTTTATTCCTAAAAACAAATACTTCAGAAATTCGATATAAAAATATATAACAAATAAGATAATATATAACTCCAGTTAATAATTATAAAGAAAATTACAGGATGTTAAAACGGATTACAGGTATAGCACATATTAAAAACCTATAGTATCAAGCATCTTTACAATCCCCTTCTCTTCTGCTTCAGTTTATGTATAAATATTTCCACTTATATGTTAAATGCACAATATTTATAAATCAAAAGAGGATTACTCTTTGATATTTACACTTAGAAACCCCGGTAAAGTAACGCTTGAATCATATTTTAGTGTCGTATATACTATGGGGTTTATTGTGGATAATATTGTTTATAACTTTATACACTCGAACAATTTAATAAGGAAAAAAATATAAGAATATTTATATTACTTAAACATTCTCATGAAATTATATGACCTATATATTATATGCTGTCAGTAAAAATCTATTTATATATCAGGCACAAGACTTCATCTGACATGTTGTAAAACTATAAATGTGCTTTAAAATCTCTAGATAGAATATATTGAGTGTTTCCTTTGGTTTAACAAAAGAACATAATTAGCTATTTTATTTAAAACTTATTATCAATTCGCTTATCTTTAATTATATATTTACTCTCTTTGTATATATTCCCTTCCATATATATTCGTATATACTGATGCGCAATTGAATATATTAAAATATCAATGATGTATGGCAATAGAAAAAATAAATAAATAAATAAATAAATAAGCACAGGATAATGTAAGGTAACAATATAAAACTCATTATCAATTAAACATGAATTGAAGATGAATCGATTTTGCCTAATATATTTAACTTAAAACTTCCATTGCAGAATATCCTGGAACCTCACCGGGATTATCTGGATATCTAAGATTCTCTCTTTTCATCCATTTATCATGTTTATCAATAGCTTTCTCATAAACATGTACATATTTAATTGCAGAATTTTTCCATGACAGGTCTCTTTTCATCGCTCTCTCCCTTATTCTATTCCATTCTCCCCTATTGTATTTGTATATAGTTATAGCTTCAATTAATTGGATAAGGAATTCCATCTTATCGTATTCTTTAAACATAAAGCCCTCACCCTTATCAGGGTACTTATTTACATCAACTACACTGTCTGCAAGCCCACCAGTTTCTCTAACAATAGGAACAGAGCCAAATCTCATTGCTATAGCATGCGCTATACCACAAGGTTCAAACTTAGATGGATAAAGAAATATATCTGTAGCAGCAAACAATTTTTGTGCAAATGTTGTTGATATCATAACATGACCAGCTACTTTCTTTGGATATTTCTCTATTAATTTCAAAAAGAAATTCTCCCAATATTCATCACCGCCACCAACAACACAGAATTGAAAATTAAGGTTTTCAAGGAGAGGTCCCAGTGTATCATGCATTAAACCAAGTCCTTTCATTTCAGTCAGTCTTCCAACAAACCCAATTAATGGAATATCAGGATTAACCTCTAAGTCAAATTCCTTCTGAAACTCAATCTTATTTTCTACTTTTTTTTCTATTGAATTTAAATCATAATTAACATAAATATTAGTATCTACATCAGGACTTAACACTTTATAGTCAAGTCCATTACGTATTCCTGTTAATTTGTATCGCATTTCTTTTAGAACAGGGTCTAACCCCTCTCCAAACTCTGGAGTTAATATTTCTCTAGCATATCTTTCAGAAACAGTGTTTACAAAGTCGGAATATATTATCCCTCTTAGCAGTCCATTTATCTTATTGATATCATCACTCATTAAATCCGGTAATGGTGAATTCCCTTGATCAATTTCAGTTGGTTTTAATGCTCTCTTGTTAATTCCTTGAAGAGAAAGGTTATGAATAGTAAAAACTGTTGATATGGAGTTTAGTTTTTCATCATTCTTATATACAGTTTTAAGTAGGTTCGGAAGATATCCAGTATGCCAATCATTAGCATGGATTACATCTAGATTGAAATCTTCACCTCTAACAAATTCAAGTGCTGCTAATGATAAAAGCATAAACCTCCTAGCGTCATCGCTATACCCGTAGACATTACTTCTAAGCTCATAGTATTCTCTATTTTCTACCAGGAAGACCTCTATATTATCGGGTATTATTCCTTTATATATATTCGATACTATATCTCCACTTTTTGTCTTTACGACTATATTATCCCTGTATTTTTTTATATTGAATTTTTCTGTATCAATACTTCCATACTTTGGGATAATTATTTTAACATCGTGACCAAGTGATTTTAGTTCCCTTGGAAGTGCCCACGCAACATCGGCCAATCCACCAAACTTTGTATACGGAGCAACTTCTGCAGCAACAAATAGAATCTTAAGAGGCTGAAACTTACTTGCCATTACCTGGTAGTATATACCTTTAGCATATTAAATTTCAACTAAGGTTCTTAGTTGATAAAAACATGAGAAATATGAAAATAGATAGAAGAAACAAGGAAGGAAAAGAAATAAATAAAAAAGTAAAGAGATAAGAAAATAATAATAAAAAAGGATAAATAAAAATATATAATAATTGGGTTTCCTAATCTACTATAATTTTTTCTTCATTCTTTAATCTATAGTCTTTAATTATTCTATTTCATTTTTAACTTCACTTCACTTAACTCCCTTTTGATTTGTGTTTATACTGAGAAAATAAAGGATTAATGATATGTATACACTGCTGAAAAAAAGGAAGAAGTAAGCATGAAATAGATTCATACCAAGTAAAAAAGACAACCCTAAGCCTGTAAATAGGCTTAAAAAATTATCACCTATTTTTATTATTTTATAATAAAGAAATGATATGAACAATATAAATCCAGCAAATCCTATAAGCCCTTCCTCCGCTAAAATTCTAGCTTCCAATGGAGGATAATCCGCTTGCCCATAGTTCTTAACTTCCCCTGATTTAACTAATGAATTATAATAGTCATAGAACGTTCCTATACCAGTTCCAGTGATAGCATGAGTAGAGAAGGATAAATATGACACTTCAATAAACATAGCATGAGCATGATATGAGAATGTGTTTAACACATCTTTTTTATATAACTTCATCTCATCTTTTCTAAATGCAAATATTATAATAGCAATAGCTATAATCATTATTCCAATAATTTGTAAGAATTTTTTTATATTACCTGGAAATTTAATAATATAGAATATACATATCCATATTACTCCAAATAGTATAGCTCCAATAATACTTTTAGATTCTGTCAGGATTAATGATATAAAATTAATAAGAACTAGTATGCTAAAAAATATTAAATATATTACATTTTTTCTTATATAATCAGCCTTTTCATTAAAATTCTCTTTAGTCTTTTTAATTGAACTATATATGTAATAAATTTCAATAGGAATAAATAAGGCTAGGTAGCCTGCAAATGTGTTTACATCACTAAATAGGCTATTAGGCCTTAGACTGGTTTTAGTTCCTGAAGTTACAAAAGAAAGTGGACTTAACCCTTTGTTTAATACTTTAACAATATATACATCAGGATACAATCCTATCCTATACCTTATATACTGAATAATTCCATATATGGAATATATACTTGTTGAAAATATTAAAAGTTTAAATATTGTATCAATATTTCTATATTTTTTAAGTGATAATAAATTTGCAAATATGAATATAACATATAGGAATATGAATAATGATGATTTTATAGATAGTCCTCTTTCAAATGAAAACACGCCAGATATAAATGCTGGAAAGAATAAAGTTAATGTCAGAAATATAAATGATCTGGAATTCTGAATGAATTGTTTAATGTATTTACTCCAATCTGTTTTATTTGAAACACATGAAACTACTAGACTCTCTGCAGAAGATATGGCTGTAAGTACTACAGGAGAAAGGCTAAATCCAATTGGAACAAATATTCTTTCAATCCCTGAAAATATTATACTAAGAAAAAATATAGATTTTTTCCTATAGAAGAAAAATATACAAAGAATAAGTGACAAAACTAATATAAATAAATCTAATTTCATATCCTAACTATATTATCAACATTTAAACCTTCCTCTATTATTATACCAGTTCCTTTAGCAACACAAAATACAGGGTCTTCTGCAATAAAAAATGGAACACCTATTGCTTTTGTAAGGAAAAAGTCTAACCCTCTCATATTTGCACTACCGCCACTTAGTACAACTCCCCTATCTATAATATCACTTGATAGTTCAGGAGGTGTTTTTTCTAAAACTTTCTTTATTGTTGAAACTATTTGATTTAATGGAGTACGCCACGCATCAATTAAATCGTTAGAATTTATTAAAATATTCTTAGGTAATCCAGTAATACTATCTCTTCCTCTTGCTTCAATTGTTTTAGGCTTATTCATTGGCAATACGCTTCCTACTTGAATCTTTATATATTCCGACATTTGCTCCCCTACATTTAATGAAAATTTTCGTTTCAAGTGTTGAGACAGATACTCATTAAAAGCATCTCCTGCAACACGCTCCGAACTCCATGCGACTATTCCGTTCAATGAAATTATAGCTATTTCTGTAGTACCACCTCCAATATTGACTATCATATTCGCATAAGATTCATTGATTTGCATACCTGCACCTAATGCAGCTAGGTATGGCTCAAATACAAGGGATATCTTTCTTGCACCTGCTGACAAAAGTGCCTCATATATTGCCCTTTTTTCTACAGAAGTAGATCCTGTTGGAACTGAAACGATTACATCAGGCTTTATAAATTTAGTAACACCGAGAGATTTTGTCAGAAAATATCTCATCATAGCCTCTGTTATTTTATAGCTTGCTATTGCACCATTCTTAAGCGGTCGTTTTGCTATTATGCCGTTTGGAGTTCTTCCTAGCATAGTCTTTGCCTCGTTGCCAATTGCTATTATTTTGTTTGCCTGCTGGCTTATAGCAACAACCGTCGGTTCATTTAGAACAATCCCTTTACCTTCTTTAAAAATGATTGTGTTTGCAGTGCCAAAATCAATGCCTATTCTATTCATAATCAAAATTGATTATAATATAAAGAGGTATAGAATAAAATAAAATGCTAAAATCCTTCTTTGGGTCGCTAATTCACCTATGTGTTGTAATTTTAATTTCTGTAGTAATCTTTTCATTCGCAACAGGATACAGAATAGATTTTCAAAAATTTTCATTTTTCCAAACTGGAGCAATTCACATAAACTCTTCACCTACTGGAGCTAACGTTTATATCAACAACCAATTTAAAGGTACAACACCTATATCTATACTCTCCCTTATTCCTAATGAATACAATGTAACAGTTTCATTTCAAGGGTACTACTCATACAATACTCATATATTGGTCTCACCTGATAGTGCAAAATCAATTGATCCTATCTTAACCGAAAAGCAATTCACGTTTAGCTATCTTGACCAAACATACAAGAAGACAAATGTATATTTTGGAAAGGATCAATTCCTTTTTACCACTATTGACCCTGTAAATTCGAGCGTTACAGACATATATTCACATACATACAAAAATATTTTAAATATTAATTTTGGGGAAAATACCTCATTAATATATACATCCAATCTACCAGTAAAAAATCTAACATACTCCCCTAATGAATCACGCATATTGCTATTATCTGATTCATATAACAATAGCAGTATATTGAATTCCGATGGGACAAATTTTATACAATTATCTACTGTTCCTAATATAAATGACTTCAACAATATAATGTGGGGAAATGATGATAATACATTGATCATGTACAATAACACTGAAGCTGTTAGTGTCAACCTGTATAACTTGAAGGAAACAATCCTATATCAAACATCAACACAAAATAACGCAAATGAGGCTATTTTAAATGTGTATCCTGAGAACTATAAAACATTGATTGAAACTAAAAACAACTCAAATAAATACTGCCTTTACGATATTAATAATGATGGAACTGATTTCTCAAGTGATTTCTGTTTAAATCAACTGATACAAATATCATCAGATAAATCCTATTATTCAATATATAACGGGAAAAGTTCAAATATTTATAACTCATCAGGTCTGTATGCTACCGTAGGCGGATATAACTGTATATATGTATCACAAGGTGGCAACTACGTAATATGCACAGATAATTCTAACAATTACTACATGTATACTCCTGAAAATAACAGAATAATGTTTCTTACAAAAAGCAGTGAAAAGTTTAATAATGTATATTTCTCTCCTTATGATCAGAGCATAATATTTGAAGAGAATTCAACTATATACATGTCAGATATAAACATGAGTAATATACACCCTATTACCAGTTCCAATGTATCTGTTACGAACTATATTCTTTCCCCAAATAATGACGGCATTATATACTCTGACACAAACAATAACGTAGTGTTTATTGGAATAGGTAATATATAAAATATGCTATAAATACGACTTGGATTCCGTCAGCAAGTATAGTCTTTTGGATATACAATAGTTGGACACTCTAAAATAATGTCTGTAATAGTATCCATTATTTTCTGTATATAAGAATCACTAACGTTATTAATACCTAGACTATGTAGCATTGATCTTAATATAATCGGTTCAATTTTTTTTATTACTGATTCTAATTCTTCATCACTATAAGTTATATCTTCTATTTGTTCAATTGACATATCAAATATAAAGTCCAGTTGGCTATTAAGCCAACTATTCAAATAAGCATACTCATCAAGTGTTAAATTTTTACCTTCAGTTTTCTCTGCTGTTGTGAAATCAAAAATGCCAACCGCACAATTACTAGGTTCAATATTAAAATTTCTACAATGAGGATGACAATGTTTTACACCATATTTATGGAGATTATCCAAAAGACTCTTTGCATCTGAATAAATCTTGTGCAATATGATTTTAAATTCATCTTCAGATAAATATCTTTTTATATATGCAGTTAAAAGATCATTTAAAATGTTTGATAAAGGAATTCCAGGGATAGTTGATTCATAAATTTCATTAACTTTATTAAACGCATTAGGTAATAAACTAACAGTACCTGGTAAATGCCCTATCACTCCTAGTGTACGTAATTCATTTTCTATTTGTGTATTCTTTTTTTCACTAGAAAACTTTAATGGTCCTTGAACAAGCTTATATACAAGAGGGCCCATACATACTGCAAACATCCTTCTTTCACCTTTTGGTTCTCCTCTTTCATTACCTATAGGATAGGTTACTTGCTTGATTGAAACTTCAAGATTTGTACCTCTATCAAGTTCAATTTGTCTTGAAATTAATACAGAATCATTAATTTCATTAATATCAATTTTAGGTTCAACTGACATAAACGATGTGTTTGTTATATTGGATCTTTCGCATGATACTGTTTGAAATTATGTCCTTAATACATCCTGTTAAGCTTTTTTTGATTATGCTTATTTTATTGAATTAATCACTTTTCTCTAGTAAGAAGAATATATCATCATTCTGTAATAATATATAGCATATAATTTTTACTCCGTATAACGTTATATAGTAACAACAAATTTTTTGCAACATTTGTGCTTTGTTCATATATATCAATACAAACAGGATATTACATATTAAAGCTTTGCGAAAGGTCAGTTATACAGTTTATTTTATTAATAAAAAATATTAATAAAATCCATTATTAACACTTATGATTTTATATTCCTTGCAAACAACAACAATCTGTTTATATCAAATCCAGGTGGATCACAGGTTTGAAGAGTAATTTGGGGAAACGGTGATTTAAATGTCATATCTTTCGTATCATTTTGTGATACTATTTCCCTTTTATATATCTGGTACGTATATTGTTTACCTTGATAAAATATATATACCTTATCCCCTATATTTAAATCTCTTAGTAGTGTGAACACACTGTTATATCTGTCTATTGATAATACACTTGTTGAAGAATGTGCAAACAAATACATATTTCCATATTGATTAGGATATGCTGTTCCTTCTGCTCTTCCAACTCCAACTCTCAAAGCATCAACTACCTGATTAGGATCATTTGCATTTATTGATATTATTTTTTCATTTAATCCTATTTGAGGTATTATAATGTCAAAATTTTCATTCACTGGCTTTATATATATTGTTCTATCTGATGAGAATATATTTGATAACCATGATGTATGTACTTCACCATTTTGTAAATTTATTGCATATTTTTTACCCTCAAGAAGAAATAATCTGTAATAAACTTCATATTTAATAAAAGGACCAAAGGAAAAAATAACATATACCAGACAAGCAATAAAAATAGAATTGAAAAATGATTTAACAATTATTCTCTTTTGTCTTTTACTTATTTTCATAAATAAAAATTCTGAAATATATATAAATCAATATATACTACATATTAAAGCAATCTATGCCCTTGACAGGATTTGAACCTGTGACCCCCTCGTTAGGACCGAGATGCTCTATCCGGACTGAGCTACAAGGGCTAAACACAACCAAAATTTAATACATTAATTCATTATATCACAATATTACACTATACGCCTTAATTGAACAGTTCAATTTTTGATACAAACACAAATTAGGGAATATGACAGTTGGCTAGTCCAACTGCTAACACACTATTTTTACGTTATACAATCAATGCCCAAGAAGCAAAACAAGTAAAAAAAAGTAATATGCATTAAGATGCACAATATTTATGTAGAATTATATATTAGATAATCTGAGCTAACACTCCCCTATTTTATTTTTTTCTACCATTGTGCTATTATGCAATTAGTTAGATACTAAATATTTATGAAAGTAAAAACTCAGCAAGTGTTGATAATGTTGAAACCAGATACTCTGTTAAGAGGTATGGTTGGAACAATCTTTGATGAACTTGAAAAGATTGGATTAAAATTAGTTGCTTGTAAAATGGAAAACTTATCTGATGAGAAATTAATCAAGCACTATAGACAGGATGATAAAGAATATGTAAAGAGTTTAGGAAGCAAGACATTGAAGAATCTAGAGATATTAAATATTGAACATGACTTAGGTACTGATGAATACTCAGTAGGAATTGATGTACACAGAAAACTGGTTGAATATATGAAAAGCGCACCAGTTATATTAACTGTTTGGGAAGGATTTAATGCAATTGAAGTCGCAAGAAAATTAAGAGGAACAACAGTACCACTTAACGCAGATTCTGGAACCATACTATCAAGATTTTCTCATGACTCAAGTGTATCAAGTACAATGAAGTCTAGAGCCATTATGAATCTTCTTCATGTGTCTGGAAATGAGAAAGAAGCACAGGAAGAAATTGCACTGTGGTTTGGTGAAGATTTCAAACCTCTTGAATACTCAAGAGTAGATGAATATTTCTTTTAAAGAGTAAATATATTATGCAAAAAACATTAGTAATATTAAAACATGATGCAGTAGCTAGAGGTATTATGGGTGAAATACTTCATAGATTTGAAAGAGCGGGCTTAAAAATATGCGGTATGAAGTTGGTACGTGCTACAACTGAAATGGGAGAGAAACATTACCCTAATTCAAAAGAATGGCTAGAAACTGTTGGTAATAGAACATTGACTGAATATAAGGAGAAAGGAATTGACCCAATAGAAAGACTTGGAACAGAGGATCCAATTGAAATTGGCAAACTTGTAAAAAAATGGAATGTAGAATACCTTACAAGCGGTCCTGTACTTGCATTTGTACTTGAAGGACCAGATGCTGTAAAGCTAGTTAGAAAATTTGTAGGTAGTACTGTACCTTCACTTGCAGCACCTGGTACAATAAGAGGAGACTATAGCTTTGATAATGCTGATCTTGCTAATTCACATAAACGACCCTTCTACAATCTTATACACGCATCAGGAACACCTGAAGAGGCACTTGAAGAAATACAACTATGGTTTAAGTATGGTGAAGTAAATGATGCTCATACAGTTGTGCAGCATAAGGTAATGGGATATTCAGGTAGAATATAGACAATTTAATTTTCAATTACCTATTTTTTGAAATGCTTTTTGTTGTTTGAGTTCACAATAATTTACATAACTCTAAAATCATCTTCCAAAAATTATTTAATGGAATAAATTCTATTCTCTTACCTTTCAACTCTTCGAATTCCTTAATACCATCCGTTATAAGCTCATTGTTACTATAACTTCTGGTTCAGAAGAAAATCCTGAACTAACAAGATATCCATGTTTGAATGATTGCTTATACATTTTTCGTTTGAAAAACTCTATTTCTTGTTTACTTACATTAGTTTTTACTTCAAGTGCAGTTTCTTTGTCTACGACAAAATCAATTTCTCCCCCACTTTTAGTTATAAAAAAGGCTAAATCATGTTGTGGATGTAATGTTTGAAATACGCTTTGTTCCAATAGTTGTCCTTCAGAAACAGATCCTAATATTGTTGCTATACCGCTATCACATAAGAAGAGTTTTTTTCCTCCTGCAACTTGTCTATCTATGCTATTTGAATATTTTGGTAATAACTTTATAAAATACGTTTTTTCAAGAAATGTTAAATAGCTATACACTGTTTCTCTACTAGTACCGAGTATTACCCCCAGTTTACTCACATCAATCTTCTGTCCGATACAAGGAGCAAGTAAAAGAATTAAATCTCGTATTCTCCCAAATTCTTTAAAGTTAGCAAGCAGTTTTACGTCATGCTCAAAATATGAAGTAAAAACTTCATTTAGTATTATTCTTTTTCTCTCTGGATCTTGTTGCAAGACAACTTTTGGGAATCCTCCGTAGGTTACATACTCTTTGTAATATCCGCTGTATTTTTCATAGGCAATTATATTTTTATTTTCTGCTTTATCGGTAAATGATGTTATCTCTTGACGGGAAATTCCTTTGAATCCCAAAAATTCATCAAACGTAAGAGGAAATACTTCATAGACAACTTTTCTACCAGACATTGATTCTGGAAACATATTTTTAAGATAGTAACTACTTGAGCCAGTTAGGACGAATTTAACCTCCCAGTGATCTGATAAATATTTTACAACCTGACTAATACTAGGTAAGTTTTGAACTTCATCCAAAAATATATATGCTTTTTTCTCTTTGAGAATACCGAATTCTGCAAGATTTTGCCAGATTTTATCAAAGTGTTCTTCTTCAAAAAGTTTTCTATATAAAGGATTTTCTAAATCAAGAAGTATCTTATTAGGTGAATCTATCTGAGAAAAAAGATGCTTGAGCATAGTGGTCTTCCCCACTTGTCTCATGCCTGTTATGACAAGATTTTCTGCCATTGTCATTTCATTCTCAAGTGCAGGTAATATATATCGAGGTAATATCATATGTCTGCACTTATCTTACATCTATCCCCTATATTTGTCAATTAGTAGTAGACAATTAAGATTGAGTAAGAGTTCTCATAATACACTATGGATTTTTTTACTAATTATGGGGTATAGGTGTAGGATAAATACCCTTTGCAATTAGGAGTTGTAAAGGAATAAGTTGAACGGTTTGGGAAAAAGGAGTAATCTGTAGGGATGGAATCAAATGCCCAATACGAGAAGAAATACGCGCGGATATTTCCCGAGTTAAATGAAAGACAAAAAAGATTAATATGTGCATCAGATGCAATACAGCTAGGCTATAGAGAGATAAGCTTTGTGTACATAAAGCATCGGGATTAACGATAACAGTATGTCATTTTCCAAGAGGCGCGAGTAAATGGAATGCAATTGAACATAAACTATTTTCTTTTATCTCCCTCAATTGGAAAGGGATTCCACTCAGTTCCATCCAAACAATCATAAGCTTAATTGCCTCAACGACAACAAAATCTGGTTTAAAAGTATATGCCTGTGTTGATGAAGCCCAATATGAAACAAAAATAGAAGTAAGTGAGAAACAAATGAAAAACATCATATTATCCCCCATGAGCTCTTTCCAGAATTGAACTACTCTATCTTTCCACATTCTTGATCATTTTATTCTTTTACAACCACTTAGTATTTCATTCAAAAATACTTTTCCACTACAAATTAGCAAACTTTCTATTATTCACAGGCTTGAATAGTAATTCCGTGTTAAATCCAACTTTTATCACTTTCACATCAAAACTTCTGAATCACTTAAAATGGGAATTTTAATCTTGACTATTTCATAATTACCCCATATAATGGGGGTATTGTGAAATATATAGAAAAAATAAGACAATTAGAAACTTTCAATTTATCAACCCTTAGTGAGTTAACCAATCTGAAGGGGAAATCTCTTTATAAACTTGTAGGTAGAAGAGTAAAAGATAATACTTATATACAACTAAAAAAGGGTTTATATACAACAAAATTTTATATTGAAAATAATAATACTCTCCTATATAAAGAAAAAATTGCTAATAGACTTAAAATACCTTCTTACTTGAGCCTGGAGTATATGCTTAGCAAGTACTCAATATTAACAGAAAGTGTCTATACATTTACTTCAATATCTACAAAGAAAACAAATACCTATAAAAACACATTAGGAATATACTCATATAGAAATCTTACTAAAAGATTATTTATTGGATATTTTATTGAAAATGATGTATATTATGCAACAAAAGCAAAAGCACTTTTTGATTATTTATATCTTAAATCAGATAATATAGATATAAGTTCACTGCGCCTGAATCTTGATGAGCTAGGGACAAAAGATCTAGAAGAATTAGAAGTGTATTGCAAAACTAATTCCAGAATGAAAACTATATATAATAACTTAGTGAATTATAAAAGGAATGTTTCTTGAAAAGTTAAAACAAATAATTGAAAAAGACCGCAAAGACAGACCAGAGTATCTGAGGAGTATACTAAAGATGTCTCTTATTGAATATATATTAGAATACATCTATACATCTGTTACTTATAGAAATTTACTTTTCAAGGGAGGAACTTGCCTGAGAATATGTTATGAGTTACCTAGACTTTCAGAAGATATTGACCTCGATTTCATAGAATCAGTTAACATCAACAATCTCAAAGATGACTTAATACAGTATTTTAAAAGAGAACTTGCATATGATGATATCTATGCATCTGTAACTAATAATAACCAGACAATTACATTAAAATTTCCGATTTTACGGATGTTAGGAGTAAGTAATGCAAGTGAAAGTGAGATATTATATGTTAAGCTTGATATACAAAAGACATCCTTTTCAAATACAAAGCCTGATCTTATCCCAAGACAAAGTTACATTATAAAAGCATATCCACTTCCTCTTTTATTTACCGGGAAAGTAAATGCCATCTTTACTAGAGACAAGAAAATAGGCCGAGAAAATAGATCTATCCCTAAAGGAAGAGATTATTTTGATCTTTTATGGTTCTTGGAAAAAGGAATACGACCAGATCTTCAAGAGCTTGATAAAGACTTACATATTCAGGCAGATTTAGAATTTAAGATAAATCTTGACAGAAAAGTTCTTACTACTTTTAATGCCTATAAAAATGATATCATCAATGATCTAAAACCCTTCATCGCTGATAATGCAGCACTTGAATCTTTTATTGAATCATTCATTCCTTTATATGAAAAATTGTCTCTTTCTATCTTTGATTACAGAAAGCCGAATGAAAATATAAAATATAATACGATAACAGATAGTTTGATATCGTTAATTAATGAGAAAAGCTTAAACGGAAGCAATTTCGAAAATATCCTACAGGAAATAGATACTTATCGAAAAGGAGGCACACCAATCAACGTTGTTAATTCGTATGAATTCATTACTTCAAGATCATAAAACCTAAAGAGTCATACGGATATAGAATGAGGAATTGGCATTTCAAGTACTCTCCGAATCACTAATAGTATTTCTTTGTAAGATTCATATTCACCATTTATAATTGTTTCAGGAGGGGGAAAATCCAACCACCTGGAAATTCCGAGCAGTTCAAAAAGAGGGTAATCGAAGCATAAATGTGATTTCCTAATGGTGGACATTAAATCATTTTTTTTGATGTATACGTAAATTTAATGGACCACTCTCCTGTTTCTTACCTTATTTCACTTTTCCCGAAATATTAAAAAATACAGCATGGTAAAAAACTCTTTAGGTTGTTTCTAAAATGGGAAGATTATAGTTCCCCTCTACCGTCATAAGATGAAATGTAAAAAAAATTCATTTGAATTTGTTACTTACAAGACAAGAAGAGTGGGGATTTTGTATTCTTCTTACTGATGCAGATATAATACAAGAAAATTAAAAGATATGATAAAAAAGAGACAGTATATATTTGACATGTACTGGTATTTTGCAGCTGAGCGTCAAGAAATATTTTTTAAAAAATTCCACGGAGAAGCAGCACCATTCACAAAAGATCCAATATTGCAAACATATAAATTTTGTAATACCTATAGAGCAAGTGATAGGGTTTCTCAATGTCTCATCAAGGATGTCATTTATGCAAATCAAACACCCCCTGAAGATACACTATTCAGAATTATCTTCTTTCGATTACTGAATAAAGATACGACGTGGAAAAAGTTAGAAGAAAAATTAGGAGCACCTGTTTCTTTAGAAAATTTCAATACAAAAAGGTACGCCACACTCCTTGAAGAGATAAAAAATGAAGAAGGAGTCATATATGGAAATGCATTCATTCTTGCATCCACACATATATATGGCTTATCCAAGAAGTACGAAAATCATCTACAGATGCTTCATGAACTTTTTGTTTCTGGAAAGAAAAAACATGCATTATTAAATGCAAAAACTTTAGAAGAACTCTATATAATATTACATACATTACCAATGATTGGGGATTTCATGGCATACCAAATTGCTATTGATCTTCATTACAGTACGGTATTTAATTTTGATGAAAATGATTTTACTGTTGCAGGACCAGGAGCGCAACGCGGCATTACAAAATGTTTTGAAGATACGGACAATAAGCCTCTCTCATATATTATTCAATATATGGTAGAAAACCAAGATGAAGAATTTAAAAGGCTTGGAATCCAATTCAAAAATCTATGGGGGAGAAAATTACATGCAATTGATTGCCAAGGGCTCTTTTGTGAAACTGACAAATATTGTCGAGTTCGCTACCCAAATCTTGCAAGCAATAGAATTCGCTGAAAGCATCATATACACAACCCCCAGGAATAATAACATATTTTTATCCGCCAAAGTTGGGAATCAACCAGAATATTGATAATCCCTTTGTCTTTTGAATTCTGCTCTCCTGTGTATGTGATTCTTCTTATTACCTGTTTTATAAATTGCCATCTTCAGCTATAGTTGCTGCCTGGTAAACAGATTATAGAGTATTAGATTTCTTGCATATACAGTACCACTACCAGAGCAGCAGATGTATATCAGATCTTAATATTCTATATAGTCAAAAGTTCCTTTATTTGCAATTGTTTCTCACATCTCATATAATTTGCCTATTAAGATTTACTATGCTTGACCCTCAGTTTGAACCAAATATCATCCTTATTTCTCTTCCTAGAGAATTCAATACAATCCAAAAACTCATAAAGAAAATTGCAGCAGAAAATGCTTTTATATGCAAATCTATCGAATCTGCAGAGGAACAGCTTCCAACACATATAAAAAGTGCTTTTCTGTACAACGACAACACATTAAGAAGCACTTTAAGAAAAATACAATGGAAATGTGTAAATACATTCACCTTACGACTTTATTATTAACCTGTGTCCTATTCTGCCCCATCACTCGAATTTTCATTTATAAGTTCATCTAAGACTTTCATAGCCTCCTGTATTGGAGTCATTGGCTCATCAGAATCAGTAGGATCTACATCTTGTTGTTCTGGCGTATCTGTTCCTTCCTCTTCAATAACTTTTTCGAACTTATGTGCATTTTCTAATATTCCTGCTATGGGAGCAAGCAATCGATAAACTGCAGATTCAAAATTTGTAGTATCATCTGGATAGTAAATCCTAAAACCTAAATGATTTGATGTATAAGTGCTTCCACTCAGTACACTAAAATTCTTGCCAGAGGTGAATGTAATATCTCTATTATGATCTTTTACAGTGGCTGTAATATCTTTTTGATTAACAATTATTGAGAAATATTCGTTATTTGCTCCCTCACTTGTAATAATGTACTTACAAAATTGAGGATGTCTAGAATCTTTACCGCCATAGAATCTTTTTTCTATCCCAAGCTTATTATTATCAACCTCTGCTGTGTATTTTCCAACGTTAAATTTTGATAATTCAAGTAATACCCTAGCTATCAATAATACTTCAGCATCTTCTCCAGGATTTCTTCCACTGTCATCAAATGGACCAAAAGAATGCATATATTAATTAAATGGCTTATCCCCTATTAATATCTTGTATATAACAACATTTTTTAAAGGTTTGTTATTAGAATCAGTTTGAACATTTGCAATTGACTGTGCAATATTCATACCTTTTGTAACAATCCCAAATGGAGTATATTTGCCGTCAAGTGAAGAGCTTTGATCACTTAATGTGATAAAAAATTGTGAACCATTGGTATTTGCCCCAGAATTTGCCATAGCAAGCACACCTTGTGTTAGATGAATTGTTTGAAGTGAATGTGAATATATGTAACCGCTTTGTATGTTTGATTGTATAACAGAATCCTGTAACCCTAATATATATGGATTGATTTCATCAGCAAAACTGTATCCAGGGCCTCCTGTTCCTGTTCCTGTCGGGTCTCCTCCTTGAATTACAAATCCAGGAATTACTCTATGAAAGGTCAAATTACTATAAAAGCCCGATTTTGAAAGGAATATAAAGCTATTTACTGTTTTAGGTGCAATAGGTGTTAACAATTTTATATCTATATTCCCCAACGACGTTTGTATCTGACCATAATAGTCAGTATTCTCATTGATACACATATTTGGGTATCCGTTATATTGTTTTATATTTGGCATATATTTAATATTACATGTACTTGAATTCCCTATTACTGAACTATTGGAGTTTGAATTATTACCTGCATAGAATATATCCCAAGCAAAAAACAACACAAAAAAAACAGCAACTAAAGGAATAACAACTTTGAAAAATATCTTCATAATACAATGTTTAAGATTTTATCCTTTACATAATACATTTTAGCATTCTGTAAATCAAGTTTAGTCTTACTGTTTTCATTTATGTATTTAAAGACTCTACTTTCATCACTCATATCAATTAATTTAACATCAATAGTGAACCTGAATTTACCATTTATTTGTACAGGTATTAATTTTTTACTTAAATTTATGTTATCACTCTCCTCTATTTTAGGCCACTTTAACTCAAATCCTTCTGGAATTAATTCCACTACAGTTTCAGGAGCAAACGGATACAGCATAGTAAGTAATTTGTAGTATAGCTCCTCATCAATACCATTAGTATATAGGTTGTTTAAATATATCATCATTGATGATATTGCTGTATTGAATTTGAAGTTATCAATATCAAGTGATATTTTTCTGATTAGATCATTAAATAAATTAATCTCCTCTCCAGACTCGATTCTCACGTCACGTTTTTTAAGTTCATTTGCTTTTTTTACTCTTTCAAGAAATCTTGTTATACCAGCTATATTTTCTTCAATAAAATCACCGCCTTCTCCGAATGGACAAGCAAACAGTAAGTATAACCTAAGTGTATCTGCACCATATTTTGCTATTAGTTCATCTGGTATAATTACATTACCCTTAGATTTGCTCATCTTTATCCCCTTATTCTTTATATGTCCGCTTGTTCTTAGTTTCTTAAATGGTTCTTCCCAATCTATATACTTCATATCAAACAATACCATTGATAGGAACCTTGAATACAAAAGGTGCAGTACAGCATGTTCTGCTCCACCAACATATACATCAACCGGGAAATATTTCTTCATTTCTTCCTTAACAAAAGGAACTATACCATTATCACTAAATGGATACCTTAAATAGTACCATGCACTATCTACAAAATTATCAAGTACATCACTTTCACGTGTTGCATTACCTCCACACTTCGGACATGTAACATTCATAAACATTTCTACACCAGATAATGGTCCCTTTACACCGCCTGTTGGTTTGTATTCAACAAGACTAGGTAAAAAGACTGGCAAATCTTTCTCTTCAATTGGAACAGTGCCGCATTTATCACAATAAATAATTGGAATAGGTGCTCCCCAGTATCTCTGCCTTGAAACACACCAATCTCTTAGTTTATATGTTGTATGAAAATCGCCCTTACCAATTGATTTCAATTTTCTAGTTATTTTTTCCCTTGCAAGTGAAGATTCCATTCCTGTAAATTCATCACTATTAATCAACTTTCCCTCTCCCTCATATACATCATTCTTATTATTCTCAAATTCACATTCAACAACCTGTTGAACCCTTATTCCATATTTATGTGCAAAGTCCCAATCTCTTTTATCATGATTTGGAACACCCATAAGAGCACCAAACCCATACGAATCAAGGACATAGTTTGTAATATATACTGGAATCAAATCACCATTCAGTGGATTGACTGCATATATACCAGAAAATATACCCTCTTTTTCTTTGTCGTTATCAAGATCACTTCTTGATTTAAATATATGAAGTGCAGTATTTACAGCATCTAAATATTTTTCAGGTACTAAATTGATTAATTTATGTGAGTATCCTACAGCAATAAATGTTGCACCAAACAAGGTATCTGGACGAGTTGTAAATACAGTAACAGTATCTCCTAAACTATTACCACTCTCATCTTCAAGATCAAATGTTATACTTGCTCCTTCACTCTTCCCTATCCAATTCCTCTGAGCAGTAATAACGGACTCTGGCCAATCTAATTCGGATAGGTTATTTAACAACCTTTCCGCATATTCTGTTATTTTAAAAAACCACTGAAAAGTTTCTTTTTTTTCAGTTACAGTAGAACATCTCTCACATTTTCCCCCAATTACCATCTCATCTGAAAGAATAGTTTTGCAATTTGGACAATAATTTAACTTAGATAATTTTTTTTCTACTAATCCCTTCTCATAAAGTTTTAGAAATATCCATTGAGTCCATTTATAGTAGGAGGGGTCACTGGTTACAATTTCATTATCCCATGAAAAATCTGTATTAAGGGACTTTACCTGCTTTCTGAAATTCTCTATGTTCTCAGAAACAACTTCACTAGGATGCCTCCCTACTTTCAAAGAATAATTTTCAGCATGTATACCAAAAGAATCAAATCCCATTGGTTGAAAGACATCATCCCCTAGTAGCTTTCTATACCTCCCATACACATCTGTTGCACTATATATATATGCATGCCCTATATGTAACAGAGCAGAAGACGGATACGGAAACATGACCAGATTATAGAAGTACTTCTTCATGTATATGAACAGATTATATCATAAACAAACACCAACCACACAAAAATACGTTCAATCAATTTTGCGTACCGGTTACATCTTTTTCTTAGCTCTGTTTTTCCTACTCAGGAGATGAACTATACCCTCCCAAATTCTACCTAGTCTTGTTTTTTTTGCTGTCTGTGCAATCGATTCTGTTGGGGGTTGTTTGGGCTGCACCTGCTCCACGGGTAGTGGTTGTGTACTTGCTACTCCTATATAATTCACTCTGTGTGCATTTTTATCAGCTGTATCTCCAGACACCTCAACCCCTACATGCTTCACATTTTGAGAAACGATTTGAGTATCATTTTCATCAAAAAGATTAAGAATACCATCATCACCATAAGCGAATCCAATATATTTTTTACCAACCTTATATGCTATAACAATTTGACCTTTATTAGTATATCTTACTTCCCCAATTTTTATCTTAGTATGACTTCCAATATCATCCAAAACACCTTCCATAGCCAACGTTATCATAAGAAGAACTTGTGAACCTTCATCTTTTTGAATTTGTTTACCAATTTGTTCATAAAAATTTAATGAACTATCTTGACCCTTAGCAATACCTGCACTAGAACTATTACTTCTTTTACTTTTATTCCAAACACGATTTGCTTCTAAAACCCCACTAACATTAGTAACCCATTTTGAAAAATGCTCCTTTATTTTTAAAGGATTTTCTTCATCACCTATAACTATTTTAAATAATTTACTCTTAACCTCATCAGAAACATTCTTATTACCAAAAAGTTCATCTACACTACTATATAACTTACCTAAAACTAAAAGGGATGTTTTTAAACCTTCATCATTATTATTGCTCTCTAATACATTTAGTATACCTAGATTTATACCATTAATTTTTCGTAAAGACTCAATAAAATCACTAGGATTATATTTTTCAGTATCTAATCCCAACCCCCTAATAGCCCTATCATCAGATGGAACTTCTTGCACTTTTATGTATTCACTCATATCTGTATTATAAGTTATTTGTATCCCTATTGTCAAGGGTTAAAGTAAGTATACCTCCATTTATATTAATGCCATTGTATTTTTCAATAGCTTCATCAACTTTGGAATCATCTTTAAATATAACGGTACCTTCCCCAGTCAAGCATGGCTTATCCAAAGGTCCACCAATGAATAAAAAGACATCAGACACTTCTCCAAGTCTGGAAAAAATATCTTCTATATCTTTATTTGAAGTACCTTCAGTAATACCTGATATTTTTAATATCTTCATACCAATATAGTAACATATATTTTCGATGTAATACAATAGCGGTTTAATGGCTGTTTAATTCTCATAAAGACTTGCAATGAATTCCTTATTGTTTTTTGTCTTCTTAAGTTTATCTATGAATGCTTCAATACCTTCATATGCTCTGTCCTGAGTTACAGAAGCGTTACGTATAGCATCAATCATTCTCCTGACTCTCCATGAATCATTTAACATATCTTTTGAAAATAATTGTTCTTCATTTCTTGTAGATGAACGAAGAATATCAATAGAAGGAAATATTCTTCTTTCAGATAATTTCCTGTCAAGCATAAGCTCCATGTTCCCTGTTCCTTTGAATTCTTCATAAACAAGGTCGTCCATTCTTGAACCTGTATCAACTAATGCTGTTGCAATAATTGTAAGAGAACCTTTCTCTTCAAAATTTCTTGCAGCACCAAAGAATCTTTTTGGTGGATAAAGGGCAACCGGATCAAAACCACCTGAAAGAGTTCTTCCAGATGTTGGTAACACCATGTTATATGCTCTTGCAAGCCTTGTTAGACTATCCATTAAGATCATAACATCTGCTCCATCTTCAACCAAACTTTTAGCTCTTTCAAGAGCAAGTTCAGCAATTCTCACCTGATTTTCTGGAGGCTCATCAAAGTTTGAAGCAATAACCTCGCCCTTGACAAATCTTCTCATATCGGTTACTTCTTCAGGTCTCTCTCCTATTAAAACGACCATTAAATGGATTTCAGGGTCATTCTTAGCTACACCATTTGCAATATCCTTTAAAAGGAATGTCTTTCCGGATTTTGGAGGAGCAACAATCATACCCCTTTGACCTTTACCAATAGGAGCAAGAAGATCAATAATTCTTGTTGACAATATATTAGACTCTGTTTCAAGTATTATTTGTTTATTAGGAAATATTGGAGTTAATTGCTCGAATAGAACTCTTTTTGCAGCTAGATCAGGACTCTTGTTATTAACTTTTTCAAGTTTTAAAAGAGACAAATATTTTTCATTATCTTTTGGAGCCCTTGCAAATCCAGATATATAGTCACCTTTTCTAAGATTAAATCTTTTTATTTGGCTACCAGAAACATAAACATCATTATCACCTGGAAGAAGTCTTAAACTCCTAAGCACACCATGTGCTCCATCGTTTATAACCTCAAGGACACCCTCAACAGCGATATTACCTTCTTCTGATTGAGATGTTTTTGTTTTTTCAACAATTTTAAGTATAAGCTCTGCTTTGCTAAATTCACTAATGTTAACAACACCCTTCTCTTTAGCAATTTTACGCAATTGAGCTAAGTTTTTTGATTCTAATTCATTTAAATTCATAATTTTTATTGGGAGATATATAATCTAAAGTATATTGTACACTATATTACAGAAAGATGCAAAAATGAAAAAGGTATACAGGATCGGCACTGCCCCGACCGACCCTGATAGGTTATTTTATACTGTTGTTCATATAGACTAACTTATCAAAATCTGTCATATTTTCAAAGCAGTTGATTAATATCAAATCCTAGAGCCCAGTAAAGCTTCTTTTACTAACCAGACTCAGGAATCTGATATCAATCTAACCCTACCTTATTTTTAATGTACACTATTATTATATCCTATAGCCAGAGGTTTGTCAAGCCCATAGTAAGTAGTCTGCCGTAACCACACTATTTATCCAGTATCTACAATATAAAACAGCATTTGTGGATAACTCTTTCCTTCTTCCTTATTTTGTGGATAAGATGTCTGTAATGTTCTTTAACCCTGTTATTTCAACTCCCTTATGCTCTTTCTCATAGAGAATGGAAGTATAGACCTTTGTTACACCAAGTCCCCTGGCCTCCTCTATTCTTTTCTCAATATTCCTTATTCTCCTAACCTCACCACTCAATCCTACTTCACCTATCCAAAGCGTTTCATGTGCAATTGGAACACCTTTTTTTGCAGAATATATAGACATAATAACGGACAGATCAATTGCTGGATCATCAACCTTTAGCCCTCCAGCAATACTTAGATATATATCAAAATTTTCAAGCTTCAATTTTAAATACTTTGATGCGACAGCAGAAAGAATAACAAGCCTATTGTGACTTATACCCTGAGGTATTCTCCTTACCTGTTGTGGGAATGAAGGAGCTAGTAAAGTTTGTACCTCAAAAAACAAACACCTATTTCCCTCAATAGCAGAACCAACAACAACTCCAGGTTTTCCTTGAGTAAGTTTAGAAACAAATAACTCTGATGGATTCTTTATTTCCTTAAACCCCTTTTCTTCCATTTCAAAAAAACCAATCTCACCGCTTGATCCGAATCTATTCTTTTCACTTCTAAGCATTCTATAGTCATGATGAGAATCCCCCTCTAAAAAGATTAATGCGTCAACCATATGCTCAAGCAATTTAGGACCTGCAATAGCTCCCTCTTTATTAACATGCCCAACAACAAGTACAGTTGTATTTGTTGTTTTTGCATAATCAAGAATCTTTAATATCACTGTCTTTATATTCCCAATTCCACCAAAAACACCATCATAATCATTGGACACAAAAGTAGATATAGAGTCAATAACAACAAAATCATATTTTTCAGATTGAAGCGCAACATCAATAGCCTCTTCAATAATCCTTCCTGTATATATATTAAAATCTTTATTCCTCTCAACATCAATCACACGTAGACCTCTTGAATTTATCTGTTCAAATGATTCCTCACTGGAAATATATAGACACCTACTACCATTTTCAATCAAATTACCAACCACCTGTAAAAGAAGTGTTGATTTACCAATGCCAGGATTACCAGTAAGAAGAATTACTTCACCGCTTACAAAACCGCCACCTAAAACCCTATCAAATTCACTAAATCCACTTGAGAACCTTTTATTACTTCCCTCTTCACGACTTAGTAACCTAACCCCAAATGCTCCAGAATTTACCTGAGTACTTTTTTTCTTTTTATTTTTAAGATTCTGAAGAGACTGTTGCTGTTCAACTAATGTGTTCCACTCACCACAGTTTACACATTTACCAGACCATTTCGATTGAACTGAATTGCAATTAGAACATTTATACATTAAATACTACTTTCCCCTTTTCAACATTTGCCGTAATTTTCTTCTTCATATTTTTAATATCACTCAAAAGAAAATCAGATAATGGGAACTCTATATTCTCGTTTATAGACCTGTGAATAGGTCTTGCACCAAATTCTTTAGAAAAACCTTGGGATGCAACTAAATTAATAACCTTATTATTAATACTCAATGTTATTCCATTAGCGCTTAATCGTGATAGAAGTTCATTAACTGCATTTTTTGCAATTGTCTTTATATCCTTCTCATTCAATCCTCTGTATATGATTATATCATCAATTCTGTTTATCAACTCTGGAGGTAGGACGTCCTTCATCTCCTGCATACATGAATTACGCATATCATCATATGATTCCTTCTCAATTGTATCCTCTGGTTTTGGTATATTAAATCCAAGAATAGAATCATCTATAATATTTCTTGCACCAATATTTGAAGTTAATATAACTACAGTGTTTTTGAAATTTGCTACCCTCCCCTTACTATCAGTCAATCTACCCTCTTCAAGAATTTGTAACAATATATTAAGAACATCAGGATGTGCCTTCTCAATTTCATCAAATAAAACAACACTATATGGATGCCTTCTTATCTTCTCTGTTAATTGACCTCCTTCTGTATATCCAATATATCCAGGAGGAGAACCTATCAATTTAGATACAGAATAGCTTTCCATATATTCACTCATATCAATTTGTACAAGTCTATCTCTGCTTCCAAACAATAGGTCGCTTAAAACCTTTGCAGTCTCTGTTTTTCCAACACCAGTAGGCCCTAGAAACATGAGAGACGCTAATGGCTTATTGGGAGATTTTAACCCGAGTTTTGCTGACTTTATTTGCTGTGCAACTCTATGAATTGCATCACTTTGACCAATAATCTTCATTTTCATAGAAACATCGAGTGTTTTTAATGAATTAATCTCGTCGTTAGTTAAAGATTCAACAGGTATACCAGTCCATCTCGATACAACCTGTCTTATACTTTCTTCATTTACCTTTAAACGAGTAGCCTTCCTTGTTCTTTTTAATGTTTTTATAGTATGTTCAATAAAAACAAGTAGACCTTCTTCAATTTCTCTCATTTTTTTTGCTTCACTAAAATTAAACTCATCAACTAATTTATCCTTTTTCTCAGATACTTCGGCTAATTTCAATTTTGCCTCTCTCAACTCTTCCGGTGACTTTGTTATCTGAGTCTTAATATTTGCACATGCTTCATCAAGCAAATCAATTGCACTATCTGGAAGAAACCTATCACTTAGATATTTACTTGCAAGATCAACACAAACTTCAATTGCATTATCATCTATTAATATTCCATGATAATTTTCAAAATCGTGTTTTGAATTATTTAATATCATAAGTGCATCCTCTTTTTGAATTTCATCTACGCGAATATTTTGAAACCTTCTGGCTAATGCCGCGTCATTTTCAATAAATTTCTGATATTCATTTGAAGTTGTTGCACCAATAAAACGCAGATCCTCTCTAAGAAGAAATGGCTTCAGAATACTTGCAATATCCTGGTTAGGCATTCCAAAACCACCAGAAAATATCATGTGTATTTCATCTATAAAAAATATTATATTACCCTTTATTTCAGCTTCATGAATAATAGCAAGGATTTTCGTTTCAAGATCAGCTTTCATTTCACCTTGGGAAAGTAGTCTTGGAACATCGATCTGCCATATCTCCATATCAAGCATGTTATCTGGCAGCTGATATCCAGTAGCTATTCTGTTAGCAAGTGCTTCTACAATTGCTGTTTTACCTACTCCACTATCTCCAGTAAGAATTGCATTGTTCTTCGATCTTCTTTCTAGTATTCCAATAAGCCTGTTTATTTCTTTCTCTCTGCCGTATATCTTAGATAATTGCCCTTTCTTTGCTAATAATGTAAGGTTTCTTCCAAATAGCGGCAAGATTGATGGAATTGCTGGCAACAGTTCATTTCTCATTTCATCACCAGACTCAGGTTTAAAAAGTATACCTAGTGGATAGTTCGCTATTTTATTTAGCGTTTTTTCTAAATTATCTACTGTTAGACCTTCTTTTAAAACCGGGAGTAAAGCTTGTCTTACGTCTGATTCATTAAGTTTACTCTTCTCAGCTATACTCTTTAGTGAAAATATTGAAAGTAATATATGCTCACTTCCTACAAATACATGACTTTCATTCTTAGCATAGATGTAAGATAATTCCAATATATCCTTAAATTCAGAACTGAGCTCTGTTTCTTTCTTTTCTACATTATCAATAATATCAACATGACCCTCCTCATGTTCAAGTATGTATTTATCTACTATTGGTCGTAATTTCTCAACAAATCCAGCACTGCTTAGAACTTTAAATGCAAGAGATTGAGGAGACTCTAATATACCCTTTAGAATATATATTGCATTAACATTCCCACCATTTTTCTCAATGGATAAATTTAATGCATATTTAAGTATGTTTTTAGCGTTAACTGTTAATCTTACAAATCCATTCATCCTATGTAAAATTATATCACACTAATAATCAAAATCAAAGAATAATTTTATCAGTAAAAAGCACTGCTTGATAAAATTAAGCTGTAGTTTTCTTTTTTGCCTTTGCTATTCTACTTTGAACTTTTTCATCGGAGAATGTCAAATTAAGATGTCTCTCAAGATTTGATATTGAAAAGATTTTAAATTCATAGCTTTCACCAACCTTTGGAGGTTCAGTAAACTCGCTTAAGTGAATTACACCGTTCACACCATCTTTTAGTTTGACATGAACATTAAAATTATTAATTTTCTGAATAATACCTTCAACAGTCGTACCAGCCTTATATGACCCGCTATTCAACCATGGATCAGGAATTAATCTTTTTACAGAAAAAGCAACTCTTTTTCCGTCTTCAGCCACATTCATAAGCTGTACTTTCAACTTATCCCCTACTTTATAGTAGTCAGATGGGTCAGATACTTTATCCCATGATATTTCACTTAGATGGACTAAACCTTCCATACCTTGTGCGTTAACAAAAAGACCAAAAGTTGTTACACCAGTTACAACAGCATCAAAAACATCTCCCTGTTGTGCATTTCTAAATACATCATCTCTTGCTTCAATATCAGTTTTTGATAATGAGACCTTTTCAGAAAGGACAACCTTATTCTTGTCCTTAACTACTTCAATAACCCTTGCAAATAATTTTTGTCCAATGAATTGTGATAACCTAAATGGAATTCTTGAGTTCATTTCACTTCTTGATTCATCAGCAGATTCATCTAAACCAAATCCTTCGGCAAGCCTGACACTGTCAATTTGCGATGTTGGAATAAATGCGGGTATACCACCTTTAACTTTTACTAAAAGACCTCCTGTATTAGCATCAACAACAAGTGCCTCTACTAATTCTTGTGATTCTTTAGCATTTTCTAATTCAATCCATTTTTTTGCTGTATCAGCCCTCTTTAAAGACAAATTCAATTGCCCCTCTTTCTCTTTTTCAGTAGATAGAACATAAACAAATATCTTACTCCCTATATTCAATGATTTCACATCATAGTCCTCAGATGCTAATTCTCTACCTGAGATTATACCCTCTGATTTTCCATTCACATTTACTAGAATAACTCCATTCTTAATTCCACAGATAACCCCTTCAATGATATCTGATTTAGATATCTTTACTCTAGGCCTGGAATCAATGAGTTTTAACAGTTCTTCCTTTTTAGGATCATAGTTTTGTATTGTCATTTATTTATCTTTCTTTTGTTTCTAACATGAATATTATCATAAATACAGGGAAAAAGCCAAATATTTAATAATCAGGGCTAGGAGTAATCGTATATTTAATTACATTACCATCTTTCATAAGAAGCTCCTCACTACTCAAATAATCATCCAATATATATTTAGAACTTTTATCAGGATAATAAAAGATACGCATAGCAGTAGATCTATTTACATCTCTCATTGATATGATTCTTGTTACATTCCCCTCGCTATCCATTTTGTGCTCCTCGCAAATTATATTGCCTTTTCCGTCATTGCATACTGCAATTACTCCAATTACATTGAAACTATTCTCATCATATGAATATGTTATTCTCTCTTCAACGCCAGATTTGGTATCTTTGTAACTAAAAACCAATTCTTTATCATCATTATACCTTTCAACGGTATACAATTTATCGTTGAAATATTTGTGTTTAGAATTCAATGTTTCTGCAACATTTTGAATCCCTGTTTTTTTATTAAATAAATGCAGTCCTATTTCTGCTTGTATTGGAAGCAAAAATTCTGTAATTCTATCATTAATTACCTGCTCTTGTTTTTTTAATTCAGCAACTCTCTCTTCTACACCTTCATATGACATTTGTGCATTTTAATATAAAAGATGAAATTCGTCAATATAATACAGCTAGTTACTAGCTATACATTAAACGGATTAAGTTGTAACAAAAGAGATCTTAATCCAATTATTATGCTTAATTATTGTATTATATTGCAAATATTAATCTGATTATTTGCATGTAAGAATGTAAGTCTTGAAAAATTTGTTATGGGTGATAGAACAAATTAATAAAGATTAATATATTTTCTATGCAATATGGTTAAAAATTTATTAAAGGCGTAACAATAATATATTATGTGTATTTGTTATACACCTGTACAAACATGCACGTAAGATATATTCAATTAATATAGTATTCCCGAAACGATAGAATCTTTTCAGTCCCATTTTGTATATTCCATTCCTTACAAAGTTTCTCATTTGAACTATAGTATGTTACGCATATATAGTTTCTATGTTGTGATTCAGGAAATTCAGATTTAATATCTGCATACATTTCTGCACAAGTTAATGGAGAACCTAAAGTTGATATATCAGTAACTAACATGGAATCATAATCAGGTTCTTCATCAGGTAGAACAAGACCATTAGTATTGAATATCTCGTTATAATCCTTACCTAATAAATAATAAGTATCATAAACCAATGTAAGAACATCGTCATTTGGTAATTTACACTCTATTGTTGTTGTATTATCTAGTTTATTCTCTACTACATTGAATCTATTAACTTCATCTTTTCCTTCTAATACCGTATTGAATGTTCTTTCCACACTGATGTTTATCCCATTTTCATGTGTATACTTTACAACACTACTTTTTTCAGGATTTATAAATTCAATAGTTAGGATATTTGGATTCTCCTTATTAACCTCTAATCTTGTATTAGGAAATTTTTCAAAATTAGATTGTTTAGAATCATCTAAAATATATTGATTTTTTATCTCCTCAGCAATAGGATCCATATTAACAGAATTCTTATTCAATAGGTATGATAAAACTGCAAAATAAGCTAAATCCATTATGTTCTGTGGATATTCGTAATTTTCACTATCAGCATCAGTGTAATAAGACATGAGTGTATATTAACAGATATTAAAGATCAAACCAATAGATAAGGGCAGTTATATTTCATTTTCTCTCATCTTTAAATAGTTTTTGATTTCAAATGTGTTTGAATCAAATATCCATTGTTCAAATACTCCTTTATATTCTAAAGTCATTGTGGTAAGTCTACCAATATACTCGTTTAAGTCTGTACTTAATGTAACTTTCATCCCATTTCTATATATCATATAGCAGCTATAACTAGAATTTTGTTCATCTATAGTAATCCCAAATTCCATATATCTATTTCTAGAACTGAATTTTGTATATTTATATGCTCTACATAAAACATCCAATCCTTTACTTACACGAGTATCGCGAATGAGGGATCAATTTTTTAAATAGAATTGAATTTTGGTTGTAATAGATGGTTTTAGGGAATTCCACTTCATTTGGTAAACAGAGTGTCCTGTAAGAATCTTTCTTCGGCGTTG